>CAZTMQ010000033.1:0-12201 GCA_964615385.1 uncultured Methanosarcinales archaeon
AAAATGTCTTATCTGGGATAAAAAACGTCCTTATTTTCAAATTAGTTTTTAATTAAATAAATATTAAAATCACAACTATCTATTTAACAATGCAAGAATAATCCTTTGCTTAATCTCCTCTGGAATAACCATATAATCAATAAAATCAATAAGTACCTTTGGATTCTCCCAAATCTCTTCGCTCCTTTTATAAATCTCTAAAATCTTTTCATCAAAAACCTCTATTTTGAGTGCGTTGGAATCTCTGTTGTTATACGAGATATCCATTAATTCGCCCAATTCGTTAATCTTTAGTAACATACATAAAATGCTTTCTTTAGAGGAATTTACTATATTTACAAAAAGAAATGTGTAATTGGTTATATTGGCGTAATCTTCCTTGGCATTTAGATTGTCTTCTCTTGTATTATCTTCTTTAGTATTAGCCTTAAAATCGCAAAATATTCTTTTGGCTAGAGAAGCATTCCAAATCTCCTTAATCTTTTTGTCAGGAATGAATCTAATCAAATCCCTTGAGTTCTTGATTGAAATCCCTTTATTTCCGCAAAGTGCCATAATCTCATTTTCAAGTAGAACTCCTCTATTTATAGCGTGTAAACCAATCTCTTGTGTAAACCTTCTTAAGCAATCCTCAAAACTGATTATATTATCATAGTTTACCAGTTTATCGGCAAAACAAACAATCTTCTCTTCTGTAGTCGTTGGAATGAAATCCTTCTTTGGAAGGTTAAGCCCCAACCTTATGATATCGCTTTTTTTGATCCCGAACCCAATGTGATTTCTGGCGATTTGTGCTAAATCACTGAGTCCTTCACCCATTAGGATTTTATATCCTTCAACTCCGTGTCTAATTGAATCCTTTGAATCTGGCGGGCACTTAAACCTTCCAATATCATGAAGCATTGCACCCGCCAAAACAAGATCCGTATCGATTTTTTTCACTTCTTTATTATCTTTTCTTAGACTAAACTCTTCATTTTTAGTGCTAAACTCAGAAATATCTTTAAGTATTCCTTTTGCGACCTGCCTAACAACAGTAGAATGCCTTAAAACATTATCAAATCCCGAAGCTGAAGAATATTTTAAAGAGTACCTCTTAAGAAGGCTAACACACTGCTTTTGAGTAACTTTCATTTTAGAAAGCGTTAATCCTTAATTAGGCTTTTTAATCGGTGTTCCAATCGGCTTTTTGTATTCAATGGACCACATAAGCCCGATCTTTTGCATATCAGAGCTAAACTTATCACTTAAGCTATAAGTCTTTTTGTAAAGGTCGTAAAAGATAAGCCCCATGCTTTTCATAGGGGTCAAGATTCTATCATAAAATTGCCTTTTGTTATAAGACAGCCTTACCTTCTTTCCATAAAATGGTGGCTCATCAATTTCGGTCACCATGGTGCCATCGTGAAGGGCCGTAGCAAACATAGACATCTCGGTTTTTGTGAGACTTCCACCATGCTCTTTAAGCTCTTTAACCAAAAGCTTTCCAACAATAACCTGCTGGCTTGTTGAAAAAATTATCTCATAAATATCATCAGGCATATTAAACCTATCAAAAAGTATTACCATCGTCCCACCAAGGTAAGTTTATAATTCAATTTATCCGCACATTCCTTAACATTATCTATCCTTTTTAATCTTCCAAGCAAATCTTTTCAATCACTTAAAAAACACCAAATCCCAATCACTAAAAAGGCATACTGATATTTAAATGTTCCCCTTTGTAGAGGTTTTGTGGAATTAGTGCTATTTTTCACTAAAAACCACAATTTGTATAATTATCACTCCATAATGAAAAAATTTATATATTGGTTTGCATAAAATGATAATTAGTATACACTAACGCCCCCTATATCTAAAAATGCTTGAAAATGAAATTTTCAGAATACCTAAATACCCTTTCAAGGGAAGAGATAAAGGATCTGTATAGGGATCTTTTAAATAAGGATTCTCCTTCCTTTAATGCGATTTTTAAAAAATTAAAAGAATCTGATCCATTTAATCTAAAAAAATGCGCAGTTTGTGGAAATGAATTGATATACAGTGAAGAGCCTTTGATTCTTGAATTTGGAAAGAGAGGGTATAGGAAGAAGGCGTTCTTTTGTGCAACTGATTGTCTTCAGTACTTCATAAAAACATCACTTTTGGAGAAGAAAACATTAAGGGTAACAAAACATAAAATTTTTAAGAAAAAGACATTGCTTCAAAAGATTAAGTCACTATTTTCCTAAGAGAAAAACTTCTAACAATTTCGTTGTTTTATTCTAAGTTTTATTTAGATTATTTTCACTTCGTGAAATCCCATTCATTAGCATACTTTGATCCTTTGGCCCAAAATAAGAAGGGATGGATTCGCACAAAGAATAACCTTAAGCTGTACCAAGGGGTCTTGGGCATTTATGGCAAACGTTATCGGTTATTAAAAAACTTCGAGAAACGATTTAAGCCTTCAAAAAAAAGGAAAATGGCTCCCTTGTAAGGTATAGGGGGGTTATGAGAAGGAGGAAGGGAGCCAAGTTCTCATAGCAAACACTACTAAATTAAACTAATATATAAATGTTACTATTTTGTATACTAGTTATGTTAAAATATACTAAACTTTTGACCATTTTGGTTACGAAACTTTGTTATTTGTATACTTTTCTTTTATGTATCTCTTTTGGTTATTATCCCTTGCACTTCAATTATACCCTGCAATTTCCCTTATTTACGTGAAAACAAAATGCCTCAAAAGGCTACAATAATGCCAAGATTTAAATATTCCTAGTTACAAAAAGACTACTGGTTTTAAGAGGTGGCTTTTTAGTGAATTCCAAGAAAGGATATTTTTTTACGATGGATGCTCTTTTAGGCTTTGCGGTCTTATTTATAGGTGTAATGATGTTTTTAACGGTTCCAGCAACTGAAATTAATTACAAGGAATTTGATTTCGCAAATGAAATAAGAAGCTACTTCAATAACAAACTTGATAGTATTGATGTCAGAAATTCAAGCATAGGCTTTTATGTAAACGAGTGCTTTTATGATGAAGAACTTTTATGTAACCTAAATAATAAACTTGATCAGCAGATTCTTATTCTTTATGCAAAAGAAGTAGAAGACCCTACTTCGATAATCAAAGGCAATGCCTCAAAATTCTCTGAAATAATCCTAAATACAATATTCAAAAACCAGTTTGTAAATGCTACGGGAGGCAATTTCTCTATTCTTGAATGTGTTAATCCACCAATTAGTGATCCGGTAGTTTTATCTAGTACTGAAGATCCTGGAGATCCCGATCCTTTGTCAAAGTATTCAGAAATTGCTTCAGTTAAGTGGATTGTGTCAGCTTCAGAGGGCAATAAGAATTACGGCCCGTGTGTCTTTGAGGTGCAGGTTTGGAAATGAAAAAGAACAAAAAGGGCGTATTTTTTACAATAATCTCAGCATTATTGGTAGGCTTTTTTGTACTGATGGTATCCCCGCCTGCCCACAAATCATATGTAGAGTACAAAGCTATTGAATGGTATTCTTTAGAATACGCCCATGAGTTTTACCAATCACTAAAATATGACCTTATTCCATCTATAATGCAAGAAAGCGCTTATAGTGCATTAAATAATATTTCAAGAGAATATAGCTATCTTCCTTCAGGAGATGATTTTGAAGTTTATTTCAAAGGGCTATATTGGAATGAAACCCATGTTGGAATTAACAACCATTTTTCAAACGATTTAAATATGACTTCAGTATTAAAGAAAATGGAAGGATACGTAGATTATTACTATCCCCCGGGATATGAACTTAAGTTTGGTAAGGACTATGCTGATGCTGATATTAAAATTTTTCAGGATAACACCACTGGAGAATTTGGCGTAGGGGTAAACTCAACTACTTGGATTTATCTAAATACTCCCTTTGCAACGTGGAACCAAACGGTAAATTTTTCAGTTATAGTTCCTATAATCGGCCTTGAAGACCCAACATATGCAGATAACACGGATAACAAATATCATAACTACTTTAATTATTCGACGTTAGATATAGTAAGGTTTATCAATGGGACAAAACAATCAGACCCGGCTTTATTGCAAAAGCTTTATACCCCAGTTCAGATGTATTGTTCTGCAAACAAATCCTGGAATTATACCTGTTTTGAGGATCATGTTAACAGGTCAGCGTATATGAAATACGAAGAAGCACCCTCTTTTCTTGAAAGGATGAAAGGAGATTTGGTGCCGCCATATGAGTATGGAGATTGTTGTGGATTAGAGTCAATTCTAAATCCTGATGATACAGCAGAGGGTGGCATTGATATGAGTGATATAAGCTATAAAACAGAGGTTGTTCCTCCAGGAGATGGAGACAATAAGAACATGACTTATGTTGATCATTGTTTTTTTGGAGGAGAATGCAAAAATGGTGAAGGCGATGTTTATGGTGCTGGTGATTTTGCTCTTCTTAATTGTCTACAAGATTCATTTCCTTATATAAAGTTAGATGATACTAGAATTGGATTATACAACCTAACCGATTGCTTTAAGGATTAGATATCGATACCAAAATGGATAGCTACGATGCGAGTTCTCTTATTTATAATCGGCTTAGGAGGGCCGAACAGCTTGAGAAGGCGCACTTTATCAAATGGCTTGTTAAACCTACTGCTAGCGATAAGGTTTTAGATGTGGGATGTGGCACTGGGATTTCCACCTCTGTGTTCGTTAAGACAAGCGAAGTAATAGGAATTGATAAAAACGAGTCAATGCTTAAATTAAATCCTTATAAAAACATTAAAGGCAGTGCAGAGAACCTTCCATTCAAAGATGAAGCCTTTGACATTATCGTAAGTGTAACCTGTGCGCAGAACTTCTCAAGCATACACAAGGCAATTAGGGAAATGAAAAGAGTTTCTAAAAGAATAGTTGCCGTTTCAATACTTTCAAGGTCTAAAAAGCTTAAAGTACTCAGGAATGCAGTTTTTAAATACTTTAAAGATTACAAAGAGTACAAAATTAACGTAGACACACTATTTTTATGTATTAAACCAAAAAAAGAGCCTATCGAAAAAAACAAAAGTGCCTAAGGGTATGAACACGCAAGTAAGCTATGTATCATCTGAAAACTTAATATTATACAAGATAAAAATCCTAAACGAACTCTTTAATATCTAAAAAAACAAAAATTTTAAATTATTCAAATTGTTTAAATTTCGAATTTTGCGAAATCTATTTTCTAAAAGCTTATATCCCTTCGAAAAACAAAAATTTAAATATAACAGCACAAATAATGATTGCTATTGTGTAGGAGGGAAGATAAAATGGATAGTATTATTGAGAACGCGAAAGCTAATGTCTCCAATTCTAATCTAATCAAAAGAGAGATGGGGCACAGTGAGATTGATAAGGAACTTGAGAAACTAGTAGATTCACAAAAGGCAAGCATAAGGGTTATTGGTTGTGGTGGCGGAGGGAATAATACCCTTTCAAGAATAAATCAGGTTGGAATAAAGGGCGTTATGACAATAGCAGTGAACACTGATGCCCAAGACCTACTTTATACAAATGCAGATAAAAAGATTCTGATTGGAAGAGAACTAACTAAAGGGCTTGGTGCAGGTGCGAAACCAAAGGTAGGCGAAGAGGCTGCAAGGGAAAATGAAAATGAAATTAAAGAGTCTCTCAAAGGAGCCGATATGGTTTTTATAACCTGCGGACTTGGGGGAGGTACGGGTACGGGATCCGCTCCAGTTGTTGCAGAGCTTGCAAAGAAACAAGAAGCACTAACGATTGCTATTGTAACTATTCCTTTTGCGATGGAAGGGCAGGCCAGATATGAAAATGCTGCATATGGCCTTGAAAGGCTTAGAAAAGCCGTTGATACATTAATCGTCATTCCAAATGATAAGCTTTTAGAGCTTGTTCCAGACCTTCCTATAAATACTGCTTTTAAAGTGGCTGATGAGATACTAACTAATTCCGTAAAGGGAATAGCAGAGCTCGTTACAAGGGCAGGGCTTGTAAACCTTGACTTTGCAGATATCAGGGCAGTAATGAGAGATGGTGGAGTCGCTTTAATCGGAGTCGGAGAATCAGATAGTGAAAACAGGGCTGAAGAAGCTGTGGAGAAGGCAATAATGAATCCTTTATTAGACGTGGATATATCAGGGGCTTCTGCTGCTCTCATTAATATCTCAGGGGGATCTGATTTAACCCTTTCAGAGTCCAAGAAGGTAATGGAAATGGTCCATGAGAAACTTGACCCTGAAGCTAAAGTGATCTGGGGGGCTCAAATATACGAGGACTTTGAAAAAACTCTAAGAGTAATGGTAATCGTCACAGGAGTAAAATCCTCTCAGATATTAGGCTCAAAATTCACACCTAAAGAAAAATCAGAGATGGAATCTGATTTAGGGATAGAATTTGTGGACTAAAAGGATTAACTTTATAAATTGTTATTTTTTTCTATGATTAAAATGTCACTAAAAGAATTCATTTACCAGTGCAAGGTTGCCTTAAGGCTGACAAGAAGGCCGACTCAAGAAGAGTACAAAAATGTTTTAAAAATTACTGGGCTTGGCATTTTGGCGATTGGCGCCCTTGGTTTTGTAATTAGCATGATTAAATACTATTTATTTGGATAAGGTGTTTTTAATGGATGAAGAGTCTAAACCACAGTTCTTTATTGTGAAGGCTACAGCAAACAGGGAAGAGCAGGTGCTTGATTTTGTGTCTAGCAACGCTGCTAAAAAAGGCTTTGAGGTGTATTCAGTAGTCCATCCTCATGGAATGAAAGGATATATCATAATAGAGGCGAAGGATAGGCAGAGCGTAGAAGGAGCCATTCAAGGTGTGCCTTATGCGAGAGGAATACTCAAATCAGCAATAGATTATAAAGAGATAGAACACCTAATAGAGATAACTAGGAAAAAGACAGTAAATATAGTCAAAAATGATATCGTTGAGATAATCGGAGGCCCTTTCAAAAGGGAAAATGCAAAGGTCACCAGAATAGACCCTTCGAAAGAAGAGTTAGTTGTGGAACTTTTAAACGCTGCGGTTCCTATCCCGATTACATTAAAAATAGATGATGTTAAGGTAATCCGAAGAGAAACAGAAGAGCCTGAAGATGGCTCATCTTCCAATTGAATTTTAAATAATTTTTTAAGTAATTCTTACAATCAATTTTTTTATTTAGGGGTTTCTTTTGTACTCTGGTTGCCTTCGCTAAGCTTGTCACTTTCAGCACTTGGCTTTGGAGTGATTTGATTCTTATCGGTGGGCTTTTCCTCTTTTTTCTCTTCCCACAAAACCTCTTTAATTTCATTTATGCACTCTTTAATCTCATTAGAAACAAGCTCAATAACCTGAGGTGGGAGAGTGAACTTAACAACAATCTTTACCTTCTCTCCTTCAATGTCAATGCCTTCAGGCTTTAAACCAAGCCTGTTTTGCAACACACACTCAACCTTCTCCTTAGTGTTATCAATTTCCCTTAGGATCTTAACTTCATAAATGACGTCTTTTCCTGATAATGGGTTGTTAAAATCAACTAAAACTCTTCCTCCACTTACATTCTTTATAACGCCAACTGTATCATTTATCTGTACATTAAGCCCCGGAGTTGGGTTTATATCGCTTCTCTTAAACTGAGAGAGAGGGACAAGCTTAATGAGCCCCGCTGACCTCTTTCCAAAGGCATTCTCTGGAACTATCTCCACAGAATACTCCTCACCAATCTCTTTTCCTTCCAGCGAGTCATCAAGTCCCTTAATGACGTGCCCTCGCCCAACACAGAGCCTCACTGGTGTATAAACCTTGTCTTTTTCAAAAAGGTCGTTATTCTTAGCAACATCCAAAATAGTAGTATCAAATACAAACATCCCTTCTTTAATCTTCCCAGTATAATCAAGCTCTAAAAACATTCCTTTGCTAACCTTCATATTAACCACGCTAAATAATCAATAATCAAAAGGTTATGGCTTTAATTTATAAATCTAACTGTAATATAACACAAATGCCCTTAATGAAAACTCCTAAAGAAAATAATAGAAACAACCATAATCGCAACAGTATCAATTTGAAAACATGGTCTAAAAAGATGTGCAATGTGGTCTTAGTAGCTAAAAAGCGAAAAGAGAAATTTACTCCTTTTTCTCAGAGTCTTCCTCATAACCTTCCATAAAGGCCTCTTCTTGAGGTGAAAGCTCGTCATCATCAACTAAATCCTTTCTGGAATCTTCGTCGTAGATGCTCTCATCTCCGCCTGTTCCTTCATACTCTTCATAATCGTCATCATCCATCCCAATCACCCTAATTAGGGCTTTGAAAGGCGCTCCTTTAAATAGATTGCTGTTTTAGGAAAAACAAAAGGACAATATAAGGAAAGTGTATACGTACTATCCATTATTGCTCTAAAGAAGAAGCCTTTTCTGGAACTAAAAGTATAGTAGAATGCACCTTTAGAGTCTTGCCTGTAGCCCGATATTTATATTCCTTAAACCCTGATTGTGCTTTCATTATAGCCTTTTCCTTAATCTTAAAGGCCTTTTTATCATATTCTTTTGAAACATTTTTAATTTGGTTTTCCAATCTTTTAATATCTTTTTGCAGTGATTTGATCCGTTTGTTTGCAAACTCAAGCTCTTGTGTAGTTTTACTAAGCCTTGCTTTTTTCAAAACCTTTTTTAATGTTCTTTTAGTTTTTTTAATCACGATCGATCTCTTGATTTGGGAAATCCTTTTTTTATTTCTTGAAATCCTTTCTTTAAGATAGTCGATTTTTCTTTTTTTAATTTCTAAAAGCCTTTTCTCCTGGGCAAAAGAGACTTTTAACATATATTCCTTATTTCTGTCAATTACAAAATCAATATCTTCACTCACAATGTTTAGTAATGTGCTTTTGTAGTAATTTCTCCTTAAATTTTCCTTTGCGTCCTTTATCGCATAGTCAAATGCAAATCTAAGCGAGGCAGTGGGCCTTCTTATCTGAATATCTTGTGGGGTATATTGCCTAAATGAGATTTGTTTAAGGTAATTATCAACAGGAATCAGCTTTGTAGTCAAGTCAAAAACATAAGGACCCTGAAGATCAAGGGTTAATCCTCTTTTTTTCTCAGGCTCAATAACAATTCTTAAATGAGGAACAAAAATCTTAGATTCGCTAATCGCAAGCTTTAGTTGCAAGGTATCAGAATATCTTTTGGCATTTCCTATAAGCTCCTTTAATGCTTGATCAAAGCCTTGTTTACTTAATTTTTCATGGTCTTGATTTATTGTTGTTTTGTCTTCCTTAAATAGTTTAAAATGCTCTTTTTTTGTGTCCTTGTTTTTAATCTTGTTTTTTTTAACTAGCTTGTCCCTTCTTTTTTTGTCAAATTCCTCTAGGGCAACCTTTACTATCTCAGAAGCATGAGTTAGCTTCTCAGACTTTTTTAATCTGCCATTATTTCTTTGATTATCTTTGCGATTAGAGCCAATATTAATCTTTCCTAATGGGAGTTTTAATTTAGTAGGATCATTAATCCAATTTATCTGTTCAGGTGAAAATGGCCCCGTATGAAGCGTATAAAGCCATCTTGCCTTAAAGGGCTTTGTAGAATTATCAACAGAATTATTAAGGATAAATTCTCCTGTTTTAAGAGTTGATAAAGACGCCTTTAATTTAGTTGGGCTTACTCCAATTGCACTTGCAACCTTTTCAGCATCATTATCAGTTCTAAGCTTTCCTATAAATCTTGTTCCAATATTTCCAAAGACCTTATAATCAACATCTCCTGGGTTTTGAGTTGCTATAATTATACCTAGCCCAAACGCCCTTGCTTGCCTGATTAAAAGCTCTAAAAGCTTTTTTGTAGCAGGAGTGGCGGGTGGCGGGGGAAGAATTCCTGCAAGCTCATCAATGTAAAGGATATATCTAAGCTTTTCACTTCCACCAGTTGATATTAAAAATTTATATATCTCCTGAAGAATTATCTGTACTACAAATTGCCTTTCTTCAAGATTACCGGAAAATCTTAAATCGAAAACAGATAATTCTCTTTTTGAAAATAGCCTTTTTATATCTAAAGTTTCTCCTTCTGCCATGGCCTTTTTAGAGGGGCTACTTAGTAAAAGATTCACCTGGCTTGCTATCTTTTTCCTGCTTTTCTCAGGTATGACATCGTTGAGCTCTAGTGAGCCGATCGTATCAAATGGTGGCTTGAGTATAGCCTTAATTAGCTCACTAATGTTTAGGTCCTTTTGCAGTTTCCAGTAATGAATTATTATATTTGAGATAAGGCTTTGGCTTTTTAGTTTTTCTTGGCCTTTAATCTGCGCGAGTGCTATAATAGATTCACTAATAGGCTCAACAAAATCGGCAACAATTGATGGGTCATCGCAAAATGAGGCGAAGTTTTTTGGTGCACTTAGATTTGGCATTAAGGATATTTGTTTTCCTATTGTTGATTTAGGTGTATATATCCTAGAATTAATTTTAATAAGCTTTGAAATCTCAGGCTCTTTAAGCCCAAACTCGCAGGCCTTTTCCAAATAGATCTTAGCAACCTTTTCAGCGTTTGCTATGGTGTTACCAACAAAGGGTCTAAAATCAAAATCTTTTCTGGCAATGCAAATCCCTGAGACATCTCCTTTAGGGTCGATCGCAATTATTGGAATGCTATTAAGCATCGCTTCCTCTAAAAGAATCTTAGACATTACCGTCTTTCCTGAGCCGGTAGTTCCAAGAATTGCAGTATGCCTTGTTAAAAGTGAGAGGTTGTAATTTAATCGTTTTCCACCGGAAATTCCAATATATCCTTTTGCCATACTCTCTTTATTTTTTTTCATAGTTAAAAAGCTTTTTGAATTTAACAATCACTTTAGAATAGATATACAAAGTTTTATAAGCATAAAAGGAACCATAGGCAATGGTGATAAAAAGTGGTAGTAGGTTATTGTGTTAAGTGCAAAGCAAAAAAGGAAATGAAAAATCCAAGACAAGATAAGCTCGCAAATGGAAGGGATTGCGTTAAAGGTGTTTGCCCTGATTGTGGGACTAATATGTTTAAGATTGGCAAGATGGATTAAGATTAGTTTTTTTTCTTTTTTTTAAAATGTTTAATACCTGTTTCAAATGAAAAAAATTTATAAAGAAGAACACTCTTTGATTGAACATGCCTTATCTTGTAACTGATCATCGGACTTATAAGTACTTTTCAGATTTAAGGAGTGCAATAGACTTTATTTCAAAGGCGAATAATAAGGATTTAAGGGTGTATGCTGATTCAGGAAACGGTGAGTTAGAGGAGATATCTCCTGCGGATTTATTAAGAGAGGTCTCGTTTGGCTCTACAGTTCAACAAGGCAGTAATTCTAATGTGCCCCCTGCATCCGCAAAAAGAGATACTGCTTGGCAAGCGCCACAAGGGCCGTCCCAAAGGACAATTAGCAACCCGAAATATAATACCATTGAAAACCCTTATGAAGAAAACGATTATAGGGTTCAAAGGGAACAAACTCCAAAACAATATCAGGGGTTCTCGCATTCAGAAGAGCGAAGAACTGAATTAGAACAACGAAGAAAGGGGTTTAATCCGCTTTCCTCTCTTCTTACAACGCTTATAATTTTCTTGATAATTGTGATAGCATATTTTATTCTTATACCAATAATAATTGGGAATGCTATTGTAGGCTTTGGTGGATAAATAAGCAAGATTTGAAAAAAATATTTAGTTATATTCTGCTGAAGTTCATGAGTAGCGCTTTCGATATAATACGACATATAGAAATCAAATAGATCTAAAGCGTTTACAAATCTCTTTTGTAAATTTTAGCTTAGCTTAGAAAAAGAATTTTTTCCAAGAAATCTTTAAGAATAATATAAAAAAATAAAAGTATAAATTCAAAAGGTTTTATTATTTATATTCTTCTCCTTTTTTTCTGGTTACTTGTTCAAGAGCTCCACGGAAACTTTCTCCAGTACCATCATTAGCAATTTGTTCGGCAGCTAAGTTATTTATTTCTTTAATCTTTTCACTTCCAACTGTTACGGCCGCATATATAGGACCTTCTTCAATTCTCTTATATATTTCTTCAATGAGAACAGTAGTGTATTGTTGGCCTGCTTTAAAAAAATTTCCTATTTTCCCAGCCTCGGCTTGCGCTTTTTCTTCAAGTGTTGGTTCTCCCTTTTTATCAACCATGTTATATCACCTGCAACAAGAATTATAAGTATATATTTAAA
>CAZTMQ010000034.1:0-11615 GCA_964615385.1 uncultured Methanosarcinales archaeon
ACCTTATGCAAAATAAATATATTAATTGCCATAAACCAAAGCGCTGCAATAATTCGCAAAAAAATACCTATAAATGGAATGAAAGTAAACCAATAAATTACAAAAGCATTACTTAATGATCTAAAATATTGAGTGCCTGTAGCTTTTCCACCTAAAATGAACTTGGCAATTAAATGAAAAATTGAATATCCAACAAATAGTCCGATTATTAAAGAAATGGGCGTAAATATCAATCCGAGCAAGTCCAAGCTAGATATTGCTATTGCAATCCCTGCAATTATTATCGTTAAGAATCCATAAGCTGTCGCTTTCTCGCTATTAGAAATCTCAATTAATGGCTTTTCTTTAAAAAGCAGTATTCCCAATGATTTTTTTATATTTTCTTTAAATGACATTTGTTTCGCCTCCAAAAGATTTATATCTTCAAAAACTATATGATCGAATGTTAATAAATCTATCTATCCAAAAAATAAACCCTATCTATTTAAACAAATTGGGAAAATAAAATAAATCTAGCAAGCCTATTTCATTTTATTAACAAATTCTTTATTGGAGAGAAAGTATTTTTCTTCTCAATAATCTCTTCATGGTATTCTTTGTTTTTCCAATATACCCGATAAGCATTTGCTTTTTTATTGGACGTAATTACTCTATATTTATTATCTATGATTTCAATAGCGCTACAATCATCAAATGCTAAACCAATTATGGTTGTTCTTTTCATCATTTCTTTTAAATTGGATTTTACATTTTCTTTACCCTGGTAATGAGGGCAGTATAATGCATGAATTAAATCCAAGCCTTTAACTCTTATGACTCCTTTTTTAGGACCAGTATTTTTTCGTGAATCCGAATAGCCATATCTAAACCAACAAATTGCTCCTGCACTCAATCCAGATAACACAATATCTTTTTTTGTGACCTTTAAAAGAACTCTATCCAGTTTACATTTTCTCCAATCTTTCAGCATTTTAAGAGTATTTCCTCCACCGACATAAATAATATCAGAACCTAAAATAGTATTCTCTAGCTGCTTTATGTTAAGCTGAGTATCAGTTAAGTATAATGGGGAAATTTTACATCCGAGCCTTCTAAACACCTTCTGCATTTGCTGAAAATAATTCTCTTGAAATTGACTTTTAGGGGGAACGAATAAAACTTTAGGATGCTTCTTTCCTGAAAGTTTAACTATCTCCTCATCAATTTGTTTAGTCTCATATTTAGTGCCAGACCTTCCGTTTTCACCGCCACCTATAGCAATGATTTTAACCATATAGTGTACTTAGAAAATATTGCTATATAAACATTTTGGAGGAAAAATAACTATTATTTGTTTTTTGAAACTAGGGGAAATATATTGGTTCTACAAAAATATAGCAAACAAAATCACACAAACTTTATATAATGAAATAAAAATTTTGTTTATTGAAAATGAATATAGTTTAGAATATGTAAGTTAAATAAAAGCTCTAAAACAAAAAGAACATATACATTTTTCAAGTTTTGAACTCAATACCTGTATAGAGGGTTACAAAATGAAAAATATCGATGAAAATGATCTAATTATTAAACTGAAAGATGCTTTTGAAAAATGGAAAAACGAAAAGAAATTTAAGTCTTCATTTGAAGATTTGGACGAAGTTTTTTTTATTACAGACTACGTTCTAGCTTCTGGATTCATAAGTCCAAAGATAAATCGAATGATTTGTGGCAGACTCAAAGACACACTGAATGGTTGGGTTCAGCAGATACATTATTGGATAATTCCTGCCCCCTATTCAATAATTAGTACATCTGAAAGCCATTTATTTGACGAAAAAGAAAAAGAAGAATTAAAACTAGTCCTCAAGGATTTTATGTCAATTGTTTCTTTAAATGTTGAGGTGGGATTAACGAAAGATGCACAAAAAGAAGCAGAGTATGTTGATAATGCTTTAGGTATGTGGCGCAAACACTTACCCTCTTTAATCAAATTCTCTAAAAAAGTAAGAGTCTCTTGGCAGGAAGGCAATTGAAAGATAGCTAACCCTGTTAGAAAATAAGAACAAATATTACTTTTCTTTAAAAAAAATCGATCAATTAATTTTGGAAAACTAATATGCTCCTATCTCCTATCCATAACCTCCTTAGCCTCCTTTGCAATCATCAGCTCCTCATTAGTTTTAATAACAAAAAGTTTGATTTTGGACTCCACTGAACTTATCGCGCAAGAATTCTTCAAATTTGCTTCCCTATCTAAAACCACTCCCAAATTCTCCAAATCAGAAAGTATCCTTTCCCTTACCAAAGGCTCATTCTCTCCAACTCCTCCACTAAAGCAGATTGCATCACAGCCATTCATTATCGCAACATAGCTTCCAATATATTTCTTAATCCTTCTTGCATAAATATCCCTTGCTAATTTGGCATTTTTGTTTCCCTTAAGCTCTTCCTCTTTAACCGCCCTCATGTCCTGACTAATGCAAGAAACACCTAAAAGCCCTGATTTCTTATTCAATATATTATCCACCTCTTGCGGACTAAGGCCTTCCTTCTTCTCTAAAAATAAAGGAATGGCCGGGTCAATATCCCCGCATCTTGTTCCCATCATAATCCCTTCTAGCGGTGTAAATCCCATTGAGGTATCAATACTGGCGCCTTTATCAATCGCACAAATACTCGCACCATTTCCCAGATGGCAGGTAACAATCTTCAAATTTGAAATATCTTTATTCAAAAGCCTTGCACATTCAAGTGCAATAAAATGATGGCTTGTTCCATGAAAGCCATACTTTCTAATCCCATATTTTTCATAATATCCTAAAGGTATAGGGTAAATAAATGCATCTTCTTTAAGCGTAGAATGAAAGGCAGTATCAAATATTGCAACCTGTAATACATCAGGCGTAAGCTCCATAAATAGCTTCATTCCCAAAACATTTGGCGGGTTATGGAGTGGCGCAAGTTCATTAAGCCTCTCCATCTCTTCAATAACGTCATTTGTAACAATGGTAGGCTTAACAAATCTTTCCCCTCCATGAACTGCCCTATGGGCAATTACCTCAATATCTGTAACCTTCTCAACAATCTTTTCATCAAGAATTATTTTCAAAATTTCTTCAATGGCTTCTTTGTGGTTCTTTAGCAAAATTGAAATCTCTTTTTTATTTCCATTTACAGAGTACTCAATCCTTGAATTATCAAGTCCTATTGCATCACAAAGCCCTTTAATTAAAACCCTCTCTGACTCTGGCTCAATAATCTGAAACTTAATTGTACTCGAACCACTATTAATCACTAAAATTTCCATTTTTATTATTCCTCCAAAGATAATTTCTAATAAACCGCCTTTTACTTTGTTGATTAATCCTTCCATTCGCTTTGAATCGCAGTAATCGCGCAAAGCTTCACTATATCTTCACTAGAACAGCCTCTTGAAAGGTCATTTATAGGTTTTTTTAGCCCTTGAATAATAGGCCCGATTGCTTCAAATTTTCCAAACCTCTCCGCAATCTTGTACCCAATATTTCCCGATTCAAGACTTGGGAAAATCAAAACATTGGCCTTTCCTTTAATCTTTGATTTAGGGCATTTAAGCCTTGCAACCTTTGGAACAATCGCTGCATCAAGTTGCATCTCTCCATCAACCATACAGTCTTTTATATTTTTCTTAGCAAGTTCTGTTGCTTCTTTAACTTTATCTACAAGCGCATGGCTTGCGGAGCCATATGTTGAGAAGGATAAAAACGAAATCTTTGGTAACATCCCCAGATTCTTAGCAGAGTTACACGTAAGCCTTGCAATCTCACAAAGCTCGTTTGGATCTGGCTCAATATTAATCGCACAATCTGCAAAAAGATAGTTCTTTTTCCCCTTTGCCATTATAAAAAAGCTTGAAATTCTTTTAATATCCTCTTTTACCCCAACAATTTTTATCGCATTTAAAATTGTATCTTTAGTTGCATGAATCGCACCGCTTATAGCTCCATCAACAACCCCCATTTTAACAAGATAAAAAGAATAAGGAACCGGCATTTTAGCATACTCAATAAGAGCTTCATCACCTAGTTTAAATTTTTCTTTAATAGTATCTAAATACTCTTTACTCAATCCTTCACTAGGGTCATAGATTTCTAAATTCTCAATCTCTCTCTCCTTCAAAGAGCCTAAGATATTTTCCTTATTTCCTACTAAAACAGGAATTGCAATCCCCTGTTCTACAATTCTTTTAATTGCATCAAGAATCCTTTCATCTTCACATTCTGGAAAAGCAATCCTTTTTTGCTTTTCTTTTGCGATATCAACAATTTCATCAATTAATCCCATTATTACTCCCTCTTTAAAAATTTAATAAATATAAAATTAATACAAAAAATTATTAAAAAATCTCTCTAATAAATATATTTAATCAAAAACCGCTCAATATTTATATATTTAATGTGTTCTAAACAAAGGATGAAGTACTCAAAAGGTAAGGCAAGGCAAGATATTGCTAGGGAACATATCTCTGAGCTTTACAATTTTGCAACAAATAACAAGTATCCGTTGGAATATCGCAAAAAGGCTGCCAAATTGATCCTTAAAATTTCGCAAAAATTTAAGCTCTCAGTCGGAAAGGAGCAAAAGATTTTGCTTTGCAAAAGGTGTGATGCCTTTCTTTTGGACCCCACTGCCTTTTCAATTCGCCTAAAAGATGGGCATCTCGTATACAAATGTAAAAATTGTGGTGAGATTTACAGAATACCATATAATGCTAAAAATGGCAAAAGGAGCCAAATTAAGCCCCTAAAACCACAACACATATAAATGTTTAAGTATACCCCATCTTGTAACTTAGGGGTTTTAAGATTGAGGAGATCTAAAACAGACAATCGATTTTTTCAGGATATACCAAAGGATGACAGCGGTAAAACCTGGAAGAAAACCGATAAATGGAGACCAAATATTTTCTAAACCTTTTTTTTAACTTTTTTCTTTATGGGGAACCCTTGCGCCTTTTTCTATAATCCAAAAAATTTTTGTTTAGCTATTTCCATTCAGAATGTCCCCACTGGATAATCAAATCAAAACCATATTTGTCAAGATAGTAGGGATAATCACAAGCGCCAAAACAGCTCCCTGCCCAGACAAATATTTCACATTTTTCTTTTAAAAGATTTTCTTCTAAGAAATCATATATCTTATTTGCATAGGGTTTAATTCCACTTGGAAGCTGAATGCAAATCCTCTTAGCATTATTCTTTTTAATAAGCTTAACCACTTTTTCAAGTTCCAAGTCAAAATCGTCAATTTGCATTTTTTATCTTTCAAATTTAAGAGATATTCAATCATTTGAATCAAATTATAATCTTTAATTAAATATAAAATAAATACATCGATAGGATAGTTACAATTGATGAAACTAGATATAATCCTAAAAACCAAAAAAACTCTTTTTTATCCTTTTTCTCTTCAAAAAGGCTAATCTCTGAAAACAAATAAATCACACTTGTAATAATTCCAATCTTTACAGGAAATACATTTTCAATGTTTGGGACTAGCAAAAATAGTGTAAATAATCCCCAAGGAAACTTCTTATTAAAAGTAAATTTTAGTATAATATGAGCTAAAAAATGTATTGCAAGTACTAGTGACAAAAGTAAATAATTTAAATAGAAAAAAAGGCCAAATACAATTGCTAAAGAAATCCAAAAAGAAACATTCTTTAAAATTTTAATCTCTTTTCTTCCTGTAATTATCTCATCGCCTGAAAGCTTTCTTAAAATAATTCCAAAAGTCAATATGATTATTGGAAACAAAAAAACCAAGATTTGAAATATTATTTGATTCATTTAGATATTTCTCCTTTAATAAAATCAATTATTTCCAATCTTTTACACGCTAAAAATTTAATAGTTCCGGCCTTGTCGTGTCCTCCCCCATTAATCATTGCATGCGGGCACGTGGCCTTTAAGTCTTTTAATAGCCTTGGAACACTACTTTTTGCTAAATCACTTAATCTAAAAATTACCATATCCTCACTAATTCCTAAAACCCCTAAAAAATTTGGTTTATCTTCATAATTAGAATAAAGCATTCCTATTACTTTTCCTTGCGAAGGATAACCCTGTCTAACTTGAGCTTTATCTAAATCAAGGGTTAGTAATTCATAACTCTTCAACCTTTCAAAATTAGAATTTGCGATAGCGCTAGATAAGGCATCTTCCTTAAGCTTCTTTAATTCAGGATATACCAAATTAACAATCTGCCTTTGAAAATCATCAATTTCATCTTTTCCAAACAGATCGTCAACAATACTCTTTGATTCCATATTGCCTATATGGTATGTTTCAAAATCAATCGTTTCAGAAAGCATGCCTAAGTATTCTTCACTATGGCCAAAGCTCTTTGCCAATGACAAATACTTATCAAAATCTGAGCCTTGCGATTTATCTGAAATCCCTGAAAGTGCAGGTAAAATTCTTACGTTTAATTTGGAATTAATCGCGTTAGCTACTTCGCTTGACAGCATCCCTGCAGTTAAGTTGGAATCAAGCCCAAAAAAGTGTGGGTTTAAATGTACATCTAAAAATTCATCAACCTCAGAGCTATTTTTTTCATCAATTCCGGGATCGTGATGATCTATAACTATAATCTTACACCCGTATATCCTGGCCTTTTTAATAGATAAGAGATTTTGGCTTGAGCTACCCAAATCTAATAGAATAATAAGTGGGTTTTTATCTCCGAACTTATCTTTATTTTGCATCGCACCAGAAAGGTCTCTAATTAAATCAGAATAATCATAATATGGGCTTTTAGATGGAAGCCGCTTAAAAGATCTCCAGTCTGCAATTCCATTTCTTTGTTGTCTTTGCTTTAAGGTAGCAAGAACAGCTCTTTCAATGGCAACCCCTGCACAATAACCATCGCAATCAGAGTGATGCCTTACAATAATTGGTGTTGACTGAATAATCGCCTTTTTAATTTCACTTGCGCACTCTAATATCTTTTCTCTCATAACTTCAAGAGAATCAGATTCTATCAAAAAAGAAGAGTGGTTTACCTTGGATTTCTTTATAATCTCTGTACTGCTTTTTTTTTCAAATTCCCTTATCTCGTTTATTGAAAGTGCCTTAAAGCTTTCAAGAGAAATTTCTAATTCTCCCTTTTTATTCTCCTTGATATTACCTCTTACTAAAAGATAATCTCCTTGTTTAGGATTTGAAATATTTTTGTCAAAAGAAACCAGATTTATCCTACCAAATCCATCGGTAACAGCTAAAACTAACGGAAAGCCATCCTTAACTAGCGCTTCAACCCTTACCTCTAAAACAATATCTCTTCCAATATCCTTTTCAGATAATTCCGAAATCTTTTTTTTTAAATACTCCTCTTTTGTAACCCTCATAAATCACTCCTCATCTATTGATATCGCAGACACAGGGCAAGAATCAACCGCCTCTTTGGCGCACTCTTTCTCAGTAGGGTTCTCTTTTACCTTTGCCTTATTGTCATCTGTCATCTCAAATACATCAGGACATATCGCCTGGCACGCACCACATCCAACGCACAAATTTTCGTTTACTTCAACTTTGTACTTCATAAATCTCACCTTTTCCCTTGGTTCAAAATTCAATTATTTAATTTTATCTATTTTTTACATAAAAAGCTACAGAAATTAAATAAGTTTATTGCACAAGATTCATTGGGCTTTCTTTAATAAAAGACTTAATATTCTTTATAGATGTATCTACAATCCGTGTAATTGCTTCTTTACTATAAAACGCAATATGGGGAGTTACAACAATACTATGATTTTTTAAAAGCATATTATTCAAAATCACAGTCTTTATCTTCTCTACTGGATAGTTTTCAGAAAGAACGGCAGCGTCATCTTTAATATCAATCTCACCTTCCAAAACATCAAGCCCGCATCCACCAATTCTACCGGATTTAAGCTCAGACAAAAGAGCCTTAGTATCAATTAACGCTCCCCTTGCAGTATTGATAATGATCGCACCCTTCTTTAGTTTCTTTATGTTTGCCTGATTTAACATATGGTGCGTGTGCTTATTGTACGGCAGATGAAAAGTTATAACGTCTGATTTCTCTAAAAGCTCTAAGTATTCAACATACTCAAACCCAATTTCTTTTGAAAGGTTCTCCTTTCTAAATACATCATACGCAACTATATTCATTCCAAAGCCCTTAGCAATTCTTGCTACGTTAATTCCAATATTTCCTGTTCCAACTATTCCCATAGTCTTTCCATACAAATCAAATCCCATTAAGGATTCAATAGAGAAATTTCCTTCAATCGCCCTTGAGTATGCCTTTTGAATATTTCTTGAAATAGTTAAAAGAAGTGCAAAAGTGTGTTCTGCAACAGTATTTGATCCATATACAGGCACATTAGAAACTAATATCTTTCTTTTTTCACATTCCTTTAGATCAATATGATCAAAGCCTGTTGAAAGCGTGGCAATAAATTTTAGATTATTAAGCGTTGCTATAATCTCTTTTGTAATTTTTGTATATATAAAACATGCAATAATATCAACGTCATTAATTTCGTCTAAATGTTCCTCTATTTTATCATTAAAAAACAACACATCAACATCTTGCAAGTCATGTTCTTCTTTGATCTTTGAAAGGATATTTTCTTTCCAATCCAATAATCCAAAGAATGCTATTTTCATAAGATCTCTCCTCCCGTTTTAACTTAGCTAGTTATTTTAGGAATATTAATAAATAATAATTTTATTTAAACCTATCGTCATTTATTCATACTCTTCATTAAAAACCTCAAAAATAGAGCTTGCCTTCTTTTGCCCTACCTTTTCAATCTCTAAGAAATCTTTCTCACTTGCGTTGGCAATATTTTTAATGGTTTTAAATTTCTTAAGTATTGGTTCTGAAAGTGTAGGTCCAACCCCCGGAATTGCAGAAACGATATATTTTTGAGCCTCCTTTAACACCATCTGTTTTCTATTGCCATGCGGGCTTGTCTCTCGTAATTTTTGCATGTTCTCTCTTAGAGCAATAGTCTGAATATATCTAGCCGTTTCATTTGCATCCCTTGAAAATATTATTGGCACCCCGAAACCAACAGTAATTGCAATGATAATTCCTCTAATAGAATTTTCATGAATATTTGCCTGAGAAAAAATATCTTCTCCTTGGATAATCAAAATAGGCTTTAAATAATTCTCTTTAAGGTCTCTTATCTGTGGCAAGAGCCTTCCATCAATAATTGAATTAACAAAATCCCTTGAATTCTTAAACTCTAAAGCAACCCTTTCTGATAGAATAAAATCTCCTACATTTAACTTTGAAAGCTCAAGTTCAACGACTCCATTATTATCCAATTCCTTTAAAACATCAGATGCTTTTTCCCTAAAATCTGCAAAAATCTTAGGTCTATTATTTTTATAGCTAAGATCTTGATTTTCTTCGCTATTTACTTCCCCTTTAGAATCGTCATTCTCAGGAGTATTATTTTCTTTTAAAAAATTCTTATCTCTTTTAATATCCCCTAAAATATTTTTCATTCCTTTCTCCTTATGAAAAGAACTCCACCTATAAGCCTCGTCCCTTGTGTTTTTAGCTAAAAGCACAAACACCCTTCCTTTCTCCTGTCTTCCTGTTCTTCCCCTTCTTTGAATGTGTCTAATCGCACTTGGTACAGGCTCATAAAATACAACCAAATCAACAGCAGGGATGTCAAGCCCTTCTTCACCAACAGAAGTGCTAATCAAAAGGTTAAACTTTCCATCTTTGAAATCCTGTATCATCTGTTTTTGCTCCTTTTGGGAAAGCCCTGTATCAGATCTTTTTGCCTGGCCAACAAAAACCTTTGGCTTAAGTCCTTTTATTTGACTTAAAACCTCATATATTCTTTTTGCCGAATCCCTATATTGAGTAAATATAATCGCCTTTTTTTCAAGTTTGTTTTGTGTAAATCCTGTTAATCCCTTGTCTAAAATCTCTTTGAATAAGAGCTCTTTTAGCTTTTCAATCTTGGGATGATTCTCTTTCTTTTCAGAAAGAAGCTCTGTTATATAATTTGCAGATTTAAAATCTGGGTCAATTACGATATTTTTTACAGCCTTGCTTGTCCCTTTCAAAGCATCAGAGTGTATCCTTTCAAAATAGCTTTTTAGCGTGTAAACATCTTGGGTTTCAATAAGTTCTATTGCATGTTCAACCTTTATTATTTCAGCAAGAATAGAAAGTAAAGAATAATTTTCAGGGCTTTTATCCCCTGATGAAAGGCTTTTAAGGACCTTTGATTGCGCTTCTAAAATGCTCTTCTTGCTAATACTTGAGCTTGAGAATTCAACCAAATGGCCAAACGATTTAGCTCTATCAAGCCTTTTTTTAATCACTGCCTTTAGGTGGTCTCTAATTTTAATGTATTCTTCTGGAAGGTTTACGGCCAGCCATTTAATATCAATATCTTTGATATATGCCTTAACGTCTGGGTCATCGTAGCTTCTCATCTCTATTTGCTCAATATGAAGATTTTGGCAGACCTCTTTAATCTTCTCTGCATTTGAGCCTGGGCTCGCACTAAGCCCTATTATTAGCTGATGGCTCGCTTCTTGCGAGTATTTCTTTGCAATCCAAACATAAGAATAGCTTCCTGTTGCCCTGTGGCACTCATCAAAGCCAACTAAAGATACATCTCTAAGAGAGATCTTTCTTCCTAAAAGGTCATTTTCAAAACCTTGAGGAGTTGAAAATATAATTTTGGATTTCTCCCAAAGCTCTATTCTCTTTTCTGGCGAAATCCTACCTGTAAGTATTGCAATCTCATCCTCTTTAATATTAGTATTTCTGAGAAACACGCCCATATACTGCTCAACAAGTGGCTTTGTTGGGCCAAACAAAACAATCTTACAATCAGGATACTTATTTAGCCGATGTATCGCAAGCATCAAAAAAACATTAGTCTTTCCAAGACCAGTAGGAAGAACAACAAGTGTATTTTTTAAAGTGGCCTTTGAAAATATTGATTGTTGGTATATTCTTGGCTCAAAATCCTTAATAATAAACTGATGATTAGTTGAAGGCTTATCTTCACTAGCTTCGCTAAAGCCCTTTCCCTCTGATGTTAAAGAATCCTTGAATCCACACATATTCTATTTGGATTAACTTAGTTTTTTAAAAACCTTATGAAAGAAATATTAAAAGAAATAATAAAAACAATTCAAAAATCATTTACTTGCTTATCTCCTAGTTCATAATTAGGGTTGCTCAATAAATATTGTGATAATTCTAGATTTTCAAATAGTGCCTCAGCTTCAGAATGAACATAATTATCACGAGTTAGTTCGCTAGTAATTCCTGGTTTAGATGCTTTCAGGTGTGATTCTGTAACTCTTTCATTGTTTAGTGTAAGAAACTGATATCCAAATATTGTTGCCGCGCCTGTGATTACTGCAACAGGAATAAAATAACTTTTGAACCTGCTATATAGCCTTTTCCAAAATCCTGGTTTATCACTTTTATTATGAATTGAGCATTCTGGTCCCGCCCTAGGCAAATTTACACAATCGTCTACAGAATAATTACCTTTACCCTTTTTAAGCATAAGCCTTCCAGTTATATCTCCTTCCCCAAGTTCCTCATTAGTTCCTTTTCTATCATAA
>CAZTMQ010000035.1:0-6602 GCA_964615385.1 uncultured Methanosarcinales archaeon
TTTTAAAAACTTTTTGGGGCTAAAAGATTGAACGGAAATTTTAAAATGAAAAACCTCGGCATAAATGCCGAGGTATCTCGTGAATAGTCGAGGTTTTTCGTCCATGAATCAGTCTATTCTTACTTTGGCTTGAAAAATCAACAACCTCACCCTAAAGGACGAGGTATGTTGGTAATATAAAAGCATGTGCTGTATTCAGCGAGGTTGTTGATTACAAAAAAGCGTACCGAGTCCTCGTGTTGAAACACGAGGTATGCTTTTCTATTGACCAAAGTATGCGAATGACGGATTCATGAAATCAATAAAATAGGAAAATGAAGTTTTAAGGTAAGGGAATAAGCAATTATTTAAGATTGTTTAGTGAAGGTTTTGATGCTAATAAAAATGTTGGTAGGAGTTTAAACTAAATGGTTAGAACTAAAGGCTCAAAAAGAGGGTAAAATAAAAGAATAGTTACGAAGTAAAATAGAAATAAGAAGGGCCTTTGCAATTTAAAAAGCACTTATTCTTTAAGAATTGTTATTTTCTTGAGTTTCTTTTGTGTCTGTGTCTTTGGCACTCAGATCTTTAGTGTCTTCAAGCTCTATATCGTCTTTTTGTGCTGTTCTTTGAAATACTAAAAGGTCTTCGGTGGTTAGTTTTTTGCCAGTCTTTATCTTTTCAGAAACTTCTTTGGTTTTTCTAAAGAGCTCTTTTTCTATTGCCTTTTTGTACTTGGCTTCTTTTTCTTTCTTTTCTTCTGAAAGCTCTTTTGAGTAGTCTTTGGTCTGCTTTAACTTTTCTTTTAAAACGTTATTTAAGGCAGCGTACTCTTCTTTTGCCTTTTTGAATATTTCAAACTGCTCTTGCTCTTGGGTTCGTAAATCATCAATTTCTTTTGCTAAAAGAATTATTTCTTCATGGCATTTCTGAACTTCTTTGGCTCTTTTTTGGATCTGTGCATGGACGCTATCTGACTCATCTTTTGCCGTGTCGATCTTTTTTGAAAGCTCATATGATTCCTTCCAGACATCGCTTGTGCCTATTATCTCGGTGAGAACCTTTTGCTTTTCTTTAAGAATCTTTCTTAGCTTTTTTTCATTCTCAAAAGACATTACTTCAGTCTGAAGCTTAAATTCAATCTTTTCAATATCATCCTTAAGCCTGTTTGGGCTTTCCTTGATATCTATCTTTTTAGAAATCTCCTTTTTTTGCTCGTTTACCTTTTTAGCCTCTTTTATTAAGTCTCCAACGTTGTCGTTAAATTCCTTTCTCTTCTTTTTTAGAGAGGCTATAGAATCTGATAATGAATCACGCTCTTTTTTAAGGGTTTTAATCTTTTGAAAGGCTGATTTGATTTTGGAGCTGATTTCGGTCTTTTTTGCATATTCCTTTTCCTTGATTTCACCAAGGCCTGACACCTTAGCTCTTAACTCAAGTATTTCTTTACGCAACACACCTATCTGCTTAATTGCATCATTTTCTGTTGTTTCTTCAACCAAAATCATCACTACCCCAATAATATATAATCCGCAAAGATTTAAGCGGATCACTTCAGGGAAAAACCCTTGAATTGCGCATGAGCCTTTGCCGATGAAGGTAAGGGTTTTTGCAACCCTTGCTTCACAAATCTGCCAAAAACTACACATAAAAAAATAAAATTAAAAGGCTTATCCGAATAATGCGCCAAGACCTGCGGCGGCTTCTTCTTCAGATTTTTTCTCCTCTTGCTTATCTTCCTTCTTTTCTTCTTTCTTGCCTTCGGCTTGTGAAGGAGCTGCGGCAACTGGAGCTGCGACACTCATTGCATTTTTTATTGCTTCTTCAATGTTTACGCCTTCTAGGGCGCCTACCACTGCTTTTATTCTTGAATCATCAGCTTTAACGCCTGAAGCTTCAACTACTTTCTTTATTGAGTCTTCGGTTATTTCCTTACCTGCTTTATGTAAAAGCAATGCTGCATATATATATTCCATTTTATTCCCTCCATTATAGGACTATTAAACCTTTGCCGCTAGAGCCTGTGCCGAGGCACTTGCCCTTGCCAGCAACTTATCGATCAGCTCTGGCACAAAAATACCAACTGATAATGAAACTGAAACGGCCCTCTTTTGAGCGTTTGCCAATAAAGGCTCAATTGTATCTTTTGACGGATAGCCCACATCGAGTGCAAGTGAATGGGATTCTCTTGCACAAAGCAATAGGTTATCAATGTACACCTGAGGATCAACACCCAAAAGTTTTTTGTCAAAGACTATTCCTTCTTCATAAGCACCGAGAATGGTTAGCCCAATCTCCATAGGTGTGATACCAAGCCTTGTTAAAAGACCTGCAAGTTTTGCAGAGATTACATCGCCTTCTTTTGCAACAACCTTATCTTCTTTTACAGCAACCTTTCCACCTTCAACTCCTGTTTTTATGCCAAACGAGCCTAGCTCACCGATTATTGGCCCAGGAGCAAATGGTGTTGCACCCGCTTTGACAGTAATGTCTGAAGGCGCAGTCTGGCCTGGTTTTGCAGGGGCGCTCGTTCTTCCCTTTCTTAATGTATTTGCAAGCTTAAATGGATTATCGTTTGTAAATATTAACGCATTCATCCCAGTCAAATAGCCTTCTAAGGCCTCGATTCCTGGTCTCTTTGCTTTTGCATCCTCGAACGCAATTTTTATAAGTCTTTTTTTAGCTGCGAATATCTCAACATTTTCTTTAAGTTTCTTTCTCATCTGCTGAAGCTGTGGTGCAGGAAGATTATCAAGTGCAACCACGCCAATAACCTTAGAGCTATTTATCTTCTCTGAGATTTTTGATACAATATCCTTTTTCTTTTCTGAAACGTGAGCCATATTTAAATCACCTAATTATGCTACTTTAATTGCTTTACCCATAGTAGTTTTAATCATTATAGACTTGAGATTGTTAAGCTCGTTTGGAATGTGATGAAGAGTTTGGTCTATTAATGAATATATGTTATCAGCTAAAATTGTATCTGACATGCTGACCTTCCCGACCATTGCGCGAATTGTTGCATCATTTTTAGTTTGGGCTCTTATGGTCATGTTTAGCTTTGAAACAAGTTGCTCTAAGTTTGCCTTTGGTGGGACAATACAACCGGCTTTTGGATTTGGCATCTTTCCCCGTGTACCAAGGACCTTACCAAAAACCGCTGCAATCTGAGGCATAATGTTCGCCTGAGCTATAAAGAAGTCGTGCTCCTTTGCAAGTTTCTTGATTTTTTTTACATCTTGTTTGTAAGAATCAAATTCATTTGAGACTATTACAGTGTCGCAGTTCTTTTTTGCATCATCGATCATTTCAGGGCCTATTAACGCGCATACCTTCACTTTCTTTACAGGATGCTTTAATTGGAAGAAGTAATCAAGCTTTTCTTCTGGATTTTTGATATTTATGTTTTTAAGGTTTATTATTACTTCTACAGATTCATCAAATTTCCTTTTAGTAGTTGTAGAATTAGTTCTAAGCTCTTTTAACGCTTGTGTAATGTTCTTTTGATCTATCATTAAAAATCAATCCTCCTCCCTCCTACCATCTTTTTTTAAAGGCTTAGTAGTCTAACGGGATTAATAAAAGGGAAAAGTTATTCCCTTTATAAATCTTTTGGTGGAACCATTTGCGGTTATTATGAGGACGATTTTTTTGTGAAAAGATTATCCTCTGCTAATTATTTTTAGGGCAATTAGTAAGAGAAAGGTAATAGTAAGAGAAAGGTGATCAAGTAATTTCGTGAGGTGATTCTTTTAGAGTATGGGCTTTTTTAGGGAAGGGGACATTTTGAACTACTGATTATATCTATTTTTATTTCCATTTTCTTGCGTTTTTTTGCTTGTTATTAGCTTGTAAGCATTTTTATTTAGAAAGTTATTTATATTTGATTAGGTAGGGTAATTGTGAAGCTGTAAGTTTTTTGTTATGATTTTATTAATGAAATTGGAGTGGTCTTTAAGATGGCAATGAGTAAAAAAGGTGTTTCTAAGGCTAATGGTGAGGCAAAGCCAAAGACAGGAAAGGGCAAGGATGTTTCATTTAGCCCCTCTAATTTTGAGGTTAGTCAAAATGAACATAAGCAAATTAATTCATATTTTCTGATTATTTTTATTATCGGGATTATTATTGCGTTTTTGTTTTATGAGATTTCTACAATTTTAAACCAAAGCCCTGAGAAAGAGCGAGAGAAGCTTTTTAATAAGTTTTTCTCAAAAGAGGTAGGTCTTGTAGTAGAGGATAATCTGAATGTGTCAGTTCTTATTGAAGCGAGAACCAATGATGCTGAGATTTTAAGGCAAAGGCTTGGAACAGATGAGGATTTTTGTATCATTATTTTGGATGCTGAGGATAACATCATTTACGATGAAAGAGGAGAGCCACTTTATGTTTGTACAAAAAAGATTTAGCGGAAATTGGAGTTTTTAAAAGGAAAAAGATAAAATCGATAAATAAAATCAATAAAGTGGTTATGGATAGAAAAAATAAAAAAAAACAGACTGGCTTTATTCCACCGACTCTAAGACCTTGCCGTAATAGTTTGTGGGCTTAATATCTGTGATTACAGTTTTGTGTATCAGATATTTGCCATCTTTACTCTTTGATACCTTACTTTCTACTATAGGCATCTTTGCAAGCTCTTTTAACTTCTTTTCTGGAAATTCATTTAGCTCTTCCATTTTAATTAAACCTCCTATTAAACAAATAGTAGATTGTTTTTAATAAAATTCTTTTTAGAAATTTTTTGGGAATTTCTTGAGATTTTTTTGCTTAATCGTTAAATTTATAAATTTAACATAAATCACTTGATATAAATGCGTCGGTGATCTAATGGCTATGATTACGGCCTTCCAAGCCGTCTATCCGGGTCCGAATCCCGGCCGACGCAGTTTTTTGAGCCTGTAGCTTAGCCTGGTTGGAGCGCTGGTCTTATATGGCAGCGTTTCAAAACAATTTGCCTAGGATAACCAGTGGTCCGGAGTTCAAATCTCCGCAGGCTCATTTTTTTTTGATGAGTATTTCTTGCTCTCGATTGTTTATTCTGAGTCTGTATATGAAATAGGTGATCTGCAAATAGTTAATCGGTTTTTGAAAATAGAAAACAATATAAGATAAACTAAAAAGTGCTTTGGTAATAAAAGATTAGTAAAATATGTGTCAACAGAACACGAACGTATTACTGATTTTATGTGCTTTTAGAAAAAGGGGTTTTTTGAGAATGGCAGAGAATAAGGATGAACAAATCATAATGGTTGTTAAAAATGATAAGCTTTTTGGCGCATCAAATGAGGGGCAATTTCAGGGTTTTTTGGATGCAAGCTCGCAGGACTTTGTATCTAATATTACTGACAATTACTTTTTTCATAGAAGGGGATATGCTGAGCATGATTACACCCTAAAACAACCGATATCATATTGTATTATTGTGAATCCAAAGATTAAAAAGATTTATGCATATAAAAGGGCGGCTTCAAAGGAAGCCTACGGAGAAACTAGGCTTTATGGTAATTGGTCAATCGGGGTTGGCGGGCATATTGAGCAGGTTGATGCGAAATGTGATGACCCACTAACAGATAGCCTTAAAAGGGAGATTTCAGAGGAAGTTGAATGCGATTTAGAAAGGCTTGATTTCAAGGTTTTGGGCTATATAAATGATGATTCTAATGATGTAGGCAAGGTTCATTTTGGTGTGCTTTATGTTGCATTAACTAAGGAAGAAAATATATTGCCTAAAAATGCTGAAAGTGTTATTGGAGAACTTAAGGATATATCAGAAATTGAAGAGATTTGCAAGAGCGACAAGGTAGATAACTGGACGATAATTGCCTATGAGCCGTTGGTTAAATTCTTAAGGGAGTTTTAGGCTTAATGTAATTAAGCCATTTGGGGTTATTTTTAGGCAAGCTTTATAAATAACAATCGCAAGGGAAGCAATAAGGGGGATTTTTATGGAGGACGCGGATAAATCTTACTATATTGTTAAAAGCAATATACATCGGCTTGCAAGGGAATTTTCTGTGTCAAAGGATTTTGAAGAATCGCTAAATCTTTTGGTTCAAGAGATTGTTCTTAAAGCGTGCGTAAGGGCCAAAGCAAACCATCGAAATACCTTGCTTTCAAGGGACTTATAAAAGAGGGTTTGATAACTTTAGGAGCTTTAGGGGTATTTAGCCCCAAATCATGAAATTTTTTACTAGTTAGTATTTGGTATCATAATCTAATTTCTTAAATAATGATATTTATCGGCCTCTAAATCATGGCTTTTAGGAAAGCTCTTTTTATACCCCGAAAGTATGCCTTAAAAGAAAACGAAACTGAGATTTAAAATGCAATTTATCACTATTTCATATTAGAAACCCTGGCTTTAAGGCTTGAAAGTTTCTTCTCAAGATTTTTTATAGTTTTATCGTTTACCGTTCCCTTAACCTTTGCCATCCAATCCTCAAGTGTCTTTATTTTAGATAAGAGCTCCTCTTTGTTTTGAGCCATCCTTTTGTCATCGTTAGACTCTTTTGTTATACTTCTTTTTGATTTTGGAATGGGCTTTTTAGTTTTAGACTTTTTAGACTTAGAATCCTTTGCTTTTTTATTAGAAGCGACTTGTTTTGCTTTGGCCTTTTTGG
>CAZTMQ010000035.1:6702-8699 GCA_964615385.1 uncultured Methanosarcinales archaeon
GCCTTTTTAGAAGAAGAATCGTTTATAGGATTTAATTTCTCTTTTTTGGATCTTTCTTTTGAACTTCTTTTTATTCTTTTATCAATAGACTTATTTCTTGGCTCTTTTAATTCCCCTAACACAATCTTTTCAAGAGGATATTTCATTGGTATTTCTGATTTATTCTGGGAGGAATCCTGCTTCACACCATCAAGTGAAAGGGTTACTTTCTTTGGCTGAGCATTAATATAAGGCTCTAGGGTAACTATGTTTTGGGTTTTATTTGAATTGCTTATTTTTGTTTTTGTTGGTTGCCTTTTTGCTATTTGTTTCTTTTGCCCCCTTAGTATCTTTGGCTTTTTTGATGCAGAATCTTTGGCTTTTGATTTATCTAATCTCTTATCTAATTTCGCTCTTTTGGGGCCTAAATCTTTTGGCTTGGATTTTTTAGCAATTTTTGAAGTTGATTTTTTATTTTTCTTTGCTTTTTTTTCGTTTGGAAGCGGGATTAAAATGTATTTATTTTTCTTTTTGGGAAGCCTTTTCTTCTTTATTGTAACATTAGCTATTTTAAGGGTATTATCATTAGCCACTCCTATCTTTTTACCGGACAACTTGGGCCTAACTTCTAGCCTTTTTTGCTTTACTTCCCTTGAATAGAGCCCTTGACTTTTTCTCTTTTTTATTATCCCGGCTATTATTTCAAGAAATCGCAAGGGATAATCTTTTTTTTGGGCCATTTTTATCTTTTAAAGAATCCCTTTTTTAACACTTCAGGGTCAGTTGGGTTTTCGTTTATGCCCTGTGATGGTGGAACAGAACTTGGATTGCCAAGGTCTATGTTATTTTCAGTTTGGTACTCTTCTAGCTCATTTAAGAATTGGTTTTGAGGCCTTCTTGAGCCTTGTCCAATGGAAGTATTTTGTGCGGAATACTGCATCGATGGGGGCATTTGCTGCTGGTTTATAGGATTATTAGGGTGATACGTGGTTTTTGTTGAGATGCTTTTTTGGACTGCTAAAAGCTTTTCTCGTAGTGCCTTTTGCTCTTCACGCTCTTTTTTTAGCTCTTCTTTTTCCTGTTGGTCTGATTTTACAAGATACAATATGCCTTTTGCAATTGCCTTGTTTTGCTCTATCATTACATCAAGTTTTGATGCTAAAGGCGAAACGTCACTTGATGAAAGCTCCTCTTTCTCGGCTTTTAGCTTTTCGGATGCTTCTTCGAAGAGCTCTAATAAAAGGTTTATTGAGTTATTTAGGTTTAAAATTGACTCATTAAGCTCTGTCATAGGCACAGCATCAAGCCTTTTTCCACCAGAGATTGCCTCTCTTAGCTCATCAACTTGTTTTTTTAAAGAATCTATTTCGTTTTTTTGGATGATTACGTAATCATCACCAGACTCATACCTTTCATCATTTGATTGCGCCATTTTAAAGACCTACCTCTTTTTAAGACAAACCAACTCTTTTGTAAGCAGACAGCACTTTATTTGTTATTCTTATTTAAATATGTATTTATTTTTATGCAATAGATATATAAAGATTTCCAAAAAACACTTTAAATACTATGGAAGAGTTTAGTAATTGTTATTCTTCGTTTAATATTGGCGAGCTTACAAGGGGATGCAAGCTTTGTGTTAAGGGCTTTAAGAGCGTGATTTTTGTTACAGGAATTTGCCCAAGAGATTGCTTTTATTGCCCGATTTCTGATCAGAAAAAAAATAACGATAGGCTTTTTGTTAATGAAGTTCCTATTTTGAATCCTAATGATTTTGATGAGATATCTTCAAAGATGATTGAAGAGGCAAGATCGCATAATTCTAAAGGAGCAGGAATTACTGGTGGGGATCCGCTTTCAAAGATTGATAGGACTATAAAGATTATTGAACTTCTCAAAAAGAAATTTGGAAAGCATTATCATATCCATCTTTATACCTCTTTGGATCTTGTAAATAAAAATAATCTTTCAAGGCTTTTTTTGGCAGGGCTTGATGAGATTAGGTTTCATCTTGATTT
>CAZTMQ010000035.1:8799-11565 GCA_964615385.1 uncultured Methanosarcinales archaeon
GCAAGGAATGTTTGCCTTAAAAGTGATAAGGTAACTTCTGATGGGATGCTTTTAAGGGGAGCTATTTTTCCTAAAAGGGTCAGCCCGAAGACTTTTTTGAAAAGGGATATTGAAGGTCTTGATGGCTCTCAAAAGAGGGAGATTTTATTAGAGCTTGAAGGGATAAAAGAAAGAGTTACTAAGAAGTTTGGGGTTGAAAGTGAACAGATTTTTTTGGATGAAAAAAGGCTTAGACTTATTTGTCCAATATCCTTTGCAAGGTCAAACGCACAGAAGTTAAAAGGGATGTTTGAATGCGATGTTTGTATCATGGAAGAGTATCCTACATTTGATGGATTTGAGGTTGAGATTGAGTTTTTATAGAATGCTTTTCTTAGGGTGTATTACGAAAAGAAAAAGAGAATTGAAAGTGAAAATCCTAAAAAAACAAGTGACTTGGTGCTTTAAGCCTCCTAAGAATTCATCATCGAGATTCTTAATTAAAAAAAAATAAATTATTGCTTTTCCGAGAAATCTAATAGATAATTTGGAAGGCTTACATTTTTTGGGTTTGAAAGGTATTTGATTACCTCTTCTTCACCAAAGAAATATTTTCCTTTTGCACTATCATACAAGCAGGGTGTTTGGAATTCATGGTAGCCATCTATTTCCTTTTTTCTCCAAAGATTATAGCTAAACTCAGAGACAGGTCTTTTTTCAATTGATATGTTATATTCGTTTGATAAGCGCTCCTCTAAAGGACTTAATTTGTGCTCATTAGAAATTAATGTTACTACTGAGAATCCCTTTTCCCTGGCTGAAAGTAGGGATAGAATCTTTTCTACGTTTTGTTCCTCTGTACCATTTGGATTTTGGCTGAAATACAGAGTAAATCTGTTGGCATTTTCGTAGTTACTTTTTAAGTCTTTTATTTTTCATCACCTGTTTTTTAGATATATTAGAGGATTAAATAAGCTTTTTAGGGGTATATTAAGATTGTTGTTCTCTAAAGAAATAAGAGGTAAGAATTATTTGAGGATGAATTAAAGTATAAAAAATTAGAAGAGTAAAAAAAATAAAAAAATAAAAAAGTTTATTCCTTCTTTTTCCTTGTAAACATTGCTATCGCAATTATTATAATCACAACGGCAAGCAATGTTAAGGCAAGGAAAGCTGTATTTAGTGTGGTTGTCTTTGGTGTTGTGTCTGCTTCTAATGTAGCTTCTACCTGTGGCTGAGCCTGATTCTCTTGTGGCTGGTCGACTTCAGCAGATGCATCCGTACCTTCAGTTGTTTCCTGAACTGTTGGAGCGGGCGTAGGAGTAGCTGTTACTACTTCTTGTTGTTGTTCTCCACAAACCTGTGTTATTGCTGGCATTTCTTCTCTAATTGCACAATAAGATCTTTCCTTTTCACAGGTTCTCGTTTGTATTCCTTCGATACACTCACCCCACTCAGAACAAACCCATTGTGTAATACACATGGATGAACTTCTTGATGCTGAGGAGCTTACCGGAGTGTATACTCCAAATTCTGTGAAATGATAGGTCCATATATACATATTGTCATCGGTGTTTATATAACACATCCCACCAACAGGCACATTCGTTGGAGCGTCTTTGTCATCACAGACAGTAGAGATAGCAGTTAGACTACTATCGCCTGCTCTTGTCCATCCTGCTCTCTTTCCATCACCAACGCCCGTAATCACTACCTGCACAGGGTTTGAGAAATCAAGCTGGATATCATTTCCAAACTCTACAACTACACTTATTCTTCCTGAGCTTACTGAGTAGTCACTTGAAGTTTTGACTTCAGGCAATAAAAACATCGAATCCCATTCCTCAGCAGGAGTTACTATTGTACCATTTGGAATTGTTATAGTATAATTCCTGTCTTCTGTTTGCCTTTGGATTGAAAGATTTTGACCACTCTCGAATCTTGCATTTCCATCGCTATCTATAAGCTGAGAGAGGTTTAGGCTTGGAGTTTCAGTCACTGTTGTTGGCACTGAGATGTTTTCAATAACATTTGTGTAAGGCAAAATTGCAGTAGTCGTACCCTCTTCAAATTCATATCCTGTTGTTTCTTCTGAAGGGATTAAATCATGTCCTTCTTCAGTTTCATTTCTGACAACAAAATGCACTTCAGTTGAACCCTCGTTATTAGAGTCATCAGTTAGATAGCATGTCAAGTTATAATACTCTCCTTCCTCTGATTCTACGATGGCTTCTACGTGAAATGACAAGCTATCTAAAAGGTCATATGTTGAGATGAGTACTTCATCTGAGGTGTACAGTGTACATTCGCCTGCCTCTGGCTCTTCATCCAAGTTGTCACTAAGTAAAGCTTGGATAGATACCGTTTGTCCGTAGTAATAGATGGTGTTTGTTGGCTCAATAATAGTAATCTCAGGGGGCGTTGTATCATAAACAAATGTTACCGACTCCTCGGCTTCATTTCCTTCATCACCACCAAAATCAGTTGCTACTATTGTTATTGTGTGTTCACCATCTTCTAATTCAGGCAACTCGAAGTTACATAATACTGAGTCTGGAAACTCAACATCGTGTACACAGTATTCATCGTCCATGTATATTCCAAAGTAATCCAATGGCTCTTCAAGTAAAGGCTCATCGTTTAAAAGCACTTGAAGTGAAGATATCTGTGAACCTGTACCGTTTGCCTCAAATGTAATGTTTTCAACAAGACTTACTTCATTATAAACTGAGTCTTCAGGTGAGGTTATTGTTACAATCGGTTCTTGGTCATCAGTTATATCGTATT
>CAZTMQ010000036.1:0-11370 GCA_964615385.1 uncultured Methanosarcinales archaeon
ATTTGCCGAAAGATCAAAGTATGTGAATGAATGAGGATTTCGAGAAATGAAAAATATAAAAATGGTCGTAGATTTTAAAAAAAAGTATAAAAAAATTAATAATATCAAAAAAAGTTAAGGCACTTAGTCTAGCGCCTTTTATAATTGCGCGATCCACTGTAACGAGGAGAGTTGGATCTTGTGTTGTTCCCAAACCTGTTTTTATACTCGTTATTTTCAATTTTGACTCTTATTTTAGGAAAGCTGGGTTTTTCAAGTTTTTCAATTTTAAAGTCTCTAAACTCGCTCATGATTCTTGAGAAGTTATCATAGTCAAAATTGGAAAGCAAATTAATCACTTTGCCACTTTCCCCTGCTCTTGCAGTACGCCCTATTCTATGGACATAATCAGTTGGGTCTTTTGGCAGATCATAGTTATAAACATGCGAAACATTGTTTATGTGAAGACCTCTTGCAGCAACATCTGTGCAAACCATTACCTGCATTTTTCCCTTATTGAACATATCAAGGGTTTTTGTCCTTTTATCCTGTGTAAACCCTCCGTGGATTGCAATTGCATCAATTTTATTCTGCTTAAGAAATCTCACAACAAAGTCCGTGTTTTTTCGTGTATTACAAAAAACCATTATGAGCCCAGAGTTTTCCTTCTTTATTAGGTGTAATAATAAAGAGAGCTTAAGATTTCCAGACACATCGTAATAGAATTGTTTTAGCTTGCTTGGATCCACCTGGTTATTAGTCAAAACATATTCCGGGTTTTTCATGTATTTTTTTGCAAGCTCCTTAATTCTTTTCGAGATTGTTGCTGAAAAAAAGAGAGTTTGAGACCTGTTTGGGCATTCTTTTATTATCTTCTCTACGTCATCAATAAAGCCCATATCAAACATCCTGTCTGCCTCGTCTAAAACAACAATCCTTACTTTGCTTGTGTCGATTGTGTTTCGATACATATGATCTAAGAACCTGCCCGGAGTAGCCACCACAATATCTGTCCTTTCAAGGGCATTTATTTGAGGATTTATTGAGACCCCACCATATATTGGTGTAATCCTCAAAGGCTTATATACCGAAAGATCACAAAGCATCTTTTTAACCTGCTCTGCAAGCTCTCTAGTAGGAGTTAATACAATAGCTTGTATGCCTTTTCCTGGAGAGCAATTTTCAATCAGCCCGCTCCCAAACGCAAGTGTTTTTCCGGAGCCAGTTTCCGATTCTCCAATAACATCTTTTCCATCCAAGATCATCTTAATTGACTTTTCTTGTATCGAGGTTGGGCTTTTGAACCCAAGCCTATCTATAGCTTTTTGCAATTCATTACTAAGATTAAAATCTACAAAATTTTTCATTCTTATTACCTTTTTGTTCCTTATTGTTTTTATATTCTAACTAGTTTTTATAGAAGGAGACTAACATTTTCAAGTTTGATTTTGAATAATCCAGCAATCGCTATATTTTCGTAAATGTTATTCCTCTATTCGCAAGCATTGAGCATGCGTCTTTTATTCCAAAATCCTTTTATCTAAGAAAACCATCCCTGAAATGCTTTTGCAAAAAAAAACCAAAGCAAGACCAAACGATTCTCTTCTAGACTTATTAAGGCGACAATTCTAACTTGCTTTGCCTTAATTAGCTATGAGAATTTTCTTAAAAATTTAAAACTCTCATTTCGCTTTTGGACTTAGTAGGGTATTTTTAAAGGGTATATATTACTTTTGGTTTATCTACTCGCTTTTTTCACAATAATTCATAAATACCTTATTCGCAGGGCCACTAGCAAAAAACAAGAAAGATTTTTTTAAAAGTGAAAACTTTGTTCTAAGTGCAAGCTTTGTTCTAATTCATTCAGAATAATACAAAATCTTAAATAGTGCAAATATGATAATATGGCTATGGAAGTTCAATTACTAAACCTCATATGGGTGCTTGCTTTGCCATTAATGATATGGGAAGCTGTTTGGAAGGCAATAGCCTTATGGAAGTCGGCTAGAAGGAATCAAGTTGTTTGGTATGTTTGCATTTTGATTTCGTGAATCCGTCATTTGCATACTTTGGTTTTTCAAGCCGAAAGTTTGAATAGACGGATTCACGGACGAAAAACCTCGACTATTCACAAGATACCTCGGCATTTATTCTGAGGTTTTTCATTTTCAATACACTTGGGATTCTTCCAATAGTCTATCTCATCTTTTTTCAGGGTAGCAAACGATTGGAGAAGAAAACTAAAAAATAAGCCTCTCTTCGCAGCAGTGCATCCTGTTCTATTTTACTTTTGAGAAGTATAGTCAAAAACAAAAAAAATTAAAAAAAGGCTTATGTTATTGTGTTAATTTTTTCTACTCAGCTTTTTTAAACTTAGGCATTTTAAAAGGCACTGGAAGCCCGAGCCTATCTGCGAGTATTACAGCTTCAACGTTAGTTTTTGCAAGTATTGCGTTATAAATCTCTAAAGAATCCTCTTCAGGCACCTTTTGATCCTTCTTCCAGGTGTCTAGTACTTTAGCGATCTGCTTTTCATCATCCTTAGAATACACAAGATTGCCATTCAAAAGGATTTCTCCAATCTCAGGGTTGTAAGAGGTCTTTACCTCAAATGAAACCAAGAGGCCAGTCTTTCCATTGCCCTCACTAGTCTTTATCTTGGCATCTATAACATTGAGAATTTTGATGTTAGTGTTGACCTGCATTCCCTTCTCAAGGTTCTTTTTCTTCTCTATAAACATCTTGTTGACATTGATTCCGTATACCACCATGTTAATCACCGGTAGAAAAAAGTGTTTTTTGATATCTATTTAAAACTTTTGGAAACCTTTTTAAATACAATGAAAACCACAACAACAGGGGATTTAAATGAGTGAAAAAGAACAAACACAAAACATGTCAACGGAAGAACAAATAGGTTTTCATAAGGGGTCATTATCAACCTTAGCGAAGGAGAGATCTGAGCTTTTAAGAATGAACTCTATAGTAGAACAGCTTATGCAACTTCACGTTAAAGCTCTTTCAGATTTGGGAGTTGATCTTACAAAGGAGTCGGAAGAGAATAATTCTAAAGATAAGCCAAAGGCTTCAAAAAAGCCGATTGATGAAATGATATAGGGTTTTCAAAGTCTACTTTTTTAAGGCTTTCATTTTTTTTAGACCAAGCTACTAAACTTTTAAAATTATTAAGCGTTTAAAATTATAACTCAGAATCTCAATCAAGGGCTTAGAGTGTCAAATTAGTCTTAAAGTTTGAGGGATTAGGGGATTTTGTAGGGATATGAATCTTATGTGAAATATTTCAGAAGAAACACAAACGATTATAAACACGAAGATAAGCAATAGAAATTATAAACTGTTACAAAAGATTTGCGTGGTTGCTATGAATACAAGTAGAAAAATAGAAGCGGTTATTTTCGATTTTGATAATACTTTAGAATACTTTGTTAATGCGGAAAGAAAGGCAGAAAAGATGGTTCTTAACGCAATTTCAAAAGAAGCTAACATTTCTTATACTGTGTTTAGGAAGACTTTTGATAAAATAAAGAAAGGTTTTCTTTTGGAGGGCAAAACTCCTGCTTTCTTTTCACGCACTCTTTGGGTGAAAAAGGCAATTGATTCCTTGAATTCTCATATCTCCCTCAGAAGAATAATGTATTTTGAGAGACTTTTTTGGTCAGAGCTTCAAGATAATGTGAGGCTGTATGCAGATGCAAAAGAAATACTAAAATACCTAAATAAAAAGGTACCTATAGGCCTAGTTTCAGATTCGGATGGCAAAAAAGAATATAAATTAAAAAGGGTAAAGAGTCTAGGCATAGATAAATATTTTAAAGCGATAATAACCTCAGATGATACGGGATTTAATAAGCCGGATAAGTCGGTTTTTTTGCTTTGTGCAAAGAAATTAAGAGTTCAGCCTGAAAAGTGCCTTATGGTGGGAGATAACCCTTTTGCAGATTGCATTGGTGGAAAAAATGCAGGCATGAAGACTGCTTGCATACTAAGAGGTAGCTGGAAAAGCTATTACAAAGAGAGGTTGCCCAAACTTAAAAAGTATATCGATTACAACCTTACTTCCCTTATGGATATAAAGGGAATAATGATCTAAATAACCCATAACAACATTCTTAGCTATTTTGTTTTATTATATTCATCAATAATGCTTTTTATATTCTCCTCTGAAAGCACTGGCCAGTTTATCATTTTGAGAAGGTCATTTGCCGTTTTAATATCCCTCTTAGGGTCTGAAGTTTTGCCTGATCTTGTATCTTTAATAAGATCTAAAGAAAGACTATATGCTAAGCCATGATATCTCTCTAAGAGCCTTTTTTTATTAACAATCTCAGCCATTGCAGAGGTAGATTTAAGGTAATCTATGACGGCGCCTCTGTGGCCTTGTTCCATCCAATTTTTAAGAGTTCCTACATTAAAATTTCTGACTCTTGACTTCATTAATAACTCTATTTTAAAATCAAGTTGGTTACCTATCTCCTCATTAGCAATTGGATACATCAAAACCATTAATTTATGGAGCTTTGAGAACTTATCAATGTCATAAGAAGAGCACAATTTTATAGCATTTTCGTATTCCTTTTCAATCTCCCTTTCCTGGGTTTTTAATCTTTTCTTTCCTTTGCTTCCATATTGCATTGGTATTCTTTGCATTGCAGAAGCCAAGCCTTCATATCCTTCGCATCTTAATATACACATTTCAAGATCCAAATTTGCAGTAAAAGGATCACCAAATGGTATCTGCATTAAATAGTATCCATCGATGTTTTTAGAATCCACTTTTTTTCACCTTTTATGTTATTTACGTACTTTTTGTATTGCTTAATGGCGCGCAGTAGACCTTGAGGCTATTTATATCTTTCCCATTTCTAACCTCTAAATTAGGAGTAATAAAAATACTTTTTTTTAAAATACAAAAGGAAAATTTCCTAACTGTCTGCTCTTCTTTGGCTATTTATTTTTTTATGGCAATCTATCTCAGGGCTTATTTAAAACCCATTTTAATGAAGCTTTAATTAGTGCTTTTTAAAATAAGACAACGTACAATATTGGCCGTTATGTTTTTGAACAAACTTTATAAACAGAAAAAAAGTTGTGTAATACTTAATGATATTAGGAAAGATTGTAGGGAAAGTGACAACAGTTGAATTCGAGTTCATTGTAACTAACGAGCAGAATGCTAAAAAACTTGAATTTGTTCAGGTAATCGGAGCGGACAAAAATTACTACCTCTGCCAGATTGCTGAGCTTTACAGGGATAGCGAAAAGACCATTGCTAAATGCAGGATAATCGGTTCTAAAGACCCTGAAAGCCAAAGAATTCTTCAGCCAAGAATCCCTTTTAAGCCAGATTCTGAGGTAGTTTTAGCAAGCGATTCTTTCATTGGAGAGCTCTTACTCGAAAAGGATTCTTCAAACAGTGCTTTTATAGGGCATTTAGAAGGAAGAAAAATCCCTGTTTTGCTAGACCTAAATAAAATCCTTACAAAGCACGTGGCAATTCTCGCAAAGTCCGGGGCTGGAAAATCCTATTGCTCAGGCGTTTTAATTGAGGAAATACTAGAAAGAAAGATCCCTATTGTAATATTTGACCCACACGGCGAGTATTCATCCATAAAATTTCCAAATCAAAATATCTTAGATAAGGTAAAACTTGAAAATATGGGGCTTTTTCCAAAGGGGTATCCTGAGATGGTTTTAGAATACGGTGACCCCCAGATTGTTCCGGAAGTATTACCAATAAGGCTAAAGGATGAATTTAGCCCAATGGATTTAATAAGTCTCTTACCTTCAAAAATAACTCCTGGCCAAAAGGCGTTGCTTTTTTCAGTAATAAAAAACCTTGAAAAATTAAGCCTTTCAGATCTCATTTATGCAATCTCTTCAGAAGAAAACCCACAAAAATATTCACTTATAGGTACAATCGATTTTTTGAGGTCTTTTTCCATATTTTCAGATGAAGCAATTAGATATGAAGAACTTGTAAAAAAAGGGCAGGTTACGCTTTTTAACCTAAAAGGTTATCCGCCTTATGTTCAGCAGATAATACTATTCATAATCGCAAAAAATCTCTTTGAATTAAGAAAAAAATCAAAAATCCCACCATTTTTTTTGGTGGTTGAAGAAGCCCATAATTTTTGTCCCGAGCGCTCATTTGGCGAGTCTAGAAGCTCACAGATTCTTAGAATGATTGCTTCGGAAGGTAGAAAGTTCGGTTTAGGGCTTTGCATAATAAGCCAAAGGCCTGCAAGGGTAGATAAAAGCGTACTATCTCAGTGCTCCACACAAATCATACTCAAAATAACAAATCCAAACGATTTAAAATCAATATCCAACTCCGTAGAGGGGATAACCTATGAAACAGAATCAGATATTATAAACCTGCCAATAGGGACGTCAATAATATCCGGCTTTGTTGATGTTCCTCTAATTGTCTCTATTCGCCCAAGAAAAACAAAACATGGTGGAGAGGCACAACGGGCTTTTGAAGACGAAAAAAAGGTTGATTTTATAAAAAATGTGGAGAGCTACAATGAGGATACACAAAATCTTATCTTTCCAAGAACTACTCCAAAAGACATAGAGCTAATGGCGAAGAAAAGGATTATAAAAATAAAAACTTTTCTCATACCCTCTTTATATATTGTGGTCCAGGACGGCCAAAAGGCTAAGGCAAGCATCATAATTGAGCTAGTTACAGGAAAACAGATTATTGATCTGGACAACAAAACGACTTCAAAAGACATAACCTTAGAAAATATCTCACATTACAGTTTAGCCCGCTCAAAAATTGATTATGATCTTAAGATGCCCGCGAAGATAAGAAAAGATAAGATATTAACCCTTTTGAATGGACTTAAAATCATTGATATTGCTGATTGCTATGTGGTCACATACTCACCCGTGTATGATGGCTAGATTAAAGTAATTAGAAGTTAAAACTTGTAAGAGCTAAAATGGAAAAGGCTATTATGATTGATGAATCGTTGACTGAGGAATCCTGGAGAAACTATGTTGCCCGCTTAAGAGATTCTAATAATTTGGGTGTTCTTGCTTTAAATCCGGATGAAATCTTTAAGATTCTTTCAAAGCAGATTGATTTATCTTTTAAAGAAATACTACCTAAACGGTTTGCCTTGTTATTCTCTGGGGGCATTGATTCAACTCTTATTGCATATCTTGCGAAACAATGCAATAGGGAATTTGTTTGCATTACTTCAGGGTTTTTGGGTTCTCATGATTTTGAATATTCAAAACGAGTTTCTAAATTTTATGGATTTAATCATGAGCTAATAGAACTTAATACAAAAAAGATTGAAAAAATAATTCCATTAACTAAAAAGATAATAAACAGCTCAAACTATGTAAAAATAAGTGTAGGTTCAGTTTTTGTTTCAGCACTACATTATTCCAAGGTTGTTAACGATTATAAATACATCATATCGGGATTAGGCTCTGAGGAGATTTTTGCAGGTTATCAAAGGCATCAGAACGCAAGCTCTATAAATGAAGAATGCTGGAATGGCCTTTTTAATCTCTTTGAAAGGGATTTGTCAAGGGATATATCAATTCTAGCTAATTATCATAAAGATGCAATTCTTCCGTTTCTTTCAGGCGATTTAATTAGCCTTTCAATGAGGATTCCAGGTGAGCTTAAAATTAAAGATAGTGTAAAAAAATATTGTTTAAGAAAGGCTAGTATCTTGCTTGGATTAAAAGAGGAATTCTCAAAAGAGCCAAAGAGAGCTGCACAATATGGCTCTAACGTAGATAAGGAAATAGCAAGGCTTGCAAAAGCTAAAAATTTGAGTAAAAGTGAATATGTTAAATCTCTTTGAATCCTTTTTTTGGTCCTTTAGAATATATTTTATGCCTGATAATTCAAACAAATCACTTAATACAAACAAATCACTTTATATTTTTTATTATAAGATCTATTGATGTCCTTCTGGTGTTTTTAAAAATAGCTTAATGTAAGGCTTTATCTTTAAAAAAGCCAGACAAAACCGATAATTTTTTAAGGAGACCATCTAAGCTATTACCGGTGCCTTCTTAAAGAGGCTCTCAAATCTTAGAAAAAATGGCAAGAGACAATGTTGCAAGAAAGATAGGAATAGGAGTTAAAAAATTCTGGGAGTTCATTTGGAAAGGTGAATCTATATGGAGTTTTTTAGCGTTTCTGCTCTTTGCATTTTTAATGGTCAAATTTGTCATCTACCCTACGTTAAATCTAGTGATGGCAACAAGCCATCCTATTGTTGCCGTAATCTCTGGGAGTATGGATCACGGGCTTGATAAAAATGGATATCTTTGTGGCTCAAAGACAAGTAATTACACAAATTCCCTCTCAAATTATTGGGATTTTTGTGGGCTTTGGTACGAAAACATCGGTATAAGTTATGATGAATTTAGTAATTATCCTTTTAAGAACGGCTTTAGCAAAGGGGATGTTTTGATTGTTAGAGGGATTTCTCCAAAGGATTATAAGGTTGGTGATGTAATCGTTTTTTGGGCGGATCAAGAATATCCTTTAATTCACAGGCTTATTAATATTTCATCTGATTATAAAACCTTTTCAACAAAAGGAGACCACAATTACGCGCAGTTAGACTCCGAAAAGGGAATAGACCAGTCACAGCTTTTGGGAAGAGCACTTTTCAAAATTCCTTATTTAGGTTATATCAAAATATTGCTTTACGACTCATTTAATTGGTTTTTGGGAATCTTTAGATAAAAAGGTGATAATAATGAATATGGAAATGTTTTGTCCTAAATGCGGAAGCTTGCTTTTGCCAAAAAAAACGGATAAAAAATCATATATGTACTGTGCCTCATGTGGCTACACAAGTAAGGAATCCAAAACAGTGCTAAAAGAAAAACCTGAAGAGCAAAAAGACGTTGTAGTGATTGATGGCTCTTCAGAGAGTCAGACACTACCGAAGATGGAGGTTGAATGCCCCAAATGTGGAAATAATGAGGCTTATTTCTGGACAGTGCAGACAAGGGCGTCAGATGAGCCAGAAACAAAGTTTTATAAATGCACAAAATGTGGTCATACTTGGAGAGATTACTCCTAAAAAAACGGAGCATTATAAAAAAGTATTTGATAACCTTTTTTTGCTATTTATCTGCTCATTTATCTTTTTAATTTACTTTTTAATAAGCTTTCTCATGCATTTTTGTTGTATCTGTATCTAATTTCTTTTGTATCTACTTATTTGTTTTTATGTGCTTTCGACCTTTGGCTTATTTTGGTATTTTAGAAACTGGGCTATTTTGGAAATATGGTTCTTGGAAATAATTTATACTGAAATTGTTTCAAAAAGCAAATGTTTTTTAATGCATTACTTCTTATCGTAATATCATTATGAATAAGATTGCCACGGTGCCTGATTCTAAAGCAATTGATAATTCTAAAGTTCTTGATAATTCCAAAGCGCTTGAGTTGCTGGAAAAGAGGCTTTTAAAAGAAGATTCCTTGATTTTTCATATTAAAACCGCAAAAAAAGAGGACAAGATTGTATACGATTCCTCACAAGCCGAATTTATACTTGAAATAAGAGGGAAACCTATTGAAGGAAAGGCCAACAAAGAAATAATAAGTTTTCTTCATAGGCTTACAAAAAAGAGAGTAGAAATCATATCTGGCCTAAAATCCAAAACAAAAAAGATCAAGTTCTCTTAGTCGCCTTTAATCCCAAGGTTTGATTGAATCCTTTCCTTTATTGAAAGATATATTAAGAACTATTTTTAGAGACTTGTAAGGTATTCAACAAATTAATTTTCCATGGCTTTTAATTATTTTAGTAACTTCTAGATCTTTTTTTTAGCAATTCAATATAAGGGAGTGTATTTTTTGCAATAAACTCAAGAGAAGCGCCTCCCCCTGTCGAAATGAAATCAAAATACTTACCTGCCCTAAATTTGTTGATAGCCATTACACTATCTCCCCCGCCAGCAATCTTTTTAGCATTAGAGCTTTTCAAAAATTCAACTAGTTTCTTAGTAGAGTTAGAGAATTCTTTAATTTCAAATATTCCAAATGGCCCATTCCAAAATATTGTTTTAGATATTTTGATTACCTGTTCAAGTTTGGCAATTGACTCATAACCTATATCCACGCCATAGTCGCTAGGTAACAGCGAGTTAAAGTGCTTAATTTTGCCATCAACTGATTTCTCGATTGATTTGGAGCAAAAGATATCCTTTGGGAGTATTATCTTTTTATTTTTCAAAAGCGCTTTGGCTTTGTTAATGAGGTCCTTTTCATATAGTGATTTGCCAACCTCTAAGTCTTTTGCCTTGTAAAATGTGAAGACCATTGCTCCTCCCAAAAAAATAAAATCTGCTTTATTTAGTAGGGCTTTTACTACGGGGATTTTAGTAGATAGCTTCTTTCCTCCTAAAAGAACCAAAAAAGGTCTTTTTACAAGTCTAAAGTCAAGATTTTTAAGTTCTTCAATGCAAAGAGGTCCTATGAAAGATGGCAAAAGCTCTGCAATCCCAAATGTTGAGCAATGCTTTCTATGCATAACCCCAAAGCCATCATTCACAAAGACATCGCCTAGGTTTGCGAGCCTTTTAGAAAAGCCTTTCTCATTCTTTGTTTCTTCCTTATAAAATCTAATATTTTCCAAAAGAGTAATTCCATCTTTTCCCTTAGATATTCTTTCAAATGATTCTTTTTCAAGTTCTTCTATTCTCTTGAAAAAAATATCCTTTTTAATATCTTTTTTTACAAGTTTAGAAAGCTCTTCGTAAATGGGCTTTAACGAAAGGCTTTTATCAAATCCATTTGGGTCCCAAAGATGAGCTATTATGATGATTTTTGAAGGGTTATATCTTTCTAAGAACGCAATTGACTTCACTGCTGATTGTATTCTGTATTTATCTTTAATCCTACCATTTTCTAATGGAACGTTTAAATCAAGCCTTAAAAGCACCTTCTTTTGAAATATGTCTTTTCTCTTTGGTAAAAGCCCTTTATAGTTGTTATTATCCACATTTATCACCACATTCGATAGTTATAATATATTGATTTCATGAATCCGTAATTCGCATACTTTGGTTAATAGAAAAGCATACCTCGTGTTTCAACACTAGGACTTGGTACGCTTTTTTGTAATCAACAACCTCGCTGAATGCAGCGCATGCTTTTATATTACCAATATACCTCGCCCTTTACGGTGAGGTTGTTGATTTTTCAAGCCAAAAGTTTGAACAGATGGATTCACTTAACAATTAACCTCAAATATCCACGAGGTACTTCGGCATTTATGCTGAGGTTTTTCATTTTTTAACTACCTCTTTTTAATTTTTTTTTGAATTATGTAACAATTTAATTAATATAATATGCAGATTATCTTTTTAGTTGCT
>CAZTMQ010000037.1:0-11290 GCA_964615385.1 uncultured Methanosarcinales archaeon
AACAAATAAGGGCGTTCTTATAACAATATACAACATATTCGGTGAGGATATTACGCTAATAAATGTTGAGCAAACAAATCAAGATCAGTGTACGGGTCTCGAAAGTTTGGGAGTAGGTTTGGAAAATGTTGAGATTTCACCAGGAGAGGAATACACTCATTATGTTGCCTTAAGAAAGGAAACAGAAGGGGTATGCACATTTAAAGTGGAATTGATAGGGTTGGGTAATAAGATTTTTAGAACAGATAGCTTTTCTTTTATAGTAGAATAGCTTCGTTATTAAGGCATTTTTCTGATTATACATTTTTTACTAAAGAGGGAGGATGTAGAATTAAAAGATTTAAAGCTAAGTTTTTTTGATTTACTTCTGACAAAAGATATCTATCCAGTTAAAATTATCATCGGATTCTATGTGAAATTTTATTACACTTAATCCGGCCTCTTCAACGATTTGGATTATTTCATCAACAGAGTAGAATGAAACTAAAAGTTCTTCTTCGTAGAAATTCTTTATTCTTATCTCCTTTTCACCCAAGCCTTCAATAACATTAAGATACATCACACCACCTTCTTTTAGCCAGGAAGAAACATGCTTAATTGTATCGACCATTGAGCTTTTTGGAACGTGAATTAACGAGGCATTAGCCCATATTCCATCGAACTCGGCTTCCTTAAAGAGGTCATCATCGAAATCGGCTTCTTTAAACAATTTTTTATCAACATACTCTTTTGCTAAAGAAATCATTTCAGAAGAGAAATCTATGCCAGTGACTTCAAGCCCTTCATCCTTAAGATAATCTGCATCCCTTCCAGGGCCACACCCTAAATCAAGCACTTTGCCCTTTCTAACGTTAGACAAAAACTCTGTTAACTGGTACTGCAGTATTATATCAAAATTAGCGACAGCGTACCTTTTTGCAAAGTTTTGGTATGCGGCCTTTACCTTTTCTTTATATGAATCCATGAAGATTAAAGTCAAAGCTAGCGATTAAAGCAAATTGCAATGAATCCTAAATTAGCTTATTCCGTCGGTTTGCCAGTATTAAACTTACCAGCTAATTTGACGAGCTACGAGGATATGATATAATTAATGTATTTAAAGTTTTTCATTTTGAAGTGGGTTAAATGATGCTGATTAAATAAAATTACAATAAATTTTTTGAGTTATTAGAATAGTTTTTAGTAGAGCCCAAAGTAAACACATTTAATAGAGTCTCATAAAACAACAAATAAACGCTTATAAAGCAACAACTGGACTCTTATAAAACAGTGAACAGGCTCTTATAAAACAGCGAGTAGGCCCTTATGAAAAATTACTTAAGCTAAGTGGTCTTTAGTGTGTTTTATAAAATCAGTGTGTTTTGTAAAATCCTATGACAAGCCGGTGAAGCCTTTTTCGGAGTTCTTATAAAATGTTGCTTACGAAGGCAACATTATTTTTATTAAATCCCTTTGAAAAGTTCCTATAAAACTAGTTTATGGCATTTTGGATTGGTAAAACCCTGTAGCAGACTAGTACACCCCTTTGACAAGCTCCTCTAAAACTGACTTTGGATCTTTTGAATCCGCTAAAGCATTCGCAACCGCTGAGGCAAGGAGCACTCCAGCGCAACCAAGCTCTAAAGCCTTTTTAACATCCTTTCTAGAATGCACCCCTGCTCCGCAAAGCAAGGGAACGCCAAATCCTTTGCAAATATTTACGCCTTTAATTAGCTCCTTTGGGTGCTTCGAAGTGATAGAAACCTTGCCACCTATTAAAGAGGGCACTTCAAATGCAACATAATCCGGTTTTGATCTAACAACCCTTGAAAGCTCCCTTATTGAGTCAGCACAAACTACTGTAATAAAACCTAATGATTTAGCCCTTTCAACAGACTCATAGATCTGTTTAATAGGCAAGGGTTTTTCTGAATGGTTCAAAAGTGAACCACACGCACCACTTTGCATTAACCCCTCAATAATATCATGACCTGTTTGCGCCCCAAACCCTCCTAGGTCAAAATGTTGAGTGAGGATAGGGATAGAAACCGCTCTTTTTATTAAGTAAAGGTCTTGGGTTTGGGGCGCTATTGCGATTTGTACTTTAATGGTGTTTTTAGAATTATTTTGAGAGCGATTTTTGTATTTTTTAAGACTGTTGTAGTTTTTAAGTGAATTAAAGGAATCTAGATGATTGAGAGAATTATATTCTTTGGAAACCTGCTCACAGATTTTTGCAAGTCTAACTGCGTTTTTACCTAAGGCTCGCTCATAGGCTTTGAAGTTTATTATTATGATTGGATTGGATTTGTCTATTTTGCTTAAATCGCTAAGCCTTTTGTTTTTTGTGGTGTGTTTTTGGGAGGTTTTAGAGCTCGTTTTAGATTTCGTCGGAAAGTATAATTTGTTCTTTGTGGTGTGTTTTTGGGCAGTTTTAGAGAGGATTTTAGAGGTGTTTTTACTGTTTTTCGTGCCAGCATTCTTCGTAGTGTTGTTACGGGTGTTTTTATTGCTTTGTTTGGAGAGGTGTTTTCTAAGAGTGGGTGATTTTACTTTTTTATTTGAGCGCATATTTTTATTTTGAATGCTTTTTTTGTTTTTAATTATTTTCTTCATATTTATCAGTTCTTGGAATTTATTTGTCCTTGTTTTTTACTTTTATTTATGCTTTTCATTTTGAGATTTTTTATTTTAATATTAGATTTTAAGCTTTATTTTTATTTTTATTAAAAAGATTTATTAATATTTGGGTTTATACAAGGGTTTATAAGAAGCTTAGGGATAGCGGGATGTGGAGAAAAATGGAAAAGGGGCTGAGCAAAGCTCATGAAAAATCTTTTGGAGATGTTAAAAAGAATCGTGAGAATGATGGTAAGAAAATGGTGGAAAATTCATCTTCAATAGCACCTAAAGGGAATTCATTAACAGACAATTTATCAAGAAGCCTTTGGGCTTTTGAGTTTGTTAAGGTATATAAGAAGGATAAAAGTGTTTTTGAAGGTAGGCTTGTTAAAGATGATAAAAAAGAGATTTCTTTAAAGCTTAAAAGTGGGTATAATATTGTTATTTTAAAGGCTAATATCGAAAAAATAGATAAGATTACGACTAAGCCTTCTGAATCTGAGCGTGGCCTTAAAGAAGGCGAGCATTCTAAGAATAAACTGCATATTAATGAGAAGGAAAACAAGAATAAAAAGGGTATTAATGAGAAGGAAAACGAAAGTAATGATAAAAAAAGGGATAATGGGCAAATTGAAGCTAAAAAGAAACTGGTGCTGAAAAAAGATAGCACTACCAAAAAAGTGAGTGAAGTAAGTACGCTTCCAAAGGTTGTTATACTTCATACAGGCGGTACAATTGCTTCTAAGGTGGACTATGATGTTGGTGGTGTAAGCGCATTTTTTGAGCCTGAAGAGATTGTCTCACTTTTTCCAGAGCTTGAAGAGATTGCACAGATTGAAACAAAAAAGGTTTCTAATGTTTTTTCTGATGAGTTGAGGTTTGAGGATTATAATATAATGTGTGAGAATATTGTGAAGACTGCAAATGCCGGATGCAAAGGGATTATTATTACCCACGGGACAGATACAATGCATTATACTTCCGCTGCACTTTCTTTTATGCTTAAAGGACTTAATATTCCTGTTGTGATTGTAGGAGCGCAGAGGTCTTCGGATAGAAGTTCATCTGATTCTGGAATTAATCTGATTTCAGCAGTAAGATTTGCAGTTAAACCAGATGTTAGAGGTGTTTTTATCTGTATGCATGAAAGGTCATCTGATGATTCATGCGTGATACTAAAGGGCGTTAATGTAAGAAAGATGCATACTTCTAGAAGAGATGCGTTTAGGCAAATTAACTCTAAACCCTTTGCAAGGGTAAAAAAGAACAAGAATATTGAGATTTTAGATAAGAGCTATCTTAAAGAAATCTTAAATTTAGAAGAAGCATCTGAGTTAGCTAATACAAGTAAGAAATTGGGCAATGCAAGTTTTGATAGGATAAATCCCGATTTAAAGGTTGCAATCGTGTATATTCACCCAAGCATGAATCTAGAGGAAATGAGCTATATTAAAACTCTGGATGGTGCTATTTTAATTGGTACTGGATTAGGACATATAGGAACGACTGGAAGGAATAAGATCCTTTTTGATAGCCTATTTGATGCGATAAAAAAGGGCTGCGTTGTTGCTGTATGCCCACAGACAATTTATGGAAGAATAAACTTTAATGTGTATTCAAATGGTGTTAAGCTTAAAGAGATTGGCTGTTTAGGGAATCTTTGCGATATGACCCCTGAAACAGGTTTTATTAAGCTTGCATACCTTTTGTCTAATTATGATAAATCTGAAGCTAAAAGGCTTTATGAAAAAAACCTTCGCCAAGAGCTTAATCCAAGGATTAGCTATAAAGAGGATTTTGAAGAGTAGCTAGTTTTTTTAACATTTTTTTAGATTTTTGTTATAATTAATGTATTAGGGCAAGTATTAAGTTGATTATAATAGGCTACTACTGAATTGGTATTATCAAAGCAGTATTTTTTAGGGGAGAAGATGTTATGGAAAAGAATAATGAATATTTTAATGAGATTGGATTTAAATCTGGGATAGAGATTCATCAACAACTTAATACAACTAAGCTGTTTTGCTCATGTATTGGGGATATTTCAGATGAATATGATTTTGAGATTAAGAGAAGGCTAAGAGTATCTAAAAGTGAGCTAGGAGATGTTGATTTAGCTGCCAAGCATGAGTTTGAGAAATCCAAAGAGTTCTTATATAGAGGAAGTCATAATTCAAGCTGTCTTGTTGAACTTGACGAAGAGCCTCCGCATATTCCAAATGATGAGATTTTAGATATTTCTATGCAAATATGCACACTTTTGAAAGCGAATGTTTGTGATGCCATTCAGTTCATGAGAAAGATTGTTATTGATGGCTCAAATACATCAGGTTTTCAAAGGACTGCTCTTGTTGCAACTGGCGGGCTTGTAGAGGTGGATGGACTAGACATTCCCATCGAAACTATCTGCCTTGAGGAAGATTCTGCTAAGATTATTGAAAAAACGGATAGTTTTGATATTTATCATTTAGGAAGACTTGGCATTCCCTTGGTTGAGATTGCAACTGCGCCTGCGATTAAAAATCCTACTCAACTTAAACGAGTTGCTGAGGAGATTGGGCTTCTTTTGAGAAGTACAAATGTTAAAAGGGGGCTTGGCACGATTAGGCAGGATGTAAATGTTTCTGTAAAAGGAGGCGCAAGAGTAGAGATTAAGGGAGCCCAGGATTTGAGTATGCTTGAAAAGATTGGAGAACTTGAAGCTCAAAGGCAGGTTAAGCTTATCGAAGTTTCTAAGATTATATCAGATAAAAGATTTCAGGAAAGTGAGGAAATTGTTGATTTGAGTGAAATCTTTAAAGAGACTAGCTCTAAAAGAATTAAGGAAAATTTAATGAAAGGAGAGGGAGTTTTTGGGATTGCTCTTAAGAGTTATAAAGGAGTATTAGGGACTGAACTAGCACCCCTATTAAGGGTAGGAAGTGAGGTTTCGGATTATGCAAAATCAAGCTCTAGTATAAAGGGCTTATTTCACAGAGATGAGCTTCCCAATTATGGCATTACAATAAAAGAGGTAAATGCGGTTGTAGAAAGGCTAAATCTTTTTGATGAAGATAATTTTATAATTGTATCTGGAAATAAGGATGACGCTTTTAGGTTTTTACAAAGGTGTATAGAGCGACTTCAAATGTTTAAATTGGGTGTTCCAAGCGAAGTTAGAAGAGCTATGGATGATGGAACTTCAAGGTTTATGCGGCCGATGCCTGGAGCTCAGAGAATGTACCCTGAAACTGATATTCCGTTAATTTATACTAAGGAAATCAAGGTTTCAAAGGTAAAATCAATTAAGGAGTATATTCAGGAACTTAGAGATATGGGGCTTGGTGAAAGCGAGGCATTGCTTGTTTCAAAATCACCGATGCTAAAGGATTTTTTGGAACTTGTCAGGCTATCTAAGCAAAAGCCCACTTACATATACACACTTTTGTTTTCTAAGCCTAAAGAGATTAAGAAAAGGGTAGAAAAAGCTAACACTAATCTTATTGATCTAAAAACTATCAAAGTAATCTTGGAAAAAATTGACAATAATAAGCTTTCAAAGGACTTTGCAGATGAGATTTTAGAAAAGATTGCTTTGCAAGAGGAGATTGATTATTCTAAGTATGAAACAAAAAAGGTAGATTTATCAGATATTAAAGACCAGATTGAAATTATAGTTAAAGAGAATCCCGATAAGAGTTTTGGCCATTTAATGGGAATTTGTATGGCTAAGATCAAGGGCTGTGATGGCAAAGTGATAAGCGATATTCTTAAAGGACTAACTAAATAAAACAACTGGGTTTTTAGTGTATGTTATTTTTTTGTTTTTTCTTTATATGATGCAAGGATATTTTAAAATACCAAATTTCAGATACACTACTTATATATAGAGAGCTAAGATTTCTTTGGCTATTTTAATATTGTTTTTTTATCAAAACCTGAACGGGTATATTATAGAAGATTTAAATAGGCAAGATTATGGCGATTGACAAATTAGTTGAGGAAGAGATTAAGAGAGCAGAGGAGTTTGCAAATTTGGGCTCTGTTAAAGCTATGGAAAAGCATTTGAAGTGCGCGCTTGAGCTCTTTAGTGGTTTTGAGGATGATAAAGATTACAAAGATCTAAAAAATATAACAAGAACCATTGAAAAAGAAGGGTATCTTATTGGAATTAATGTTTATCTTGATAAGGCGAAGGACTATGCGTTAAAAGGCGATGACTTGCTAATGGAAAAGCAATTGATGATGGCAGGGCATTGCGCTCATAAAGTGAGTATTGGGATTGCTAGAGATGTTAGCGAGATTAAAAGAATTGGTTATTCAAATGCATTACCTGAAAGGATTAAGAAGGCAAGAATTAATGCATCCAAAGGTGATGTTTCTAATATGGAAAAGATGATTGGTAAGATTTTAAAATATGCAGATTACATAGGAGGAGAGATTTTAGATAATGCCTTATTTCAAACTGAAATGATTAGGGTAAAAGGCTATCACAATTCAATAGATAAGTCGTTTTGCCAAGCGGTTAAAGCACTTGAAAAGGGCAATAGCTATTACTCTAAAGAGTGCATTTTAAAAGCCAAGGAACAATCAGAAAAGCTAGACCTTTTCGAGCACATGAATTATTTTAATAGAAAACTTTGCGAGTTTAAAGCCAATAGTTGCGAGGCTCAAAGGATAGTTGATATGATTCTTTAATGTCACAAGCAATTTCTAATCGCAAACTATTTTTTAAGGAAGGGAATTTTCGAGTTGAACTAAAAAACCATTGGACAAAGAGCTAAACAGGGTATATAAAGAAGCCCGCCCATTCTAATTAATAGGTGATACAAAATGGTTGATCTCTCAAATGATACGATAAAAAATCTGTTTTATCAGCAGATAAGAAGGCTTTCAGTAAGCTCATCTTCAAGGGATTCCTTTGATTTCCAGTTTTCGGATAGATGGATATGAAATACGGGTTTTTGCTCTTTTGATAAGAGGAGTTAAGAAAAGTGTTTTTAAGAGGTGAAAAAAATGCAAGAGGATGGGGAGTTTTTGAAATGCGTACATCTAAAGGAAATTGATTCCTTTAACCTAATTGAAGCAGACATATATGATGAAGAGTTTGCATTTGAGCTCTTTGAAGATGACGAAATCGATAAATCAGAGATTGGGTTTATGAAAGGATATAACGCTGCTTAGGTTAACAACTTTTTTGGCAATGTTATTTTTTTGATATTTTTATTTTTCAAATAATTTTTTAGGATAAATATTTAGAATAAATAGTATTTAAACGACATTTTGAGGTGGGAAAAACTATGAATTACGCTAAAAGGCTTTTTCAAAGGATAATGGGAAGAACAAATGATTATCTTTCATGGGAGGAGTATTCATTAAGGCTCAATATGCTTGATGATTTTTATTTTGCACAGAATGCATATGACCTAAGCTTTAAGAATATTGCTTAAAAATATTTTTATTTTTTTTGACCAATTCTCTTCCGCATTTTTTGGTCTTTAACATTCATAAGGTTGTAGTGGTTCTTGTATCGTTTCAAAATTAACTATACAATTTCTAGGCTTTTTTAGATGTTTACAATTTTTTCTTATAGAAAATTTTTTAAAAAGATTTAATATCCCTTTTGTTATGGATATTCTAAGTAAGGAAGAGGCAAGGTTTGATAAGGCTCATTTGGTGAGTGAGATTGAGAAGGGAAAGATTATTTTGCATCCTACTGACACCATATACGGGCTTGGTTGTAGTGCTATAAATGAAAGCTCTGTAAAAAAGCTCAGAGTTTTAAAAAACAATGATTCAAAGCCGTTTTCTGTGATTGCGCCATCTAAGGAGTGGATACTTGAGAATTGTGAGATTGGCGAGAAAGATCGAGATTGGCTTGATAGGCTTCCAGGGCCTTTTACTTTAATACTTAAACTTAAAAACAAAAAATCTGTTTCAAAATCTGTAAATAGTGGGCTTGACACGATAGGCGTCAGAATGCCTGAACATTGGATTTCAGAGATTGTTAAGGAGCTAGGAGTGCCTTTTATTACAACAGCGGCACTTGTTGAAGGCAACAGGGTTATTATTAACCCAAACGAGACTAGCCAGGAATACAGAAAGAGCGTGCATTATGCTATTGATGAGGGTGATTTAAGTGGAATGCCCTCGACTATCGTAGATCTTACTTCTAAGAAGGTTTTGATTAACGAAAGATAAAATGAGAATTCTTGCAGTAGGAGATATTCACTCTGATAAGGAATTGGTAGAAAGGCTTGCACAGAAAGCCGATAGCGAAAAGGTAGATTTAGTTATACTTGCAGGTGATCTGACAGATAACGAAAAAAATATTGATGGGATTATTGGTCCTTTTCTTAAGAAGAAAAAGCAGGTTTTTGTTATACCTGGCAATCATGAAACTAACGCAACTACCAACTTTTTAGAGGAGTTTTATGGGATTAAAAATATTCATGGGAAATATGTAAGGTACAAAGATATTGGTTTTTTTGGTGTTGGTGGCGCCAACATGGGGCTTTATACTATTGATGAAGAAGAGATGTATGATATGCTTAAAAAAGGATTTGAGGGTATAAAGGATATTGAAAAAAAAATTATGGTTACTCATATCCACCCAAGTGACTCTAAAATTGAAACATTTTCAAATATTGTTAGCGGAAGTAAAGCTGTGAGACAAGCAATTGATAGTTTTCAACCCAACATTTTAATCTGTGCACACGTCCATGAAGCACAGGGGATTGAAGAAATTATTGGAAAGACTAAAGTTATTAATGTTTCTAGAGAAGGAAAGGTCTTTGATATATAAAGAGATTATCTTAAACTATTTATTTTTAATAATTGTTTTACTGATATGCTTTTTATTCTTGGTTAGATTATCCTTTAATTACAATCATTGGAAAGAATTCTGCAATCTTTTTTGAAAGCCCGGCCTTTTCTACTGTTTCAATTACTGGAGATATTGGTTTATAAGCAATTGGGGCTTCATCAAGTATTCCATCTTTTGATGGAGAAAATACCTTTATACTTGATTCTTGAAGGCCTTTAATTATTTGGTCATATTCTAAAGTCTTTAGAGCCTGGGTTCTTGATAATGCTCTGCCTGAGCCATGACAACTTGAGCCCAAAGATTTTTTAAGGCTTTCTTTTGTTCCTTCTAAAAGGAATGATGAGGTTCCCATTGAACCAGCTATTATTACAGGGGCATTTGGAAATGACTTAGTTGCACCTTTTCTGTGAACGTATAATTCTTTTTCGTTGTGTGTTTCTAACGTACAGATATTGTGTGAAATTGTATAGATATGCTCTAATCCTAGCTCCTCGGATGTTATTTTGAAAAAAGAGCATAGCGCTTCTTTAATTTTATCTATTAAAAATAGCTTATTTACATAAGAATAATTTGCTGCACAGGCCATCGCACTAAGGTAATCTTTTGCTTCTTTTGATTGTGTTGGGACTCCAGAGATTTGTTTATCCTCAAAAGAAAGACCATATTTTTTTGAAGCTTCAAAATGAAGCTTTACAAATTCAGTTGCGATTTGATGGCCCAAGCCTCTTGAGCCAGTATGGATCATTACGCAAACGGTATTTTTATTTATTTTGTATTTGGACAAAGCGGACTCTGAGAATGTATCTTTTACAAAGGAAAGTTCTACAAAATGGTTTCCTGAGCCTAAGGTGCCTAACTGCTTTAGGCCTCTTGTTTTTGCATCTATTGAAACCCTTTTTGGATCTGCATTTAAGAGGCTTCCAAAATCTTCCATCTTTTTTATTTCAGATGCTTTAGCAATATTGTTTTTAACTGCCCATAATGACCCGGTTTCAAGGATTAAATCAAGTTCTTTTGAAGAAATAGAAATATCTGATTTTGAGCCAACCCCAACAGGGATTTTTGATGCAAGATATTTTCCTAGGGAATCAAGTTTATCTGAGATTTCATCTTTTTTTATATTAGTTTTTAGAAGGGAGATTCCGCAATTTATATCAAAACCCACCATTCCCGAGCTAATAATTCCATTATCTTTGTCAAATCCGATTACACTTCCTACAGGAACTCCATAGCCAAGATGAATGTCTGGAAGCCCTATTGGAGAAAAACCAAGGCCTTTAAGCTTAGAGATTTTTGCGAGTTGCTCTATTGCGTTTGGGTCTATCGAAGATAAAAGCTCATCATTTAAGAAAAGCTTTGCAGATATGTTCATTTCATCAATAAAGCCAATGGGAATTTCGTATTCGCAAATCCCAATTTTTTTTAGTTTTGATTTTAAATCCTTAATCATAACGGATAGAAAAAGAAGGGATATTATTAAAGGTTTTTGTAATGCATCAAATGAATTCGAAAAGGTTAACAACAATTACCCAAAATAAGAAGAAGAAAAAGAAGAAGAATTATAATAGTAATAACAATGATGATAATAACAATATAATAATAGTAAAAATAATGATGATAATGATAAAACGTATTCAAAACGATAATGTATGCGAAGAGTTAATGTTTGCAAAAAGATAATGTGCCTTTTCATTTTTAGTTGCTTGAAAAGTGAATGATCTTTCAGGAATGAAATGGGGTTGTAAAAGAAACTAAGGAAAAATATTTGATAAGGGCCAGATATATTAATTATGATAAAACTGATGACATAAAGATTTAATGAATTAAAAAATAAATTATATACACTTTTAGTTTTCTATGAATTTCATCACGTGCATAAAAATG
>CAZTMQ010000038.1:0-11241 GCA_964615385.1 uncultured Methanosarcinales archaeon
TTCTTTTCAGTTATCTTTATATATTCAAAACCATTCTAAATAACGTATGGAATTCAAAAGATTTGCAGATATATGTGAGGAGCTTGAAAAAACATCTCAAAGGATAGAAAAATCCTATATAATCTCACAATTCTTTGAAAGCACTGACCCAAAAGACGCATCCATTTCTGCATTGCTTTTCTTAGGAGACTTATACCCTGGAATGAGCGAAGAGAAAATAGGCATATCAACACAGCTAGTAATAAAAGCAATTTCAAAATCATATGGGATAACGCAAGAGCAAATAGAAAAAAAATGGAAAAATACTGGTGATTTAGGTCTAGTAGCAAAAGAATACAACGAAAAAAAAAGGCAATCAACCCTATTTGCAAAAAGCCTATCAATCCAGTACGTATTTAACACCTTAAAATCAATCGCGCTCCAAAAGGGCAAAGGCAGTGTAGACTCAAAACTTGCCCTTTTATCAAGCCTTCTGACGAGCGCAAACCCTACTGAAGCTAAATTTATTGCCCGCTCAACAATAGGGGACCTAAGAATTGGAGCGGGTGAAGGAGTAATTAGAGATGCAATCCAATTTGCATATCTTCCAAAAATAGCATTGGGAGAAATCAAGGCAGGTTCAGTGTTATTCTGTCCATACTGCAAAAGCCTTGTTCCATACTACGAGCCCTGCCTTTCCTGTAAAGAATCAATTAAAAAAGAAGAATTTCAAGCACCAAAAAATAGTGACTATGAAATCTTATCTCTTTCATTTGATGAGTTCAAATCAAAAATAAAATCACTTAACAAAAAAACAATAATAATATCTAAAGACTCAAAGGAAATAAATGATTTCATAAAAGAATCGCTAAATCTTGCAATAAACATAATCACGGATTTTAGCGACATCATATCAATAGCTTCAACGCAAGGGCTTTTCGGCTTAATAAACGCAAAAATCAAGCTATTTAGACCAACAAGAGCAATGCTTTTTATCAAAGCAAAAACAATAGAGGAAGCCCAAGTTGCCTTAGGTGGCATGGTCTGTGCCGAATACAAATATGATGGCTTTAGAGTTCAGATTCATAAAGAAGAGCAAAACGTAATGCTTTTCACAAGAACACTTGAAAATGTAACAGAGCAATTTCCCGATGTAACATCAATAATCAAAGAAAAAATAAAAGCAAAATCTGTAATCCTTGATTCAGAGGTAGTTGGAATAGACCCTATTTCTAAAAAATATAAAGCATTTCAAGAAATATCCCAACGCATAAGAAGAAAATATGATATAAAAGAGATTGCCTCTAAAGTTCCTGTTGAAGTAAACATATTTGATGTGCTTTACTTTGAAGGAAAATCTGTAATGGACTTGCCCTTTTCAAAAAGGCGAGATATAATAGAAAAAATCGTTCCAATAATAAATGGAAAGATTCGGCCTTCCATCGCAAAAATAACGGAAAAACCTAGCGAGCTAGAAAGCTTTTATAATCAATCCCTAAGTGCAGGAAACGAAGGGATTATGCTAAAGGCACTTGATAAGCCGTATGTCATTGGAAGAAAAGTAGGCTTTGGAATGAAAATAAAGCCAATAATGGAAACCCTTGATTTAGTAATAGTAGGCGCAGAATGGGGCGAAGGCAAAAGAAAAGGGCTTTTAACATCTTACATTGTCGCATGCAAAGGCGAAGACGATGAGCTTTTAGAAATCGGTAGAGTTTCCACAGGCCTAAAGGAACAAGAGGGCGATGATGCAAACTTCATAGAATTAACAAACCAGTTAAAAGAGCTAATCACAAAGGACCTTGGCAAAATCGTAAAAGTAAAGCCAAGGCTTATAATAGAAACAAACTTTGAAGAGATCCAAAAAAGCAACTCATACTCTTCAGGTTTTGCTCTTAGATTTCCCAGAGTAATAAGAGTAAGAGAAGATAAGGACTTATCAGAGGTTTCAGATCTCTTATTAGTAAAAGAGCTTTACAGCTCACAAAGAGGAAGATCAAATTAAAAATCTGTCCTATTTAAAAAAGCCCTTTTTAAATACCATTAAAGAAAATGAATAAAAAAAAAATTTCTTCACCAAAAAAAAGAATTAAAGACCCTTCTCAAAAGGCTATTGAAATAATAGAAGACCTCAAAAAAAAGGCAAAAGATAGCTATGAAAAGGCTATTAAAGGGCGCCTGCCAAAAACAAAACCTAAAAATCAAACACTGATAAAAATCAAGTCAAATCCTAATGAGCGCAAGATATTCTCAGAGGGCGAAGATGAGCTTAAGCTTTATGAAGAAATAGCAGGCATTATAAATCCACTGCTTTCAAAAAACAAAGACTTCAAAATAGGAGTCGCACTATCCGCAGGTGGCGCCAAAGGGATTGCTCATTTAGGAGTTTTAAGAGTGCTTGAAAAATGCCAAATCCCAATCTCTGTAATCGCTGGCTCAAGCATGGGTTCGGTTGTAGGGGCTTTATATGCACTTAACCCTGACTCATCAAGGCTTGCAGGAATAGTAGAAAGCCTAAATAAAGAAGTAATAAAAAGTCTTACAAAAATAAGAGTCACAAAAGAAAGTATCTTTGAAAGCCGTAACATGAGAAAACTTTTAGAAGAAATGTACTCAGGGCAATCCTTTGAAGACACAAAAATTTCATTTTATTCAGTAGCATACAACCTTGATGACTTTAAAGAAACAACATTTAACAGTGGAAAAATATCCCTTGCAATACAAGCAAGCTCATCAATCCCAGGGGCATTCTCTCCAGTCATAATAGACGGGAAACACTACATAGATGGTGGAATCTCAAATCCGTTGCCATTAAGCGTTATAAAAGACGAATGCGATTTTCTAATAGCTGTAAAAATACCCTATAACTTTGAAAATGACCTAAAAATAAAGCCAAAAATAATAGATATCTTAGCACGCTCAATCTCTACAATGGAAAACGAGCTCTCAAGCGCTTCAATAAAACATTATAAGCCCGATTTCATAATCTCTTTAGATGAGCTAACCAATTATTCCACATTCGAATTTGACAAAGCCCAAAAAATTGTTGGAATTGGCGCTAGCTCTTCAAGACAAATTATAAAAGAACTTGCCCAAGCAATCAAAACAAAAATAAAAAAACTTAGCACAAATTCTAAGATATCTCATCACCAATAGTTCAGGCTATTCATCTGCGAGTCCGTCTCTTCCTAAGTAATTTTTAAGACCAAACCATTCGAAAAAACAGGAGTTCACAAAACCAATATTTCACGAACTCAATTAATCCCTTGAATTTCTTAAATTTAAAATCCAATTATTTCCAAAATATCTAAAAAATCTTTCAAAACGCATTTTTTTCCCTAATATACTCAGAAACCAAAATCCTTGGGATATCTTGATAAGAATCAATCTCATATAAAACCCCTTGCGTTATTCCGCAAATCCTATTCGCAAAAATTCTAGCCTTCTCATTTAGTCCTATGCCAATCACACTAATAACAATCTTATTATCCCTTGCAGAAAAACAGGAGTCTAAAACAGAGGTCTCAGATTTTTTAGTTGCAGTTTGCATTGCATCGGTAATGATTACAAGGCTCTTTTGTGAGTTGTTTTTCTCGAAAAGTGTTATAGCTTCCTTAATAGGTAACCCAATATCTGTTTGTTTATTCGCTTTAATTCCTGCAATCTCTTTAATAATATGCTTTAAATCTGTGCTGGGGGGTATTTTTTTGTGGATCTCTTGGCCAAACGATAAAAGCCCTACCTTGTCCTTGTTACCAATTGCCCAATAGCAAAGTGCAATGCCAGCCGTCTTACATGCTTTAAGCTTCTCGCCTTTCATAGAAGCCGAAGAATCAAGAGCGAAGACCATCTCAGTTTTCCCCTTTTCTATCCTTTCTCCCCAAACAATATCATCTTCAAAAACCTCCTTATGTTCCCTGCGAATAGCCCTTTTGACTGTCTTTGAAAGCATGATATTTGAATACCTCTTTTTGAGGGTTGGATAATCTTCGACCTTCTCAATCCCTTGATGGTTTAGTTTTTTAACCTTATCTCCAAAATATGAATGTGGTAAGATGTCATCAATTTCTTTAAGGTACATCTCAACAATTGAAGATTCCATTGCCTCATCAGAAATAGAAAAATTATCTTCTAAAACGTCTCTTTCTTTAAGTGCTGAAACCTCATTTTTAATATTGTTTTTCAGTATCTTTTTAAATTCAGGAATCTTGAGGTTTTTTTCTATATAGCTTGAATCATAACCCGACAAAAGCTCGATAATTTTTTCTCCATAAATCTCTTTTGCAACCTTGTAATTGTCTACAATTCTTTCAAAAATCATATCCGGAGAAAAATTATTTATTCCCCTATTTACTGATTCACCTACAATTATGCCATCCCTTGCCTTTTGGGACTCGTAAACCTCTTTATTTAGCTGGCCATCAGCGCCCTTTTTAGAGCTTTTAGAATCCCTTTCTTCTTCAAAGGACTCAATATTATCCAAATCCAAAGGGTTACCCTTCACCACCCAAATCCTTTAAGCCGGTTTTCTTAGAATATTCTTCAAATTCGTTTTTTAAGAAATCGCCTGCTTTGGTGCTGAACTCAACAGATGGTTTAAGCTTAATTCTATGGCTTAAAACTGAAATAATGGCATCATAAATATCCAGAAAGCTAACATTCCTTCTGCCTGAAATAACAGCATTCGACTGGCTTCTGTTATATAGTGAAATGCTTGCTCTCACAGAAGGCTTTTTCTCAAGGTTTTTATTTTCCCTTAAGCTTCTGACAAAGCCAATCACACCTTTTAATAGCTCATCGTCAAACTCAGCTTCGCTAATTCCTGAACCCTTAGTGATGTTAATCTCTTGCTCAAGGGTTTCAGGATAACTAACCTCAATAACATCAAACCTATCTAAAAAGACATCAGAAAGCGTTTCTGTACTAGAATCATCAGGATTCATTGTTCCAATAAAAATAAAATCTGAATCAATATCGACATCATAACTTCCAATAGTGGCCTTTTTTTCAGAAAGGGCCTGTAGTAAAGCATTCTGAAGCTTTTGAGGACACCTATTAATCTCATCAAAAAAAAGTACCTTGTTATTGGCCTTAAAAATCTTTCCAGGTGTAAATGCTTTGATTGATAGTGGCCCATATTCAAGTGCCTTTTTTGGGTCAATATCTCCAATAAGATCCTCTGCGCTAAGATCGGGGCTCCCTTGGATCCTCACAAATCTCTGTGCTCCTTTAATTTTGATCTTTTTGGATTTACCTGCTTTACATACCTCGCATTTAGGCTTATCCACACTGCAATTATAAGGACAATCATAAACCTCAATCTCGGGCAGTTTTTTTGCGATATTTAAAGAAAGAGTAGTCTTGCCAACCCCAGGTGGGCCCACTAAAATTATGTGATGGCCAGAAACAAAAGCTGACCTAATCTGCCTTTTAGTATTCTCAAGTCCAATAATATCCTCAAACTCAACCTCGCTAATCATAATCTTCTTTAAATCCTCATATATTCCCATAATAATCACCATTTCAAAAAATTTGAGTTCAATACCTTTATTTCATTTTAGGCGCTTTTTCTTTTTGATTTATAAGTTTCTATCATTTCTTTTAAAAAGTCATTTTTCTCCATTAACCTTTTAATATCGGTCTTATTAAAAAAGGCATAACTTAATATCTCTTCTCTTTTAACGCCCAAAACCTTTAAGGATTTAATCCCGTTCTCAAGGAGCTTTGTAACCTCAACCTTGGGTGCCTCATCATAAAATACGTAGATATTTTGTTCCTTGAAGGCTTTAATCGCAAAATCCCTTAAGAAATCAATTTCTCTTATAAAAATCTTCTGATTATTAAGCATAAAAATTTCTTTAGGCTTAATTTTTGATCCCTGAAAAAATATTATTGCCCTTTCAAAATCATTATTATCTAGTTTCTCCTTTAACCTTGTTATCTGCTTATCAAGCTCTTCTATCTTTTCTTTAAGCTTGGAATTAGCATCAGAAACCTGTAAGTTTATTCTTGATAAAAGCCTCTTTTCAGAAGCTATTTTCTTTAACTTTTCATTTGCCAGCGCTCTTGCCTTAGCATCAATGTTTCCTTCAAGCTCTTTGGCTTTTAAAGAAATCCTCTCGTTTTCTCCCTTAAGCCTTACTATCTCTTCTTTTAAAAAATAAAATTTTGTAGCAAGTTTATTAGACTTAACTTGGCCATTTCTATTTTTATAATCTTCTTTAGAAAGGTACTTATTAATAAACTCTTTTTTATTAGCGCTTTGGTTTTTTTTAGTTTTCTCCTTCTCTAACCTCTCTCTTATCCCATTAACTGTTTTTGCTTCAACTAATATCTTCTTAAACAAAAGACCATCCAGCTCTTCACAAGAAAAGCCTTTTTCTATCTTTTTAATAGAGCCTTTCAGCCTTGAAAATGCATAATATGCACTCGCACATGCATCCCTTTGATGAGAATCTTTAACAAGCGTTGAGCACTCATTTTTCATAACAAGCCTTTTCTTCTCTGAAATTAGTAGGTCCCTTAAAGGCGATATAACTCTACATCCAAGCCTTGCAGATAGCTTGATTGCGTATTCAGGGGGCTTTTTTTTATCACACGAAACAATCACAGGAATACCAAACGCCAAAATCTTATTTACGACATCATGTGACTTAGGGCTCTTAAAAGAAAAAATCCCTTTGTAATTGCCAAAGATATCAATAACACAAAGCCCAAATGTCGAGCCAGGATCAACCCCTACAATCAATGCATCTCTTAGTTTTTCCAACTTCAATATCTCAGAATAGAAACTAATTTTTAATCTTTTCTACGCAATCTCTACCTCAAGCTTCAATAGCCTCACTTCAACCTCTATCCTCTTCTTATCACTTGATCCGAGTTTCATCTTAGAAACAGCCTCTTCAATCTCTTGGATCTTATCATGGGCCTCATCAAACTTCCTAATATCTACAAGGCTTCTTGCTTCTCTTATTGAATCATAGACGTCTTCAAGCGTGTCAATCGTTTTAACATAAGTATCGACAGGCTTTGGCTTTTTTCCAAAGGATTCCTTATTAATAATCTCGCTTCCCTTATTCTCTATTAATTGCGCCTCTTTTTGGCCTGCAAGCGCATCCATTTCAAGCTCTTCTAAGAGCTTCTTGCTCTTTGCCTCAATCTCTTCCTTTTCCTTTTTAGAAAGCTCTGATTCCAAATCTTTAGGGTTTGCTTTTGGCTTTTTACTGCTCTTAGCCGGCTTTTTGTAAGCAGTCTTTAAATCAGCCTCTTCCTTACTTGTATCTCCACTAAGCTCCTTGTCAAATTCAGGGATAAAATTGTCTATTGAAACCTCTTGACTCTCAGCTTCCTTTTTCTTCTTAGCACTTGTTTTTTTGCTTTCTTTAACAACTTCAGGCCCAAACCCTGGTTCTGGCAACCCAAAATCAAAATCTTTTTCTTCCCCGTTAAAAGGAGTCTTGTCATCTATTTTTTCTTCCTTTTCACTGATACTCTCATCAAAGTCTTGTAGTTCTCTAACGTCTTGAAGTGTTTCTAACTTTTGGTTGTCACCATTAAGCCCATCTAATAACTCATCAAATGATTTGTCAACATTTGACTCACTGTCAGTTGAAAGATTTTCAAAGGGACTTGTCTCTTTTTCGGCACTTTGCTCCAAAGGCAGATCATTTTGAATTGGCTTTTCAATAGTTTTTTCATCTTCATTTGGATTAATTATTGGACTAATAACATCGGCTTTTTCCACTGGATGTGCTGCCTTAGCTTCATTAGCCACTGCAATTTCTTTGTAATCTTCCTTTGCAGAGTCTAAGAGCTTTGTAGTGTTGTTCAGCTCAATTTCTTTAGTTTCGAGTTCCTTTTTTAACCCTTCAAGTCTTTCAGAATCAGTTTTTAGCTGTGCTTTGACGACCTTTAAATTTTTAACATTCTCAATATCGGAAAGCAACGTACTAAGCTCAGAGCGTTTTGATTCAATATCCTTTTCAATTTGATTTAATTCTGACCTTCTCTTTCCCACTTCCTTTTTAGTCGTTGCAAGTTCGGATTTTAGTTCAGAAAAATTTATAACTGCTTTCTCCTTTGGTGACAATCCTTTCTCAAGTGTTTTATTTAGCTCCAAAAGCCTCTTGTTCTCCTCTTCAAGCTTTAAGTTTCTTTCCTTAATAGAATTAATGTCATCACTTGATTTAACTAAAGCACTATCTATTGACTGAAGAGCAGAAGGATTGACAACGTTTGGATTTTCCTTATAACCTAAAATAATTGCTTCTTGTTCCTTTATCTTTTCACTTAATTTTTCAATATTCGCTTTTAATTCAGTTATCTCTTCATTATCAAGCGGGGCTTTTCCACTAAGTTTTTGCCTTAGCAAGTTAATTTGTGAGTTAAGCTCATCTCTTTCCTTAATCAAAGAATTAATTTCTTCTGTGAGTTTCCCCTTTAATTCATTAAAGCCCTTTACTTGCTCTTTGATCTCCGTTTCAATCATGAACTTTTTAGAATCAATTGTTTCGTTTAATAGCTTGATCTCCTCTTTTTTAAGCTCAATTGCAGATTCCATCTCCTTTACGTTAAGTGAGATAGCTTCTTTAGCTGCATTTGCGTATTCCTTGAAGTACTTGTTAATCTCTTTAGCCTCAAAAGGAGCATTTCCTTTGGAAAGCTCTTCTTTTTTAAGCTCGATATTCTTATTCTCAATTGCCTCAATAAAATCATCATCCGGATTTTTTGGCAGCGAAAGCTTTTCCTCTGTTGTTTTAGATGGTGGCACTCTCTCATTATAGAGTAAATCTACCTTGTCTTCAATTTTCTTTTTATCTTCTGCTTGAGAAATATAATCTGCTTTCTCATTATCTAAAAACTGCGTAGGTATATCATCTAAAGATTCATTTTCATCCTGATTCTTTTTATCAATTAATTCGGACCTGTCTTTAATTACCGAACTCTTTTGAGCGTACTCTAAGTCCTTTTTATCATTATCAGTCTTCACAAGACTTGCCAAATATTCATTTTTTGGCTGTTTAATCTCTTCAGGCCTTGTTGGAGCGGGAAGACCTATTTTGTCCTTCTCCTTAATAATCTTAAGAGCTAAATCCTCTTCAAATGCTTCTGAGATGCTCTTTTGTTTTCCCTCATTTGGATTCTCTATCTCAATCTCACTAGCAAGCTCTTCAACCTTTTTTTGTGTCTCATCATCAAAAAATCCAACTTCGCTCTCATCTATTTTTATTTTAGCACTCTTTTCGATATCTTTCTCTTTTTTATCTAGCCCTGATTCCTTGGGCTTATACCTTATTTCATCAAAGTTTTCTTCTTTCGATTTTTCTTCTTTTTTTAGATTATCGCCGTCACCTTTCACTTTAGCCTCAAAAGTATTGTTTTCATCTTTATTCTCCTTGTCTTTATTGGCTACATTATTTGTATTACCCTCTTTTTTATCAACGCTATTACCTTTGTAATCATTTAAATTCTCTCTCTTTTTCTGCTTAGATTTAGGGTCAAAGTCCGTAGGCTTAGTTTGCTTTTCATTTGAAGCCTTTTTATCAGGCTCCTTCTCCTTGGTATTTGATTTTGTCACTTTAATCTTTTTACTTTTTTTTTTATCATTTTTTCTTCCAGAATACCTTGCGGACTCAATCTTTTCTAAGAAATCACTTTTGTTATTTGAGAAAACTAAGGTTGATAAATCCTCCTCACCGCTAATCTTTACTACCCAATCGGTAATATCCTTTTTCAAAGGCTTAATCTTTGACTCAAACTCCTCATCGTTTAATCCCAAAACAAAAGAGATAAGCTCTGGAATACTATTCATTTTGACAGATGATATCTCAAGTGGTTCTACCTCATCTATTGGAGAATCGTCTTCAGTTTCTTTAGAATCGTCTTTATTGTCATCAACATCTTCCGTTTCCTGTTCTTCTCCTTCATTTTCTTGTGTAACCCTTTTTAGAAACTTTATTCTCTCCTCAATTAAAGTAATTATGTTCTTGGGCTCGTAATTACTAAGCACCCTGTTAGCTAGCTCAGAATCACCAATCGAAGTCTCAAGCCAGTTTGCAAGCTCGATTCTTTTATTGTCTATCTCTCTAATAACCTCCTTGAGCGGAAGTGAATTAATGGCATTTGATAGCTCCTCTAATGATGTGAGTTTGGTTTTGCTAAAAGCAAAAGCCTTTGTATCAGTTGTTTTCATTAAGATCTTTTGAGCTTCTATTTTAGCGACCTTTCTTTGATTCGAAATACTAACCCCCTTCTTTTTATCCTTTTCTTCATTGGATTCTTCCTTCTCTTTATTGTTTGCTGTTAGATTGCCCTCGCTAATCAAGAATGCCTGAAGCTTAGAAATAATGTCTTGTTTATTGTTTAACAAAGCAAGCTCAACACTTAGCGCGATCTGACCAAATTTATCTTGGGCAAAATCAGAGAAAAGATTAAACTTAGGGTTCACGTACTTCTTCAAATCAGATTCTGGCAGGTTTTTTACAAACTCAATTAATTCTGAAAGATTTTTAATAGGTGTTTTATCAGGGTTCTCAATTGTGCCAACCACATCATAAGACTCATCCTCAGGGTTTTCAAGAGTTGACTCCCTTATTTCTTTAAGGTCCTTGTTTAGTTCTGTTATAAGCTCCTCTTCTAAAACGTCCTTTTTTGTCCTTCCCGATGACTTAGCTACTCTTCTGATATCATTAAGGTCCAATTTTGGCAAGAAATTATCCTCTTTAGGATCCTTTTTTTTTGAAAAGAATGGTAGTCCCATTTTTAGCGTACCTGTAAACTCAATATCTTCATCAAATACTTACTTCCCCTATTAAAACCATTAAAAACTAAAAAATTAAAGCCTTAAAAAGACCTAAAAAAGTCCAAGCATTTTCGCGATGCCCTTTCGAGGCCGTCCCCTCCTAAATCCCTACGAAAAGTAAACACCGTTGATATCGTAATCAGTCTATTGTCAGTCTATTCTATACCATTTTCTTTCAAGTATCTTATTTATAATTTTATAACTACTTTAAAGTAATTTATTTCCAAAGTAATTATTTCAAAGCCTTCCTTTAGGCCATTTAAGAATTTAACGTTTAAAAATTAATAAATTGCCTGGTTCGGGATTCGAACCCGAGTCCCGGCCTCGAAAGGGCCGGATGATTGGCCGGACTACACCAACCAGGCATATTCAGCAACTGGAGATTGAGAGGGTTTTTAAAGTTTTTGTTTTTGGAAGTCTCAGATTTAATATAGTAATTTTAACGAAGAAAAAGTAATTTT
>CAZTMQ010000039.1:0-10870 GCA_964615385.1 uncultured Methanosarcinales archaeon
TTTTCATCAGGATCGCAAACGCCATCACCGCAATAGCCAGAATCTTGTACAAAAAAGTCTGATTCACTACCTCCCGTTGATCCAGCAGATTCGATTAATCCAGATTGGAAAGTTGAAAACACATAGCCAACAGGATTAAAAAAAAATGACAATAAGTCGGATTTGCCTTCTGTGATTTCTGTTTTAGAATAGCCTAAACTAAGCAATGCAAGAAACATAATCATAATAACTACGAATTTGGATGTGTATCCCAGTCTTTGTTTCAATTTAAATCCCCCCAAATATTTTTTTTTGAAATATGAAAAACATAAGGCTCAAACTAAATCCTTGTTAATAACGATTATCTAATTTTTAGTCGAAAAAATGAGTCTCAACTAACTCTAAAATAATTAAAAAAAATAATCAAAAATAAAGTACTAAAAAAAATCACTTATAAGAGTCTACTAGTGTCTTTAAGGTCCTATGAGCCTCTGCACCATAAATTTTATTCATGAACTCAAGGTGAGTTACCTTATTATCAAATTCCGAGTTGCCAACCTTGTAAGGACTAATGCCATCGTGCGCATCAAAATCATACTCGATGTACACATTTAAATGGTCTTCACTATCCATTCCAGCCATAACCCTCACGATTTTTGGATAAGTCTCATCATCTGAAAGCCTTCCATTTAAAACTTCGAAAATCTCGTTATTATTCCAAGTGTCTTCCTTTACAATCTCGTTTCCATTTGCATCCTTTCCAACACTATATATTACTACTCTGTTTTCTAAAAATTCACCTGCAGCGGCAATAGCATTTTTTGGGTTCTTTCCACAAATTGTTTCTAAAAAACCATCTTGTTTTAGTAATTCATCTCTCACATAAGATGGCATTCCCCCTTCAAATTCCATATATAATGGCTCTTTTAAGGTTGGATCCATTGAAGGTGCTAGATACATGAGTTCCCTTTTTACTTTTTCTCCCAAATCATTTGCTATTTCAGGAAGATTTGAAATAGTATGTTCAGCTACATTCCCCGCCTTTCTAAACCAACTACCAACGTTTTCGGCGACTTTTGAATAGTCACAACCTGACAATGTTGCTACCGAAGCTATCGTAGCTACAGGAACGACAATATATTTTACAAATGCTTTTTTTACTTCAGATCCAGATTCTTTATCATTTTCCATCTTTTATCCCCCATGTTACTTCATATAAATACAAAAATACAAAAAGTTTAAAATGTAAAATACTACTACGAAGTAGATAATTGTTTAAATAGTTTTCCATATTTAAGAAGAGATTTAGAAAGAAAGCAACTTTAGAACAGATTACAATATAAACAACTACTATTTTAAATCTGTTGCAAGTTTAATAAAAACTCCTTCAAAACTCATTCAGCGATCTCGCAATCATCAACAAATCCATCGGAGTTTAAATCCACTCCAATTACTACCTTTGCTAAAACACGAGAGTCATATATGTTTCCTTTTTTAATATCATTAAAATGCTTAAGGAAAGCAAGGATTGCACTTTTTGTCCCGGAAAATCTTTTTCCTGCAAGCACTAGAATGTAATGCTCTTGGGAGAAAGGATTTTTTTCCTTAACTATGATTCCTGTCTCATCATCATAGTAGACTTTATTCGAAAGCTTAGAATAGACACTCAATCCTTCTTTTCTCTGAAAATTAACAGGTAGGCTTGAGTTAAACACTTCACATATCTTGTTTACTATAGGACCACCAATTATAATCAGATTTGATTTTAAATCACTCTCACGTGTTTCGGTATCAAGCATCACTATTGGCTGAGGGACAAAATTCAAGAAGGTTCCTAAGAAAAGCGCGAAATCTATCCCATAATAGCCGTCTCTTGATCTTGCCTTTTCAGGACCATGAGGTTCGGGACTGCCCACTATAATCTTTGCATTTAATTTTCCGTTTAATACAAAAGGCTCAAGATACTCTGATTTGTTTTGGAAGGAAACCTCATTTGTCTTTTTGAATTCTCCAAAAGGAATCAAGAATGAAGGAGCGGTCGCCTGGTAATATTTTTGCAATGAGCCGTTTACTTTCTCGGTCTTTACAACCTTGACAAGTCTTGATAGGGCCATTTTATGAATATAGTAATAGATTTTTTGTTCAGAGACTTTTAATCGTTGAGCTAATTTAGAAACGGTCATGCTTTCTTTGCTAATTAACGAAAGTATATCCATTGGAATCTTTGAGCCGATTACACTTGCCCCTTTTAGATCTATTATTGAGGTCTCCAAGGTTTTTACTGTTTCCCTTTCTTTTTTAACGATATACATTAGATTTCGCCCCTTTTTAGTTACTATTTTAAAACTTATATTTTAATCTATTGGATTTTTGGTGCTTGTCCTCGGAAAAATAGACTTTTTAAATAGTCTAAAAGAGAGTAGTGAAAGTTTAAAACAGAAAGATATTAATATAAGATATATGCTCCAATCAATATATTAGACTTGGGGGGACAACAAATGATAGGGAGTTTTAAGAAAGAAGAATTTAGTAAAATATATACAACCTTTTTGAGAGAAAAACCCGTTGAGATGCTTTTATTTCTAAAGAATGCCAAAGGTGCCACATATTCATCTGTGCTTGCCAAAAACGCCGACTGCACCTATTCCCACGTAGTAAAGGTATTAAAAGAAATGGAGAAAGAAGGGATAGTAGTTTTTAATAAACAAGGAAGACTAAAACTTTTGTCTCTTACAAAGAAAGGGCAAGAGCTTGCCGAAGCATTCGACAGGATAAAAAAGATTCTTAATAGTGGAGAAAAAGATTAATTTTTTTTTACTTTACGTTATTCCCTGAATTCCTTAAATCATCTATAAGCTCTTTTTGGGCTAAAGATTTTCTTTTTGCACAGCTTAGTTTATTATAGGTGTAATAAATATTTTCTTTGCACTAAAATATTTGGATTAGATGAAGAAATACCAAAAAAAATCCTAAGACAAAATTTAAATTATCAAAATAAGCAATAAAAAACCTCTGCATAAATTCAGAGGCGTCTCGAAGATATTCGAGATTAATCGTTTTTGTGAATCAGTCTCTTCTTACATAGGCCAAAAGAACAAAGTATGCGAAGTGATCAAGGATTTCACTAAATGAAAAAAAGAAGTAATGAAAAGAAGCAGTGAAAATGGCGTTAAAAAAGAAAAAAAAGAATGCCCAAAAAAAATATTTCCGGGCATTCAAATGGGGGACTTGGGGGACTTATTCAAGAATTTCAATTCCTAAAAGATCCTCTTTTAGAGTCTTTTCAGCCTCTCTTTTTAAGGACACCTCTTCCTTGGTTTGCCTCTGACCTAATATCCAGGGCGAAGTAACTCCTGTAATTATTGTCATGACCGTTAGTTTTCCTGCCATATCATCAGTTACTCTTGCTCCCCAGATTACGTTTGCATCAGGGTCTAGGCTTTCTGTTACTAACTCACCAATCTTACTAACCTCTTCAAGTGTTAGGTCGTTTCCACCGTGTATGTGAATCAAAGCACCAGTAGCTCCATCGTATTTTATATCGAGGAGTGGATTTAATAAAGCTCCTTTTACTGCCTCTGCAACTCGATTCTTTGTATCAGATGCTCCGACACCAATTACTGCAACACCGCTGTTTGACATGATTGCCTTAACATCGGCAAAATCAAGATTTACGAGTGAAGGCACTGAAATAGTTTCAACGATTCCCTTAATCATTGTTGAGATAAGTTCGTTTGCAACTGCAAATGCCTGAGCGATTGGCAGATTCCCTGCAATCTGGACTAAGCGATTGTTATCAATTACAACTACTGTATCACAAAAGCCTCTAAGCCTTTGAAGGCCATATTCTGCCTTGTCTACCCTTGCTCTTTCAATGTCAAAAGGCATTGTTACTGTTCCTATGACAATTGAACCTATCTCCTTTGCAACCTTAGCAACAACCGGTGCTGAGCCTGTTCCTGTTCCTCCGCCCATCCCGGCACATACAAATACCATATCTGCACCTTTAAGCATATCCTTTACTTCGTTGATTGTTTCGTTCGCAGCTTCTTCCCCTTTCTTTGGAAAACCGCCACATCCAAGACCTTTAGTAACATCCTTTCCTATGAGCACCTTTCTATCAGCTTGTATTATGTTAAGATGCTGTTGATCGGTGTTAATAGCATAGATCTCAGCGCCATCAACTCCCTTATTGTAAAGCCAAGAAATCATATTGTTTCCTGCACCACCGCATCCAATCACCTTTATGTTTGCCTTTCCTACGTTCATTCCTTGAAATACATCTGCATTTTCAGCCGCTTTTTTCAAAAATTCCATCTTTTTCCCCCTCTTTTAGGTTTTTACCTCTTTTTTGCTCATAGGTCTTTTGGGCAGGATCCACGCATGAACATCGTCATAACTCTTACAAAATAGTTTTCACAAAAGATACTTCAAAAAGTAAATATTTAACAATATCTTTTAGTGGATAACAATGTTTATAAGCATGTTCGCTCCATAAACCCTTTAGAACTGTTTAACCCAAAACGTTTACCTAAGTTGTTTGATTCAGAAGTGCTTACCGATTTGGCGATCAGAAGCGCTCAAAAAAGATTCTTGAAATAATTTGTTTAACCCCTTAAACAAGTAGTTTCATTCATTAGGGGATATATAAATCTTTGGACAGTGTCAACTCTATTTTATAAGAGCTATCTTAAAAAATATATTTCTAAAAAAATAGATTAGTTGCTTTTCTCGATGAGAGATTAGAAAAAGAAACCATTAAAAATCAATTACGCACACACCTTCTATTAGTAAGAAAAAAATGGCACTCAATCTCATTGGAATAGGGCTTGGAGACAAGCTGGATATAACCTTAAAGGGTCTTGAAACAATTCAAGATTCTGATTTTGTCTTCTTAGACTCTTATACATCACTTTTAATTAAAGAGAACATTAACGAGCTTGAGAAGCTTTATCAAAAGAAGATTATTGCATGCGATAGAAATAAAGTCGAGTCTGATAATAATGTAATTTTAGAGAAGGCTAGGGTAAGCAATGTCTCTTTTCTTATAATCGGCGATGTTTTTGCAGCTACCACCCACATAGACTTGGTTTTGAGAGCAAAAAAGGCTAAGATAAAGGTCAATGTAATCAATAATTCCTCAATAATCACGGCTATAGGTGTAACAGGGCTTTCGCTATATAAGTTTGGGCAAGTAGGCTCTATCGTTTTTCCCGAAGAGAAGTGGCTCCCTAAAACACCATATGAAGTGCTTTTAAAGAACCAAAGTGTTGGGCTTCACACTCTATTTTTGCTTGATATCAAAAGAAATGAGCTCATCTTAAAGAGCTCAAATGGTGATCACCAGGAGCCATTAACAAGATTTATGAGTATCAAAGAAGCATTAGAAACTCTGCTTTTAATAGAGGAGAATGAAAAGAAAGGGTTAATATCCAAAGAAACTTTTTGCATAGGTCTTGCAAGGATTGGATCGGATACTCAAAAGATCGTCTACGGCCCTTTAAATAAGGTTAAAGCAACAGATTTTGGGCCCCCTTTGCATTGCTTAATATTTCCTTCTAAGCTTCATTTCATTGAAGAAGAGGGCCTATCTGAGTTCTTGATAAAATAGAAATTTTAAAAGAAGCTTTTTCTTGAAGCGTTTATTTTTAGACGAGAGAAGCCCTTCAATTCAAAAATGAAAATGTATTTCAAAAATGGAACGATATTTCAAAAAAGAAATATTTAAATAATCGGCATAAAATTTGATAGGGCATGGAAAATGAGAATCTCAAGGGAAGCCTAAAATCCCTTATTGTTGGATTAATAGATAAAAAGCTTTCAAATGTTTTAGAGGTTTTTTTTGATAACCCAAAAGAAAGGTTTTATCTAAAGCAGATATCAAAAGCTACGGGTGTTAGCAACACTTCAACCTTTAGGATTTTAAAAAGGCTTTGCAGGCTTGGGATTGTAAGGGAAGAAGTCGTTGGTCCCGCAAAGCTTTACTTTATTTCTGAAAAGAAAGAGGTTATGATGCTCTCAGAGCTTTTCAAGCCTAAAAAGAGCGTTATTGAGCAGATTAAAGAAGGATTCGCTGAAATAGATGGGCTTGATTATATTGTAATATATGGCAAGGCGCAAAATGGAAAGGCCACTGTGTTTTTAATAGGGCCATCGCCCAATGGAAAGGAGATTGAATCAGCAAAGGAAAGGGTTGAAAAATCTAGTGGCCTTCTTATAAATTACATAACCTTAACAGATATTCAGTTTAATCAGATGAGCAGGCTTGGTCTTTACCCCGATGAAAAAAGGGTTATTTGGAAAAGAGAAGCTACTTAGTATTATAATATTGGCTCGTTTAGTTTTGAAAGCATCTCTGCCTTCTCTCTTGAACCCACCTTTTGTTTTTCAAAGAATGACAAAAGATTCTCAAAGTCTCTTTTAAAAAGGTACAACCCTGTTTTTGATTCAAGTGATATGCTATGGGAAAAATCTATAAAATACGGCAGGCCACCTTTAACCAGGATGTTAAATGCTGAAAGGTCTCCATGAGCAATCCCGGCTTTTTTAAGCCTTCCAAGATACTCAAAAGATCTTTTGAATAGCTTTTCATTAAAGCTTTTAGATTGAGTTGAAAAATCAATATCCTTTAATTTTGGTGCAGGAGAACCTAAGGCTTCTATTGCTTGCATAATTAAAACATTATTTTTAACAGTGTATGGGGCAGGGCAAGCCACCTGCGCTTCTCTTGCCAAAGCCAGATTTTTTGCTTCTCTTTTAGCCCAGGCAAGGATTGTTTTTCTTTTATTCCCAGAGATCCCTGAGAATCGCAAATCATCTTTAATGTATAAAAACATCTTATTGAAATCTGCAGTTTCAAGACAATGAATCTTCACAACTACATTTTCTTTAGTTTGCTCTCTTTTTGCGATAAATACGTGAGATTCCTTTCCTTGAGAGATTGGGCTTAGGCTTTCCATATCCAAAAAACCCGCTGAATCAAGGTCCTTTAAGGTGGCTAAAGTAAATCTATCAAATACCCCATTTCTAGTCTTGAACTCTTCTTTCATCATTAATGATAATGATTGCCTGTTTTTAAACTTTGAGAATTTGGATTAAAAAAAATAAAAACAACACAATAATGAATACGAAAAAGCATTAAGCAAGTGCTAAAAAACTGATAAGAAATATTAAGAAATATTAAAAAATATAAAAAAATAAAAATCGTTTACTTTCTAAACAATAGGCTCAGCATTAGTATCACTAATACTCCTAAAAGCACAACTGCTGCAATCAATATTCCTAGGAATAAGTTTGTCTCTGTAAATGGCTTTTCCCTTACAACTGTTGGAGTAGGGGTCGGCTCATAGGTTGGCGTTGGAATTGGCGTTGGTGTTATGCTAGGAGTTGGAGTTGGCTCTGAATCACAGATAGCTGTTATTAAAACTACCTCTGAATCATAAACATCCATCCTGCCTTCAAGGTAAGCCTCAAAAATAACGCTATATGTTCCCTCTTTTTGCGCCAATGCATTTACTCCTGTGCTAAGTATGTATCTACTGTCTGTATCGTAGGGGTCATCGTAAAGCTCTATTGAATCTTCTTCATAATCTATCCCTAAGTCTTCTGATGTCACCTTGATTACTAGATCATCTATTTCGTTTCTACCGATATTCTCCACCACTGCCTCAAGGTTTATTCTCGTTTCCTGATCACAAAATAACCTTGTTGGAGAGACATCCGCTCTTGTCATCTGGATTGCGTTTGATTCCTTCCTAACAGTTAATTCATAATTTAGCTCTTCGGAATAATCGTATCCATCTTCATCCGTTCCATAAACAATCAAAGAGACATCGTAACCATCAGTCTGTATCCTTGTTGGAACTGTAAAGGTGATACTTAACTTATCTGTTCTTAATGGCCTTATATCTGTTTCATCTGATTCTTCATCTAAATCGTCATCTCCTTCATCAAGAAGTGAAGATATCATCAGATTGAAGTATACGTCTTCTAAATCAATGTCATCATCGTAAATGTTTTTTACCTCAACGTAAAAGGTAATTTCATCTCCAGGATAAACTCTTAAATCGTCACCATCATCAAGGTCTACTCTTGAGTCCTCAGGAGTCTTTGCATAAACTCTTCGCACCTCTAACCTTGGAGGCTTTTCTTCAACAGTTAAATTAAATTCCTGGTATGCTACACCGCCTTTTGAATCGCTTGCTGAAATCTTTATATAATAATCTCCTGTGGTGCTTGGAACTTCCCACTCTAGTATTCCTCTGCTTGTAGTGGATTCCATGCTCATTCCAGAAGGCCCTGTAATGAGCGCATAAGTGATAGAATCACCATCAAGGTCTTCAGCAATTGCATAGTAAGTATAATCTGATTCTGCATACACTGACGTGTCAGGTGTACTCTTAAAAGTTGGATCCCTATTCTTATCATTTACAGTTATAGATATAGAAATGGTATCGTTTGAATCTCCATCATCTGCGGTTATATTTGCATAATAAACGCCTGCCTGGCTAAATCCAGGAGTCCATAAGAACTCACCACTTTCTCTATCAAATGTAGAGCCAGTTGCATTTGTATCAATGCTATAGGTTATTTCGCTTATATTCCCAGTAGCCTCAACTATGAAACTTAATTCGTCTCCTTCATCTACGGCCTGACCTGCGATTGGCGTTATTTCAATTGCTGCGCTTACCATCCCTACTGATAGTAAGAGCCCAAAAACAAACAATAAAACTAATAGAGTCTTTTTCATTTTTTACCCCCCATCATGAAAATGTAGTGACTGTGGAGTAGTATTAATATTTAAAGGTTTCTATACCTTTAAACTGATTTTAACTAAGAAATCACTTTTTTAAGCCAGCTGACAAACAATTGCCTTATCGCAGTGTTTACAATCGCAAATGTCACAAAGAAAAAGGCAACCGAAACCGTTGCGAGAAAAACTATTGCAAAATAGCATATTATTTGGATAACTGATAGTAAAAAGGAATTTGTTATCAGTTTATCTACCTTTCTCAATGATTTAAGGCCAAACACTTTCAGGGAGTTCACCACGTTCATCAAGATTATGGATATAGCAAAGAGAATCAGCACTAAAAGCGGAACTACTGAAGAGAGTGTTACTAAAAATCCGAAGAACAACACCAATAAAAGCATTATAAATGAATAAAAGTAAAAGAAACGAATCTGTCTCGGTTTTTTTAAAAGGGGTTTAAATTCAAGCCACCTTAAAAGTGGTAATGAGAGAAATAACCCGATAAGTAGGAAAAAAAACAGGTAGAATTTTCCAATCTGCCCTTCAATTTGCTTATTAAACGCCTGCAATACTAGAAGGCTTACCTCGCTTTCTGAACTCATTAAAACTGACAACTCGCCTAAAGAGTTTATAATAGGCATAAGTGTTGATGATAGTGCACTATAAAGTAGGAAAAATGCAACAATGATTCCAAGATCTATTATGAAGTTAAAAATAAATTTTTTAGCAGTTTGCACATTCATCTACTTCACCGCCAACCTGAATCTCTCCTGTTTGTATCTCAGATATTGCATCACTAGGGTCTCCTTCAAAAAACTTAGTGCAAATCTGATTGGAGTTTGATAATAGCAAAAGCCTTAGCTCATCAATGTAATCTTTTGCGTTAAAGAATCTTAAGCAAATCTTTTGATAGTCCTTTTCGGAGTAAAAAGCGATTGGGTTTGTTTTGGAAGTAGCATATTTATTATTAATGTTAATCCATGTGTCTGGCTTTTTGTCATTGTTTACATCGATATACTCCTTGTTGCCTGAGTTGTCGTACAATTCTATTGTGAAATTCATCTGCCCAGTAAGGGATTCTGTTGCAGGATTTAATGCAAATGTTATTTCGTATAGGTTTAATTCATCACCGATTTTTAGCTTTTGCCCTTCTATATGGGTTCCTATTGCGCTTCCTACAGTTGATATCCCCGCATCATCAGGGATTATACACCACAAATCTCTACAAATTGAGGACTCCCAGTTTCCACCAAAGAATTTGGCACCTAACGGCCAAGTTTTTTCTAGTTCGCCCCAGAGTGGAGTTGAAAAAAATGATGTTCCCAAGGTCTTATCAAGCCACGTTCCTGCCATGCTTCCCAGTTCTGCAAATGAGACAGTATTTCTTACAAATCGCGCAATATCGATAGTAAGGGTTTGGGGGGTAGTGTCTTTTTCCTTTGAGACACAAGCCTCGCCTTCCTCGTCACATTGATTTTGTTCAGATTTGCAACTACCTCCTCCTATAATCCCTTTATTTTTACTACATATACCCTCCTCACACACAAGACAGGGATTACGGCAGGTTAATCCGCTTTTTCGGCACTCATTATTAATTGGATCGCAAACAAAATTAGGATCATTTCTAGGATTATCTATACAAACCCCACTTTCGCAGATTAAACAACCTGCCTTTGTAGATACAATCTCAGGACAGTCACCACAATCGTATGTGTTTCCATTATACTCAACAGAACCACAATCAGTGTTGGCACAAACACTCTCAGGATCTATAAACTTACAGACTCCACTGATACATTCATAACCCCCCTTACATATGTTTTTACACCACCCACAATTGTTCATATCGGTCTGCAAATCAACACATTCACCACTGCAACACTCTTTGTAATCAATGCACGGTGGAACACACTTACCTTCACCTTGAACGAATTGAATGCCTGAAGAGCAAGCTAAAATTATAACAGCTAACGCAAAGCAAAACAGCCAAAAATATATTCGATGAAAATCCCATTTCAATGTTTCATTTTTCTTCATCATTCTTCACCATTTAAATGAAATTTAATCAAAAAATTGCACAAATCATCCTATCATATCGAAGTATATCGATTTTGTATGGCATCTGCCTGATAGCACATC
>CAZTMQ010000040.1:0-10857 GCA_964615385.1 uncultured Methanosarcinales archaeon
ATCAGTTAATCCATTTTCATCAATGCAATTAAGCCCACTTGTTCCACACATATTTAGTTTATCAGAGGTATCAATATTCCAATAGGAATTTTGTTGATTACCTCCTGTGTATTGCCAGCCTATCAAACCACCATTGGCGTTATCGCCAATAACTTGTGCATTTGAATAAGAGTTAGAAATTAGTGTGTCTTGATTTAATCCAACCAATCCGCCACTTTGTGATGGCGCACTCATTGTCCCTAGGGCATAACAGTTTGCTATCTGCCCTGCGTGAGAATGTCCTGCAATAATCCCTACATAGTTTGGGCCGTTTAGTGCTATATCCGCAAAGCATTCAGAGAGTGTTCCAGAGTTTGCACCTACAATTCCTCCGCATTGTTGATTGCCACAACGGACTTCACCGGTAATTGCACACCTTTCAACTAATCCAGAATTGTAATTTGTTATTCCACCAAGATAGCCTGAGCCTTTGACGTATGCGTTTTCGAACACTATATTTTTTAGAGCACCTGATGAACCGATTGTAAAGAATATACCTCTTGCGTCACCATAATTCATGTAAAGGTCTTTTATAATAAAGCCTTTTCCATCTAAAACTCCATTGAAACTGTTATAGCCTCCTATTGTTTTAAATCCCTGTCCGCCGTTCCAGTTTTCGGTGTCAGAACAGTCTATATCATTTACTAACTCATAATGCCAACCTAGGTGATCTGAGATTGCCTGGAATTCTTCGCAAGTTGAGATCTGTTTAGGATTAGACTCTGAACCTATTCCGTAATTGTTTATAACAATTGTAACAGGATCGGTTGTTGCTTCATTTAAAGCGTTATCAGTCATTACTGCAAAAAGTTTATATGTACCATCAGCGATTAGTGTGCTATCCATATCAAAGACAAAAGAAGGCGCATAATCATAGCTATGCCATGTTTTTTCAGATAGATCTTTACATCCAACTAAAACATCTGGTGAATCCACACCATATTTTACACAAACGTTGTTAATGTAAGAGCCTGCATCTTGGGTATTTACATAAAATGATACTTCGCCTCTTACCTCGCCATCAACTGAAGGATCTTCGATATAACCTGTTGGAGCAGTAGTATCCACGATGAAGGTGTTTTCAGAACTTAGACCCTGGTTTTCATCAGAATCTGTACAGGATACAAAAAGTGAGTAGGTGCCATCTTCTGTAAATACATAGTTAGTTGTTGCTTCAACACCGTTTGATGCCAAAACATTTCCACTGGGCTGGCCGTTAACATATAATTCACAATCAATTGTTGCATCAAAATCATCAGTGTAGGTAAAGCTTACCGGCACGGTTAGTGTATCATATGTATCTCCTTGGATTGGAGAGCTTAGAACAACTACTGGCTCTTCAGGCTCAATAACGACTGCAAAAGCATGATCTGAAAACATGCTCAACAGAAACATAGCGGTTATCATAAAAACTAAAATTTTAGACACATATTTATATTCATTTTTTTCCATGTATTTCCCCCCATTAGGTTAACGATTTTTTTAAAAATAAAAAAAGGTATAAACTGAAATAAGTCCTAGTTGCGTGAAGATTAATGGACATTTATAAATATATCGAAAAAATAAATTGGATTACCAAATAAAATTGCAATTGATTAGTTAGTGGGATGATTTATTTAAGATACATTTTATAGGATGAATTCAGTTAATTGATCCATTTTATTTTGTATTTTATTCTGATTGCACTTTATGCCAAGTTGACTTTAAGTTTGTTTGTTATAGGTTAATTCAAAATAATTTATCTTAAATTTTTTATTGACTTAATTTTTTGTTGGATTAAAAGTGAAGAAATTAAAATAGAGGAGAAACAAAAGTGAATGCCCATTAAATGATGCATGTTAAATAAAGACATATTGAATAAAATCATTTGTTAACTAAAGAAAGGTAAAAACAAAAAGTAATATATACACTAAGTTCAATTAAGCACTTTAAAGGTGGAAAGCAATACTTCAAAAAGGCATTTGGTTTTTGGGATTGTAGCTATCTGTTTTGGTTTGTTAACCCTTATTACAGTAGGGGATACTTTCGAGCATGGAATTGTTTATTTTCTTTTAGGGATTTTGGGGTTATTTATTGGCGCTCTTGGTATTTCTTCAGGGATATTTTTTATTTTTGTGAAAAATAAGATTGCCAAAAAATTCTTTAAAGATTTTTGTGTTGTGGGAATTATTTATGGGATATTTTCCTCGCTGATTAACCCAAGTGACAAAGAGGTTTTTATTGGATTTGTTTTGATTTGGATTGCTTTTTTGATTATGATTAATACTAATGGTGATTTAAAGGAGTCTAAAAAGATTAATTCAAATATAAAAAAGGGAAGATATCTTAAGGTAGACCTTCTTTCTTGCCTTTTTTTTATTGTAGTGATTGCTCTCATTTTTTTGATATGGATGGTTAATTGGGAAGAAAAGGCAGGGCTTTATCGGGTGCCAAACGGTGCAGGGCTATCCTTTGGCTCATTAAACGATGAGGGCTCGACATTCTCGGCAAACATAGAAGGGGGTTTTATCTATAACATTGAAAAAAGGGATTTATTTGGGATTCGAGATTTAAAAGAGAAAGTGTATGAAGTTAGTGTTAAGCTCATTTCAAACGAAGCAAAGATTAAGATTAATTCAGATTCTTATGCAACTGTTTATTTAAACATCCTTAATAGGGGCAGCACAAACAGTGTGATTCTTATTGACGGCAATGAGAAAGGAACAATAAAGGGAGAAAGTATCGTTGATTTCTGGCGTGAGCAGGCTAAGGGCATGGGAGATGAAGAGATTTCTGAGGTGGCCTCATCAGGAAAATTTATTTTGATGGAAAAGGGGGAAATCTTAGAGATAAAGGTCGATGAAAGAGGCGAGTCTCTAGTTGAGATTTTGAAGAGCGAAGATTTGGAAAACAAAAGAGCACCACTAGATTTTTATGTTGTTTCAGATACTCATTCAGGGTACAATATTTTTATGCCAATACTTCAAGAGATTGTTTCAAAAGAGCCTGATTTTATTATTTTGAATGGGGATATAGTAAACAACGGATATTCTTTAGAGTATGTTGTTGCCTCTTCTATTATTGAATCACTGCCTATACCTGTTTTTACTACTATTGGAAACCACGATATTTGGAATAATGGTGGGAAGTATTATAATAGTTATTTTGGACAGAGCTACTATTATTTTGATCATAAAGAGACAAGATTTATTTTTCTTGACTCATCAACCGCAATCATAGGGAATACCCAATTTGAATGGCTTAAGTCCGTTCTTGAAAATAGCGAGGGCAAAAGAATAATTGTATTCTCGCACATTTCACCAATTGATACTGTAACTGGTGATTTTGATGATGGGCTAAGAGCTAATAAGCAGATGTCTCATACTATTGCGCTGAAATCTGAAAGCGATTATATTTTGGGGCTTATGGAAAAGTACAATGTGACAGCTTTCATAGCGGGGCATTCGCATGTGAAAGGAAGGGTTAAGGTAGGAAATACTGAATATATAACTACAGGAGTTTTGGGGGGAAGTATTTTGCCTGGAGAGGATGTTAGTTATCTTAGGGTATCTGAAAGTGATGGAGAGATTATTTTTGAACAAATTGATATTAATAATGAGTTTATTGACGAAAATTCCATTAAGGCCAAGACTCAAAGCATGAGGGTTTTTCTGATTCCTTTTTTGATAAGTAAAAGTATTAGAATATCATTAAGTATATTTTTGCTTATTGGATTTTCTTTGTTTATGTATTTTTTTAAGGATAGACTATTTTACACTATCAAATAGTTAGCTCCCTCTATAATGGAGAAGAGCAATATATGACAGCACCCTTATGGAAATTCTGGGGTTATACTTGCTAGTGCTTAATAAAGTTATATTTGGATTTAGTTTCCATTAAGTTCCTATACTTTTTTAACTGCCTAATTTTATACCTGTAAAAATAGCAAAATATAATAATTAAAGGTGTAATCATATGAAAAATAGAAGCTGTTATATATCAAAATTAGCTAAGTTCAAGTGATTAGGGGTATTAAGATGTTGGACATTAAGTTTATATTGCAAAATAAGGATCTTGTGGCGGATAGTATTAAAAAGAGATTTCAGGATTCTAAGCTTGCTCTTTTAGATGAGCTTGAAGAAAAATACAACAGCTGGAAGGCCCTGAAAGCAGATGTTGATTCTTTAAGGTTTCAAAGGAACAGTGTTTCTGAGGAGATTAATAAGGGCAAGAAGGAAGGAAAAGATGTTTCAGAATTGATTGATAAAGCCAAGACAATTCCAGGACAAATCGCTACAAAGGAGAAGGAAGCTGGTGCTTTGTGGGAGAGAATCTTAGAGATTCAATTAAAGATTCCAAATGTGCTTCATGAAAGTGTTCCTGTTGGAAGAAATGATAGTGAAAATGTTGAAAGGGCAAGATTTGGGGACCCAAAGGTTCCCGATTTTGAGGTTAAAAATCATGCTGAGATTTGCGAGGCTTTGGGGGTGGCAGATTTTGATGCATCAGCAAGAACCTCGGGGAATGGGTTTTTTTATCTTAAAGGACCTTTGGCGCTATTAGATCAGGCACTTATAAGGTATGCAATTGAGTTTTTGTGTAAAAGAGGCTATGTTTTTACCCAGCCACCCTTAATGATAAGGAAAAGGGTTTGTGATGGCGTACTTGATTTTTCTTTCTTTTCAGATATGGTTTACAAGATTGAAGGGGAAGATCTTTATATGATTGGGACAAGCGAGCATCCACTTGTTGGGCAGTTTGTAGATCAAGAGATTCAAAAGGCAAGCCTTCCAATAAAACTTGCTGGATTGAGTCCTTGCTTTAGAAAGGAGATTGGAAGCCATGGGCTCGATGAGAAAGGAATTTATAGGACTCATCAGTTTAATAAGGTTGAACAGGTAATTGTGTGTGAGCCAGAGGATTCGTATAAGTATTATGATGAGATTTTAAATAATTCAATTGAGCTTTTTAAAGGACTTGAGATTCCTATTAGGGTTTTTGAATCCTGTTCAGGCGATTTAGGTGATTTGAAGGCAAAGGGCGCAGATATTGAGGCATGGTCTCCAAGACAAAAGAAGTATTTTGAGGTGTGTTCAGTAAGTAATCTTACTGATACTCAGGCAAGGAGAACGAATATAAGGGTCTTTGATGGCTCAAAAAGATATATCCCACATACCCTAAATAATACTGCAATTGCAACTTCACGTGCGATGGTTGCTATAATTGAGAATTTCCAAACTAAAAAAGGCACTATTATAATTCCTAAAGCGCTTAGGAAATATATGTTTGGCATGGAAGAAATAACAGGGCCAGACGTTAAGTTTAAAGAAGATTAATGAAGAGGTGTTAATATGAAGGTTTTTTGCACGTTTTGTGGCTATCATTTTGAGAGCCGAAAGGAAGAGATCCCAAAGGTATGCCCATATTGCGGAAGAACGGATACTTTAGAGAAGGAAAAGAGCGTTCAGACGTTTTTAGATGAGGCTGAAGATATTTGATCTTCTATTTCTTTGTTTAAAAGAAACGCTTCGTTTTCCCCTGTTTTGATGAATTTTATTTTTCCTTTTTGCCAATCAGAGATTACTTTTCGTGAGGCGCGCTCAATATCTAAAAGACCCTTGGGGCGAAGCATTTTGAGCTTTTCTGAGATATAATTGAGAGCTTCTTCTTCGGATGTGGGAATTTTGTTAAGGTTGTAGTGTGTGCTTATACTTTTGAGGTCTATTTTTATAATGTTTTCAGCACAAGAGATTGCATCTTTTATTTTTCCAGGATCAATACTTCCAAGGATTGCAAGCCTTATTTCATCATCCTTTTTGATTGGGACCACACCTGGTGAATCTATTATCATTACATTTGAGTTCATTTTGATATACTGAAGCCCTTTGGTAAATCCGCTTATAGGACTTACCCGTGCACTTCTCCTACCTGAAAGAGAGTTAATAATAGAGCTTTTTCCGGTATTTGGATATCCTATTATCCCTACAATTGCAGGCCTTCCCTTTGAAAGAGAGGAGAGGTATCTTTTTAGGATTGTGGTTCCAAGCCTTTTCTTTGCTGATAAGAATACTGAAGGCCTGAAATCCTTTTTTATTTTTTTTAACTGTGAAACCGATGCAAGATCTGATTTATTTATCGCAAAGATTAGCTTTTTTCCTTTTAAGAATATCTGTTTTTCTAAGGTTTCGTTTCGCGTGAGATACGGAAATCTTGCATCAAGTACCTCACAGATTATGTCTGATGAATTTATTACCTTGTGTGCAAGATTGTAGTATTTGTTTAAGGTCATAGAATGGCTAAGAGTGGAAAGGGTTATAAATAGGTTTTGTATTTTGTTTCTTTTATGATGTGGGGGTGCCAAAGCGATCAAACGGGTACGGTTCAGGGCCGTGTGGCTTAGTGCCTACAAGGGTTCAAACCCCTTCCCCTACACCTGAGAAAAAAGATGAAAAGATGCAAATTCTGCGGACACGAACTTAATGAAGACGGGTTTTGTGAGTTTTGCGGTAATGGCACGTTTGAAGATGTGGATTTAGATGGTGAAAATGATTTCTTTGAAGATGCTGATTAAATACAAATTAAAGAAAAGAAAAAATTAAGGAAAAGAAATTAGTATTTCTAACCTAGAAATCATCATCATCGTCATCAGAGCCGTAATCATCATCATTATCTTCATCATAAAAGTTGGCTTTCATTTTTTTTCGACCTCCTTTTTAGTTAAAATATATTAATCACAAAAATTAAAAAACAGGCTTAAAGGCACAAAAATAAAAAATTACTTTTTCTTGCTTTTGCAGCCCTTTTTCTTTGCTTCTCTCTCCTTTTCGGCCACGCATTCACCCCCTATCTAAAAATCCACTTTGTAATTGTTATTTTGCTTTGGTGCAATGTGCTTTCTAATATTTAAGCCTTTTGAAAAATTATACACGAATAGCTCTAAGAGGATTAAAAGGAGTTAGAAGGTGTTAAAAGGAAAGTTAAAGTAACTTTATTTTCTATGGTGTTTATGACATTAGACATATTTTTATAAAGAGCTATGTATTTCTGTTTGTAGTTTGTCAAGGGGGTTTTTGATTATGCAGATTTTAGGGCTTGATGGCTATTCAAGGTTTTACATTCATTTTAATGATGTGAAAGACAGTAGGATTGTTGAATTTATTAAAGGAAAGATTGATGAGATTTACCTTGAGAGTATTTTGGAGTATAAAGGAAAAGAGGTTCTTTTGGTTGATAGAAGGGATAGGGAAAGTGATAAGAAATATACACATCTTTGTGGTTATCTAAAGAATGGCAAATTTAAAAACAAGAGGTTTTTGGGAGTTCCTATTACCATTGTTGAGCCTATTGAAGAGAAAAATATTGCAGATATCGAGGGTCTATTGTTTGATACAAATTACCCAGGAGTTCCTACAAGTGAGACGTTGATTGGTAGTTTTTCTGAGGAGGAAATTTTGAAATATGAGGATTTCAGGGTAAGATATGAGCCTTATAAATTTGGGATTAAAAGAAAGGATATTTATCCATTCTTAGCAAATATCACAGGAAAATTAATGCCACAAACGCTGGTTTTGGATGAAGAAGGGAAAACTTTATAATGAGATGCAACGACTTTGTGAAATCAAAATGAATAAATCTGTGCTTTTAGTGGTGATTGCAACGCTTTTTTTTACTGTTGCGCAACTTTTGTATAAGATTGCTGCTGAAAGTATTGTTTATTCGATTACAGGTGTGTTGTTTAACTACTGGCTTTGGATCGCTATCTTTTTGTATTCTATTGGTACCTTCTTTTTTATATATGGTATAAAAGAGGGAGAGTTATCAAGCCTTTATCCTTTGATTAGCACTTCTTTTATTTGGGTTGCAATTATATCTTACTTTGCGTTTAATGAGTCTTTTGGTCCTAACAAATTTATTGGAATTGGATTAATTATTTGTGGGGCAATCGTTCTTAACTATAAGTTTAAAAAAGGAAGCGTTAAGAGGGCAAAATGGGTGTAAGCTTACTTGGCATTATTTTGGTAAACATCTCCACATTTATTGGAGGGTTTGGGGCTTTGCTGTTTAAGAGAAGCTCTAAGGATTTTAGGCTTAATGTAATTGCGATACTTAAGAATAAGAGCTTTATGCTTGCAGTATTTTTGTACCTTATCGCAACTATTCTTACGATTCCTGCAATGAAAGGCAATGATCTTTCTATTATATATCCTATGACAGCAACAAGCTATATTTGGGTTGCAATTTTTTCAAAGATTTTTTTAAAGGAGAAGATTAAAAAAACTACAGTACTTGGAATTGCACTGATTATTTTGGGTGTTGTGTTTTTAAGTGTATGATCTAAAAAGCTAAAAATTAAATTTTGATTCGTAATTTTCTACACACACTCCTTTTTCAACTGAAGGGGTTTTGTCATTAAAAAATTTTGGCCCTGTTTCTTTGGGGCTAGGCTCTTTTATATCCTTATCTTTAGATACGTCTACAACTTCGTTTATTTCAAAAACCTTTGAAGGTGAGATGTTTCCGCATTTAATACAGTTAAAGAAGATACCATATTTTCCTTCCATTATAACGAGGTAATTGCCACAGATGCATTTCATTTCCCCAAGAACTGCATTCTTGTGTGCCTGGCATACAGGAATTTTTTGAGAATTTTTTGTTGTCGCTTCTTTTTTGCAGAAAGGGCATAACGCCCTTTGATAGGATCCATAGCTCTTTTTGTATGATATGTTTACCACCTTCTAAAAACTAATAAAGATATGGGGTGGCAACGGGGAGTTGAACCCCGGCCTGAAGCTCCACAGGCTTCTATGCTAGCCGTTACACCATTGCCACCAAGAATATTGTTAGTGGTTTTTGGGAGTTATTTAAAGTTTTCTAAAAGATTAACTCTTTTACGTTTTTAAAAAACACAAAGAATCTGCTATGAGTTATTTAAAAAAAGAAATAAAGGGCTTAGATACAAAAGCCATCAACACAATCTGAAGGACAGGTCCCCACAAATCGGGTCACATCTAAAAATTCTTTTTCAATTGTGCAATAGCCTTCTTTATCACAGTATTTTTGGGTGTTTAGATAGTAAATGTCATTTCCAACACACGCTGTTTTGTAGGTTTGGATTGGCTCTTCACAAGAATGGCCAGGAGTGCACTGATATATTTTAAATGATTCTTCAGAGTAAGAGGCAAGCCCAGTAACGGCATCTGCTTCGTAGCCTGTTTTTACAAATCCTATTGCTGCTAAGGCAACTATAGCAATGAATGATGTGATTATTATGAAGTTAAAGCTGTTTTGATGTGAATTTGCCTTTGCGGGCTGTTTTGTTGGTTTTTTAATTGTTTTTTTGGCCACTGTTTTTTTAGCAGATTTTATCTTGAGTTTAGCTTTTGTTTTAACCATTTTAGGATACACCTCAACACTCAATATAGCAATAAACTTATGAACTAATATACCTTTTTGCTATTCAAATATATAAAGGTTTCGCTATTTTATGGCTTTCTAGGGTTTTTTCAAAAAAGTGGCGATGGCTTTTTGGCTTTACTTCCTTTCTATATTGAAAATAAAAACATTTATATATGAGTTGCTCTTAAGAGAGTTTAGTATATCAAAAACTATACTGGTCTTGATAGGAAATAGAGCCTAGCGGTTGATAAGTCCTCAAGGCTTATTGGAGGAGAGAAAAATGGAGTTTATCGTGAAAAATGCGTTGGATTCGATGGAAGAAAGCCCTGATTTCAATATTGATGGTCAGGCAAACATAAAGGTGATTGGGTGCGGTGGAGCTGGAAATAATATGGTTTCCTGGCTTTATAAGAAAGGGATTAAAGGGGCTGAAGTTTTGGCGATTAATACAGATTTACAGCATCTTGACATAACGCAGTCAGATAGAAAACTCCTAATTGGCAAGAATATTACCAAGGGCCTTGGATGCGGTGGATACCCTAAAGTTGGAAATGAGGCCGCGAATGAATCAGCAAATGAAATTAAAGAGCTTTTGAAAGGAAGCGATATGCTCTTTGTTTGCGCAGGGATGGGCGGAGGAACCGGAACGGGATCTGCACCATATGTTGCAAAGATTGCAAAAGAATTGGGCTCTATTGTAATTGGCACTGTTACTATGCCATTTAATATTGAAAGGGCAAGAATAGATAAGGCAGAGTTTGGATTATCCGAACTTAGGAAAAACAGCAATACTGTTATTGTAATTGATAATAACAGGCTTGTGCAGATAGCAGGAAATCTTCCAATTCAACAGGCGTTTGCTGTTGCAAATGAGCTTGTAGCAACAATGATCAAAGGAATCGTTGAGACAATTGCCCTGCCTTCACTTGTGAATCTTGATTTTGCAGATGTAAAGTCGATTATGAATGGTGGTGGTGTTGCAGCTATTGGTGTTGGCGCATCTGATACTAAAAACAGGGTAGAAGAGGCTGTAAGAGGCGCACTTTCAAATCCACTTTTAGATATAAGCTACGCTGGTGCGACTGGAGCGATTATCCATATCCACGGTGGGCCAGACTTAACACTTGAGGAGACTAAAACTATTGGAGAGCTTGTTACAAAGGAGATGGATCCTGATGCCAATGTAATCTGGGGAACTAGGGTTACTGATGATATGAAGGGCAAGGTAGTTGTGATGACTATTGTTACAGGAGTAAAATCGCCTTGGATTTTAGGTAAGGAAAGCTCTAATTCTTATGAGAAAGTAAGGCGAGACCAGGTTTCAAGTGAGCTTGGGATTGATTTAGTTTAATTTTTTTATTTAATTTTTTATTTCTTTAAAAAAAGAGGTGGAAGCTAATGGCTAAAAAAATTAAAAAGGGCAAAGAAGTGGATTTTGTTAGG
>CAZTMQ010000041.1:0-10769 GCA_964615385.1 uncultured Methanosarcinales archaeon
GCTCACAGCTTGATGTAAAGCAAAAGCATGAAGGAAAGTATTATTATGGTTGAGTTGTTTGTAATTGATTGAGTCGTTTGTAGTAATGGTCTTTGGCCAAGATTAAGGATTTAGTGCCTAAAAATAAAGTAAAAAACCAAGTATAAAAAAGCAAAAACCAGTGAATTACACAGACTGATTTGTAATCCTTCTAAAATCTGTCTTACTTTTCAACATTTTACACTTCATATTGTGATTAAGTTTATATACTTAAAATAAATACAATAGGTTTAGGTGATTTAAATATGACAAACTCGCAGGATGGAAAAAGTCATTGTCCAGATGAGGATCAACGCCTTGAAAGATTAGTTGAACTTGCCAAGGCTGGTGAAAAATCTGATCCATTATCTTATGAATATGTAGATTCTGTTCTTAGAGAGAAATTTGACTCTTATGTAAAGAAACTAAAGATAGCAGCATATGAGAAAGCACCCAGTATTCGTGAAGAAAAACTGAAACTTGATATTGATATAAGCGATATGAAAGTAACTCCACCCAAACTACCTGAGGGCTATTGGAAATAAAGGTGGTGAATTTATTTTTTTTACATTTTATTTTGCTTTTTTTTAATTTCTTTAATTTCTTTACCTTCTTTCTAAATAAGTCTTTTTAAATCCTTTTAATTAATTCTTTTATCGACGAGAAATTAATCCAAAGATTTATAAATAAGACCAATATTTCTCTTTTAGGGATAAAAAGGGATAAACAATCGCATAATATAACATAAAATGCCCTTTTTTAAGCCAATTTTTCAATTTTTTGGGTGGAAACATCAATGGAAGAGCAAAATCAGCCTAATACATCAAAAGAATCAATGGGAATTGACGTAGTGAAAACAGACTCTCCAGACGAAAATCTTGTTGAAAACTTCTCTAAATCATCTTCAAACATTGCTTCTATAAAACCCTCTTATAATGCAGAAAGCATAACTGTCTTAACAGGTCTTAGCGCTGTAAGAAAAAGACCTGGGATGTATATAGGATCAACATCTGCAGTTGGTCTTCATCATCTTGTCTACGAGCTTGTCGACAATGCAATAGATGAAGCAATGGCAGGTTATTGTAAAAATGTATTAGTCTCAATAAATAGTGATGGCAGTGTAACAGTCTCTGACGATGGAAGAGGAATACCTGTTGATGTGCATAAAGATCTTCAGCTACCAGCATGCCAAGTCGCATTAACCATGCTTCACGCAGGAGGAAAATTTGATAAAAAATCCTATAAGGTTTCAGGTGGGCTTCATGGAGTAGGAGTCTCTGTCGTAAACGCACTATCCGAAAAACTTTCACTTCAAATAAAAAGAGATGGATACTTCTGGAAGCAAGAATACGAAAAAGGGGATGCAAAAACAGCCTTGGAAAGATCAATTCCAACTAATGAAACAGGAACAAAAATAACATTTTACCCAGACCCTACTATCTTTGAGACAATAGAGTTCTCATTTGAGACACTATCTTCAAGGCTTAGAGAGCTAGCGTTTCTAACACCAGAAATAAGCATTACCATTGTTGATGAAAGAGAAAATCCGGTAAAGAAAAATAGCTTCTTATACGAAAACGGTCTAAAAAGTTTTTTAGATTATCTAAATCAAGGCAAATCCGTTCTTCACCCAGTGATATTTTTCAAAAGAGAAGAGGGCGAAAACATTGTTGAAGTTGCGTTGCAATACACTGATTCTTATAACGAAAACATATTTTCATTTGTAAATAACATAAACACTATTGAAGGAGGAACACATCTTTCAGGTTTTAAAGCCGCACTTACAAAAAGCATAAACACCTATCTAGACAAAAACAAAAAGGTTGACTTAAAGCTAGGAAGCGATGATGTAAGAGAAGGCTTATGTGCAATTATTTCTATAAAAATTGCAAACCCTCAATTTGAAGGCCAAACAAAAGCAAAGCTTGGTAATTCAGAAATTAAGGGCATTGTAGAAAGTGCTGTATTTGAAAAACTAAGCCAATTTTTTGAAGAAAATCCGGGAGTTATTGGAACAATAATAGATAAAGCTGTTACTGCAGCTAGAGCAAGAGATGCAGCTAGAAAGGCAAGAGAACTTGTCAGAAGAAAGGGAATACTTGAAGGAAGCTCTTTACCTGGAAAACTTGCAGATTGCACCTCAAGAGACCCTATGCAAACAGAAATTTTCATAGTTGAAGGAGACTCCGCAGGAGGATCTGCAAAACAGGGAAGGGATAGGCATATCCAGGCAGTGCTTCCCCTGAGGGGAAAGATACTAAATGTTGAAAAAGCAAGACTTGAAAAGATGCTTTCAAACCGCGAAATTGTCACAATGGTGTCTGCATTTGGAACATCGATAGGAACTGATTTTGATCTCTCAAAACTAAGATATGACAAAATAATCATAATGACTGATGCGGATGTAGATGGTGCGCATATAAGAACACTTTTACTAACATTCTTTTTTAGATATCTAAAGCCTCTTGTAGAAACGGGTCATATATATATTGCACAGCCTCCACTTTATAGGGCTTCTAAAGGCTCAGATGTGAGATATCTTTTCACCGAGGAAGAATTAAAGACTGCCCTATCAGAAATGGGTTCTGAAAATATCAATATCCAGCGTTACAAGGGTTTAGGTGAGATGAACCCAGAACAGCTATGGGAAACTACAATGAATCCTGGTTCAAGAAAGATAATCAAGGTCAAAATAGATGATGCAGTGGAAGCAGACAGAATATTTAGTATCCTTATGGGTGAAGAGGTAGAAGCCAGAAGGAAATTTATAGAGGAAAACGCTCTGTTGGCTAAAAACATAGACGCATAGAAAAATTAATAACAATCAGCTAAGACTATGGTTTCCATTAAAAATAACCAAAGCTTGCCGATTAAAAAAAAACTATAACTTCTAAATAAGCTATTTAATTATTTCTAATACGCTGTACTTGGGCAAGCCCATATTGAGGGCACATATAAATTGAAGTTTCAAAATAGTCCAATTTAAATTTGTCGTCTTCGTCAAAATCACTTCTAAAATAATTTCTCAAGTAATAAATATTATTGCCTTTATCTAGTTGATTAAAAGCAACGTTAAAATCTCCGGTGTAATTTTTAACATCGGTTATTTCAAACAAAAAGGGTGTTGTAGAAAAGAAGTATCTATTCTCTTTGCTAAGCTCTGTTGTCAGTGCCTTAAATTCATCGCTTAAGACATACTCAATAAGCCAAACTTCACAAAGCCTCGATTTGATAATATTCTCTTTTTCTGCATAAGCATAAAGCACAAAATGGAGACATAACAGTATAATGACAATAGAGACGATGCCCTTATTTAAAGCTCCTTTCCCAAAAAATCTTTCAAAAACATAAGTAATACCCGGGCTAGACAAAAGAATGTAGATTGAAGTAACAGGTATTAGGTATCTAAACTGCTTTCCGGTATTTTTGATTGAAAAAAAGCACAGATAAAAAATAAAAATTATCATCAAAAATCCAAAGAGCCTTTTTGAATTCTTATCCCTTAATATTTGTGTATAGTGGTTGAAAAATATAAATACGGAAACGATTAGAAATAGGTTTAAAAAGACGAAAGAAGAACTAGTAAAATAGTGGATAACATCACCCCAATCAAAGAGTGGAAGATTCGCCCTGGTATAAAAAAATGCAGATTGATACCAATTGAAAAAAATACCTAAAATGCCAAGAACAAAAACTGTAAAAATAAAGAGCACAATCCTTATTTTACTCATTTTAAGTATCTTTTTAAAGCCATCTCTCGAATAATACTTATAACAATCAATCAAGAAATATAAGCTTACTAAAAGCAAAATTACAACAAACTCAACACGTATGGTGCTTAAAAGAACCAAACAAAAAACAACAAAAAATCCCAATTCTGCAAGATTCTTCATTGGCACATGGTCTAAAGAGCTCCCAAAAAAATCTTTATTTGAAATATTATTATTAGGTTTAACAGTGTTTTGGTCTTTATGAGTCGCTTTAAAATACAAAATAAATCCATAAATAGAAAGCAAAAACAAAGTATTAGCAAGGGTAATAGCAGTTGGGCTTGAAGAATGAATGAGACCAAACGGCGCAAATAGAACTAAAATCGCGCAAACATACGGTATCAACTTTCTCTTAAAGAGTTCTTGGCTAATCAAAAATAAAATAACGCTACTTAGTAAGTGCATAACAATATTTAAAAAAGAGATTTTAAGAGAAAATAAAGTATAATCGCTCGAATAGAAGAAAGAATAAATCATAAATATTCCAATTCCTGTAGGCGTTAAGTAAGATTGCTCACATTTAAGTTCACTTTCCGAGGAACAAATCAGACAATTGCCATTCTCTATAAAGTTTTGTGTGGACACAATGTACTGTGGCTCATCATAATAAACAAGCGCAGTAAAAGGGCGCATTGTCAAAATAACGCCCATTGCTAAGGTAAACGATATCACAAAAAACCATTTATTTCTAAAAAGCTCCTTCAAAAGTCTTTTTAAAATGTTAGACTTATAAAAAAACCAAAGAACCAAAAAGAAAACCACAAAAAGTATATAGATGAATTCTTTTGAAAGAAAACCATTTATACTTTCAATTCCCATAAAATCAATAGATTTCTAAACTATTTTAAATTGATTTCGCAAACCCTCGATATTTCTAGTTATTTTAGTTGTCTTAACAGTTTTATAATGTTACTATCAGACAAGGTGATTTATTTTTTCAACCATACAATTTGTTAACTTAACTACTCCCAGTAGTTGATTAATAAAAATTCTTGCGGAAATAAACAATTATTTGCAAATTTTATAATAATTCTCCCAGTATTAGATGACTATAATTTAAATAATGAAAAAATCTACCCCCTTTAATGGTTCAAAATAATACTAGCCTAGAGCAAATAACTGAATTGGAAACCGTACTTAGTAATTTGCCTCTTACAATATTTAGTGTTAACAAGGACAATAGTGCCTTAATTTTCTTAAAAAACTATGTTAGACAAGACGAGAAATTGTTCTTAACAAAATCAGCGAACGCTGAAGAGATTTCAGAAGTTCTACAACCCGAATTATCCTCGCTATTATATCAACTTATTCCAAAACTTAAGAAGCCTAAAGATACCTATTCATATGAGTTTTCAATTGGAAAAGAAGAAGATGTTAAATATTATAATTTAACGGTAACGAAAATGCCCCATAATATGGGGTGCGAAGTTCTATCAACAAATAATCAATATTTAATAACAGTAAAAGATATTACACGACAAAAACAAAAGGAATCAGAACTTTACTTTAATAGTACTCACGATAAGCTTACTGGGCTATTCAACCGATATTATATGGATGAACAAATTCAAAAGTTGAATACAGCTAGGCAGATGCCAGTTTCCGTAGTATTTTTGGATCTTAACGGCTTAAAAGAGATTAATGATACCTACGGACATTCAATGGGAGACATATTAATTAAAACCGCCGCAGATGAATTAATAAGCCAATTTAGGCAAGAAGATATAATTGCCAGATGGGGCGGGGATGAATTTTTAGTGTTGCTTCCAAAAACCTATGATTCAATAGCTTTGGACAGGTGTAAAGCAGTAGATAATGCCTTAAAAAAACAGGTTTTAACTGAGGGCATTTATCATACTGGGATATCTTTTGGGGTAGGAACTGCAGAAGAACAAGGAAAAATTAAGTTAGCGATAGAACAAGCGGAAAAAAATATGTATCTTATGAAAGAAGAAAAAGGTTTCATCAGATAAACAACTTATTTTGAAATGCACCAGCCGGGATTCGAACCCGGGTAGCCGGCTTGGGAAGCCGAAATCATAGCCACTAGATCACTGGTGCAAAAGTCTCTAAGAATAAAGAAATATAGAAAAAAAGCAGTAAACTCTACTCTTCCTTTGGGTTATACGAAGGAACAGCAGCCTTAGAAATAATCATAATATCGCCGATTGATTTGACCAGCTGATGTGGCACAATAACACCTTTGGCATTTCCAATTACTGTATTTAATATAGAATTCTTAGTAGCTTTTACTCTCCAACCAAATATCTTGTTAGTAGAAATAATAGACTCCTCGACATCACCGAAATAGTCTCCCTCATCAGTGAAAACCTTCATATCGTATGTTGAGCTTACTTTCTTCATCTTTAGCATAATAATCCCTCCAGTAACATCAATAAGCCTACTGATGTTATGCCATATATTTAAATCTTTTTATTTAGTGGATTCACCTTTCGCACACCTATTCTCAAGACCAAACTAATATGATACAGATTAACGGATGAATAACCTCAATTATTAGCAAGTTATCCCAGTATTTATACCGAGGTTATACATTTCTAAAAATCAAGGTAACAAAAATCTCTTTCACCAAAAATTAAAACCAAAAACATTTATTTGGCTTTTTTTAAAAAATCAGGAGCTATCACTTTTCGCAACCTATCCCTCAAAAGCTTTATATTAAGATAACAACTGTCTTAATATGAGAACCAGTATGATAGCCCAGAGGTAGTACATATTAAGAATAGTCTATACCTATTTTAATACTTCTACCCTGTAAAATCACTAAATCCTTTCAACTAATTATTTAAACCCTCAGATTTTCCCCAACCCCCCAAAAGCCTTAAAATGATTAAAAAAACAAATAACATTAAGTCAAAAGATTCTCTATATAGTGAGCCTTATGTAAGGATTATAGGAACTTCACATATAGCATCATCAAGCCTTGATAAGATCAGAAGGGAATTTTATGAATTTTCTCCAGATGTAATAGGAGTAGAACTTGACATGCCAAGAGCTAAAGCCCTATTTGAATCCTCTAGGGCAAGAGAAATATCTGCATTTCAGGCAATAGGACTTTTCGGTCTTTTCGGCGGGCTTTTCTTTGTATTTGGAAAATTCTTTCAAAAAAGGCTCGGAAATATAGTTGGCGCTAACCCCGGCTCTGAAATGAAACTTGGAATAACTTTAGCAAAAGAAAGAAATCTCCCAGTTCTTCTGCTGGACAGGGACATAACAATCACTATGAAAAGGCTTTCAAAAAAAATGAAATTTAAAGAAGTTCTGAGAATAATTTCAGATTTGATATTTGCTCCTTTCTCAAAACAAAAGATAAAAATTGATATCTCAAAAGTTCCCGAAGCCAGGATGATTGAAGAGCTTATTTCCTCATTAAAGAAGCGTTATCCGACAATTCATACTGTTTTAATAGAAGAAAGAAACATCTACATGGCCAGTCTAATAAAACGATTTAGAAATGAAAATCCTGAAAAAAAATTATTGGTGATTGTGGGTGCAGGGCACGAAGACTGGATAAAGCAAGCTATATCTTAATTTAAACTCAAATCTTCGCTCTTCTTTTTTCCAATGTCTTTCTTGCACGATATTCCCTTTGCTAAGTACACAAAAAAGTAAAAAAATCAATTTCTTATTCCCTTCTATGTACTAATCCCTTCAAAATCCTCAAAAAGCCTTGATTTTAAAACAAAAGCTTTAAAAATCAACCAATTCTCCCCATAAAAAGAGCAAAATGGCAAAACTAAGAAAATGGGTAGCTTACAGGACCTTGGAAAGGCCCTTTACAAGAATCTCAAAATTTAGGTCGAAATCATATGTGAAATCAAGGCCAGGAATAAAAATCGTGAGATTTGATATGGGCAATTTAAAGGGTAATTTTGACTACGAAGTAAGCCTTGTTTCAAAGGCCAATTTTCAGGTAAGGCAAGAATCAATAGAAGCTGCAAGACAGACGACAAATAAGCTACTTGAAAAGAAAATCGGATCTTCAGCCTATCATTTTAAAATACGCAAATTCCCACACCACATTTTAAGGGAAAACCCTTTGGCATCAGGAGCAGGTGCAGATAGGTTAAGTACCGGAATGGCAAGACCCTTTGGAAAGATTATAGGTGTTGCGGCACAGGTAAAAAAAGGGGACATCATTATGACAATCAAGGTTAGAAAAGAAAATTTGCCGGTAGCCTTAGCTTCTTTTAAAAGGGCAGTTTCAAAGCTTCCAATGTCTTATTACATTGTCCCACAAAAGATAGTGGCTAATTAGTAGCTAACACCTTAAATTTTCTTCTTTTATCAAAATATCTTCTCATGTTGATCCGCTCTATTATTTCTTTGCTCTGTTTTTACTTGCAATCTCTGTTTTTATTTGCAATTACAGATACAATACTTAAGGCACAATATGTAAAAATCTAAAAAATGAGCTCTTTAAAACAAACCTTTTTAAATATTAAATTTCATAAGTATCTCATAGGTGTTTAGTGGTCTGAACAACATGGCATTTAATCTGGATTATAACCTGTTAAAGGCGTTTCTATCGGTTTTAGCAGTTTTTCTTTTGATAGTTGGCATAGGTGGCATACTCTCCAAATTTATTCAAAGAATCTTTAAAAAATGGGCGTTGAAAACCACAACGCAGGTTGATGATTATCTTTTAGAGAAGGCCTTTCCCTGGTTTAACTGGATAATACTATTTGTAGCATCGAAGGTAGCAATAGAATACGTTTTTACCCAATATTTTATTTTAGTTCCAGTCTATTTTGAATCAATTTATCTCTCAATAATACTCTTTTTTGTGCTCATGTTCTTATTTAGCATAGTTAACTTTATAATAGATATATTTGATAAAAAATATGATAAAAATCCAAGACTCTTAGAAGAGAACCCGTTGCTTCCTTTGTATAAAAACATCGCAAGAATTTCTGTATTCACAATCCTTTTCATAATATTTCTGAGAATCTGGAACCTAGATATACTGCCCTTTTTAGGGGGTTTAGGTATTGCGGGCGTTATCGCAGGCTTTGCTGTAAAAGATAGTCTTGAAAATATTTTTGGAGGAGTCTCATTAATCCTTGATAAAACCCTCAAAGTAGGGGATCGCGTTGAGCTTGCGGATGGCACAAGTGGCATTGTAATAGATATGAGCTTAAGAAGCACAAAAATAAGGACGTGGGATAATGAGTCCGTTATAATTCCCAATGGGAGCCTTGCAAACTCCAAAATCCAAAATATCGGCCTTTTGCATAGCTATGTGAGGTGTGTAGTATCCTTTTCAGTTGCCTACGGTGAAGATATAGACAAGGTTAAAAGGATTGCATTAAAAGAGATAAAAAAGATAAAAGATGTGTTAAAAGAGCCTTCTCCTTCGGTAGTCTTTTTGGATTTTGGAGATGTTGACCTAAAGCTAAATGCAAACTTTTGGGTAGATTCCCCACAAAAAAGGTATAGCGCGAAGCTTTTGGCAAGAGAACAAATCTATAAGGCACTCAAGAAAAACAAAATCAAAATGGGTTATCAACTTGCAAATTATTCCATTGCAAAAAAGAAATGATTAAACATTCTTTGTTTGGAAAGGCCCCCATAGTTAATACAACACATTCCTTCTTTGTAAGAGTGGTTAAATATCTAAAAGCATTCAGACTCTCTTTTTATACTTCTTTGAAAACTCTTCAATGATACGCTTTCTTATCTCATCGGGGTCACAAAATATTTGAACTTGACTAAAACCCTTTGCAATCTCTAATTTTATTTGCTCTGACTGCTGACTTTTCAAAATATCTGTTTTGCTAATATAAACAACCAAAGGCTTTTCAAGTAGCATAGTCTTCTCTAATAGTCTCAACTGCTCTTCAATAAGGGCAGTAGGATCAAAGACGAAAACAATAAGCCTTGGAAGCATAGAAATAACAATCTCAGCCTGTTTCTCAATCAGATTCATTCTATTAAGCCGGTTAAGAGTTCCAGGTGTATCAATTATTTGAATGCTTTGAAAACGGTGCTCAATGTATCCTATCAAAAGCCCTTTAGTAGTAAATGCGTAATCTGCGACCTTAACATTTGAACCCGTAATCTTCTTAACAAGCGTTGACTTGCCAACATTTGGAAATCCTGCGACACAGACCGTAAAAAGTGAATCATCAACTGGAGGAAAGACTCTTATTGCCTTTCTAGACTGTTCTATAACTTCAAATGGCTTTTTCGCTCGCTTCATTATTCCAGCAATTTTAGAGTATGCCCGTTTTGAAAGAGATTTTGTTTCCCTTAGTGATCTTGACCGTTTTATGACCCTTAACGCTTCTCTTTTATTTTCTATGAGAAACTTTTTAGAAAGCCCAATTTGATAGAGAGCTTTCTTGAATTTATCAACATCAATTAGGCATTCTAAAATCCTTAACTCAAACTCTGTAAGGTCTTCTTTTGATATCCCTTTAAAAGAATTTATGATATCGTCAATCTTTCTGCAAATCGTATCCGTAATTACTTCTATTCTTTTAATATCAATTTCTTTTTGTGCTTTATAATCCTCATTAGACCTCGTTTTAACAAAATCAAATCTAACCTTCTTTTTAGCGTGTAAAAAGGCATTATCCAAAAGCTCCTGATACGTTTCCACAGGAGGAAGCTTATCCAAATCCTTCATAAAAAGAATATTGATTAAGCATATTTAAACCTGCCGAAAACAAACAAAATAGAAAAGGACAAAAAACAACTAAACCAAAAAAGGCCAGCTATAAATCCTCAGATTTCTTAACAAGCCTAGTGGCATACCCTGCAATAATATTTCTAATCTTTTTAGAAGGAATAACAGAAACGCTCATCAAATTGTTCTTATTACTATCAAAATCCTTTTCAAAAGAATCAGGATACTTAGACAATAACTCTTTAGTCTTTCTTTTAATGTATTTAGTTTTAATTCTTCCCATATCTAAATGTGGAGAAAAATCCTCTTTAAAAACCTTTCGAATACAG
>CAZTMQ010000042.1:0-10646 GCA_964615385.1 uncultured Methanosarcinales archaeon
GTTAATAATATTCCTCATATTGGAAATATGGTTTGTGTTATTAGTGCTGATTGCTTTGCAAGATACTTAAAGAGTAGAGGATGTGATGTGATTAGTGTTTTGGGCACAGATGAACACGGAACAACCACTGAGATTAAGGCGATAGAAGAAGGAGTGAGCCCAAAGGAGATTACTGATAAGTATTTTAAGATCCATAAAAAGATTTATGATTTTTTTCTTTGCGAGCCAGATTGTTTTGGAAGGACTTCATCAAAAGATAACCATGAGATTACCGTAGAGCTTTTTGAAAGGCTTGATGAGAATGGCTATATTTCACAGGAGTCTATAAGCCAATTTTACTGTGAGAAATGTAATAGGTTTTTGGCCGATAGGTTTGTTGTTGGAACGTGTGGCTTTTGTGGATATGAGAAGGCGCGCGGAGACCAATGTGAAAAATGTGGAAAACTTTTGGAAGTTGAAGATTTGAAGGATGCGAGATGTTCCATTTGTGGTAGCAAGGTTACTTTAAAGGAGAGTAATCATCTCTTTTTAGAGCTTCCAAAACTATCAAAAGAGTTACAGAAATTTGTTGATGAAAGGAAGTCTAATTGGAGTCTTAATGCGCTCACTATGACAAATAGCTGGATATCAGGTGGGCTTAAAAAGAGATGTATAACAAGAGACCTTAAATGGGGGATTTCTGTTCCAAAGAAGGGATTTGAAGGCAAGGTGTTTTATTCGTGGTTTGATGCTCCGATCGGTTACATTGGGATTACGGCAGAAAACAGAACAGATTGGAAGGATTGGTGGAAGTCTAATGATACAAGGCTTGTTCAGTTTATGGGTAAAGATAATATACCATTTCACACGATTTTATTCCCCGCTATCTTGATTGGTGCAAGGGATGGATACACACTACTGGATAGCATTTCAGTTAATGAGTATCTTAACTACGAAGATGGCAAGATTTCTAAATCTGAAAAGAGAGGGATTTTTGGAGATGATGCAATAGATATTGGGATCAGGGCAGATGTATGGAGATATTACCTTATTATCAACAGGCCTGAGAAGACCGATACGGTTTTTATATGGCAGGATTTTTCGGATAAGGTAAATAACGAGCTTGTTGCCACTTTGGGAAATCTTGTAAATAGGGTTTTGACATTTGTTAAGAATAAATACAATTCAACCTGCCCAAAAGGAGTTATTGGTAAAGAGGATGAAGAGTTTTTATTTAGGGTAAAAAGGCAGGTTAAAGAAATAGAAGATGATATGGATTTGATCGAAATCAAATCAGCACTCAAAGGCGTCATGGGTGTTGCAAAGCTTGCAAACCAGTATATGCAAGAGAATAAGCCCTGGCAGAATTCCAAGGAGAAATCAGATAGTTGTGTACTTGTTCTTTTAAATGTTATAAAGGACTTAGGTATACTCTGTGAGCCTTTTATGCCTGGCGTGTCTAAGGATATTTTTGAACAATTAGATATTGAGCCAAGAAAATGGATGGGGCTTACGAAACTTTCAATTGAGCCAGGGCATAAGATTGGCGAGCCAAGGCCCTTATTTGAAAAGCTTGATGATAAAAGGATTGAAGAGCTGAAAAGGAAGTATTCAGGAAAACAAAAGGGGCAAATGGCAGATGAGAAAAAAATAAGTAATGAAGAAAAGGCAAAAGAGATTGAGATTACAAGAAATTTTTCTGACCTTGATTTGAGGGTTGGAATTGTGAAAGAGGCAATTAATCATCCTAATGCTGATAAGCTTTTGGTTATGAAAGTAGATCTTGGGGAAAAACAGATTCAGCTTGTTGCTGGGCTTAAGAAGTTCTATTCTCCTGAAGAAATTAAGGGCAAAAGAATCATTGTAGTTAATAATCTAAAGCATGCGAATCTAAGGGGATTTGAAAGTGAAGGAATGCTTTTGGCTGGAGGCGCTTTGGAAGGTTTGCAAAGGGATGAGAATCTTCCTGAAGGGTTTCATGGGATTTTATACACCAAAAAAAGCCTACCTGGAACAAAGATTGCTATTCAGGGAGAAAAGACAAGTTGCCAACCTGTTTTAGAGTTAACTATTGATGAGTTTTATTCAAGTTATAAAATTGTAGTTAAGGATGGAAAGGCATATTATAATGGCAAAGTTTTAATAGCAGAAGATGAAGAGGTTATGTGTGATAGAATTAAACAGGGGTTGGTGAGGTAAGCTTGAAGGAAAAGCAGGAGAAGGCTTTTAAGAATCTTCCATTCGCTTTAATCATTAGAGACGGGTGGGGAATAAGCAGGAAAAAAGAAGGCAATGCAGTAATGAATGCTAATACGCCTTATGCTGATTATATCTTGGATAACTGCCCTACATCGATTATCCAAACTTCTGGGTTTGCAGTAGGCCTTCCTAAAGGGTACCAAGGAAATAGTGAGGTTGGGCATATTACAATTGGAGCAGGAAGGATTCATTATCAGTCTCTTCAAAGGATTAATAGTGCCATTGAGGATAAGAGCTTTTTTGACAATAAGGTCATTAAAGGGGCTTTTACAAATGCCAAAAAAAAGAATTCAACGGTTCATTTGATGGGGCTTTTGCAGGATCAGGGAGTGCACGCTCATATTGAACATCTTTTTGCGCTTTTGGATTTTGCTAAGCAGGAGCATTTTAAAAATGTTATAATTAATATTTTTACGGATGGCAGAGATACCCCACCAAAATCAGCCCTTTCGTTTTTAAAAAGGCTTGAAGATAAGATTAAAAGGGTTGGGTTTGGAAGGATTGGGCTTATTTGTGGCAGATTTTATGCAATGGACAGGGATAATAGATGGGAGCGAATTGTTTTAGCTTACAAAGGGCTTGTGGATTGTGAGGCGCCTTCTTTTCCAAATGCGTATAAGGCGATTAAGGATGCTTATTCTAAGGGAGAGACTGACGAATTTATTAAGCCTAGAATCGTAAAGGGCTTTGAGGGGATTAAAAACAATGATAGTGTGGTCTTTTATAATTACAGGTATGATAGGGCAAGAGAACTTACTACTGTTTTTACGGAAAAAGGGTTTAACGAGTTTCCAAGAACCATTCGAAAGGGGCTTTATTATGCATGTTTTACCAAATATTACGATACACTAAAAGCTCCGGTTGCTTTTGAGCCGATATCTATGAATAACCTTTTAGGACAAGTGATTTCTAAAAATGGCTTAAGGCAACTAAGGATTGCGGAGACTGAAAAATATGCTCATGTTACCTTCTTTTTTAATGGACAATCTGACGAGATAAGCCCTTTGGAGGTTCACAGGCTTATACCTAGCCCAAAGGTTGCAACGTACGACACCCAACCGGAGATGAGTGCATACTTTGTGTGTGATGAAATTTTAAGGGCCATTAAAAAGGATGAGTTTGATGTTTATATTATTAATTTTGCCAATCCCGACATGGTGGGGCATACTGGCGTTTACAAAGCAGCGGTAAGGGCATGCGAGGTTGTAGATGAATGCGTGAAGAAGGTCTGTGATGCGATTTTAGATAAAAAGGGCTGTTGCCTTGTTGGAGCAGACCATGGAAATGCTGAAGAGATGATTGACCATGAACTAAAACAGCCCATGACTTCCCATACCCTAAATCCTGTATATTACCATTTAGTTTCTAAGGATAAAAAGCTTATGGGCAAAAGGCTTCTTAAAGGAGGGCTTTCTGATATTGCGCCCACAATTCTTGATTTAATAGGCCTTGATATACCAAAGGACATGACGGGCATAAGCCTTTTGGGAGGCAAAAAATGAAATTCTTTGAATTAATAAAAAGGTTTTTTACAAGCTATAAAGAGAAAAGAACTACGCGCTTTGATTATGAAAAGAAGTTTGCACCTGAATTTAAGAAATGAGACAAGTATAAACGAACAGAAAAAAATTTATTTTTAGCAAGTGCACATTGAACCGCTTAAAATTTCATTTGGCTTTTATTTTTCATTTAGGCATCTTTTAATTTCTTCAAAGATTTTTTTGAGTACTTTGTTTGAAATGAGTTGTTTTCTTAAGGGGTTGTAGTGATAACCAAAGTCACTATCTAAAAATTCTTCTCCGTCAAAGATAACGCGATTTTTGTATCTTGGCCTAAAATGGAAATGAACGTATGGCTTTGGATTTTCTTCTTGGTACGCATTATTCATAAGACAACTCCAGTTAAACATAGTAGCTCCGAATGCATTTTTGAGTGCAGACTCAAGCCTTTTCACAATGTTTTCATGAAAATCTTGCCATTCTCCAGAAGTTAGACTAGATAAGTTAGCGCAATCCCTCTTAAGAAGAACCACGCACCTTCCCAAATAAGCTTGTTCATTAATAAGAATAGCTTTCCAAAACTTAGTTTCTAAAACCACAAACTCTTTATCCATACTTTCAAAAAGCTAATTCTTATTTAAATAATTTCGCTAAAAGAAAACAAGTACGGCAAACATAAATTTTTATAAGAAACTATTTAGAATACTTCTCAACTGTATCTCTAAGGTTATAAACATAAGGATATACAATTTCCCGTATTGCTCTCTCTTTTTTCTCACGTTCGGAAGTTGCAGCCCCTATTAAAAACATACCCAATCCTGCTGTTGCTATACCTAATAAGCCTGTCAACCAAGAGTTACCAGATGAGCCAAAAAGATCTAACATATCGTGTGCCTTGCTTTCTGGAAATGAATAACCCAAAGATGAATAAAGGTCCTGTATTGATTTATAAAACATAAAGCCACTTGCCACTTCAAGTGCTGTTCCAGTACCTAAAAGATATGAAAACTCCTTTCTTGCGGGTTTTAATGCCTTTTTGAGTTGGTTCTCAATTCCTAAAAGCCCTGAATATTCTTCTTTGGTACAATTCTTAAGAAAACCATCTATTTGGTTTTTTGTATAAACCGAAGTAAGTGTTTTTCTCGTGTACTTTCCTAAATCTTGTAATCTTCGATTGTGTCTTATATTAACTCACTTTAAAATTGAACAGTTTAATGAGGAATATTAAGATATTTTTAAATGTTGTTGTTTTTAACTACTTGATAGGAGATACTTAATTGTTAGAGGTTATTTCTCCGCATTTTGACTATAAGCAATATTTAGAAATATCTTGCAGAAATTTAGATATAATGAAAAACTATTTAGAATATTTTATTATAGTATCTTCAAGGGTACAAATCTGTGGGAGTACCACTTCTTTGATAGCCTGCTTTTTTGAATCATCAAAAAGGGCGAATTGAGCAACAAGAAGCCCCAGCCCTACACCAGCTATCCCTAAAAGAAATGACATGCCCATAGCATCGACTACCCCATAAGAGTATTCCTCTGGAGCATGAGCCTCTGGATTTGTAACCAAAGAGCATACGTAGGAGTAGGTTTCAGAAGTGTTGTAAAAGAAATAAACCCCTATTGCTCCTAAAGCAAGTCCACCAAAAACTTCGGCAAATCTTTTTTTTCTTGAAGACTTTAAGGCAATTTTAAGTTGGTTTTCGATTCCCTTAAGATCTTCATGAAGCTTTGTGAATTCTTCTTCAGTGCACTCTTCAAGAAACATATTTATTTTATCTGGCGTGTAGGTAGAATAAAGTGTTTTTTTAATATCTCTTCCGATATCTTTTATTTTTTCATTGTATTTCATTTGTACTCAATCTAAACATTTGTGATAACAATGGAGAGTCTAGGATATTTTTAAAGGTTTTCATCCTTAACTACTATTAAGGGATACTTTTGTTGCAGAGGGTATTAAGGAAATTACCAGATTCTATGTTAGGGATTTTTAAAAACAAATATTTATAAATGATTCGGGATTTCCCAGTTCTTAGCCAATGAGTGTTGATGGCACTGCCGGAGCGAGGCTTTGATCTTTCTCTGGTGATTTCCATTAGTTTTTAGACATTGTTGTTGGTGGCTTTTAAGTTTATAAAAATAATAAAAGGTGTAAAATATGGCTGAAATACCAAAAGAAGTTGTCGAGAAGGCATATGAAGCTATTGAAATAGCAAGAAGTACCGGTAAAATCAAGAAGGGTACAAACGAAGCTACAAAGGCTATTGAAAGAGGCGTTGCTAAGATGGTTGTATTTGCAAGCAACACAAGCCCAAAGGAAGTTATTATGCACATTCCTTTACTTTGTAAAGAGAAAGAAATTCTTTGCGTAGAGGTTCCAAGTAGAGAAGAGCTAGGTGCTTCAACAGGCATACCTGTTGCAACTGCGGCCGTAGCCATTATAAGTGAAGGAGAATCTAAATCAGTTATTAAATTCATTAAAGATAGCCTTGAACCAAAAGAAGAGCCTAAAAAAGAAGAGAAAAAGGCTGAAGAGAAGGAAGAAAAAGAAGAGAAAAGTGAAGAAGAAGAAGCTCCAAAGGAAGAGCCTAAATCAGAGTAAAAGGTGTGAAAATGGCTAATCCTAGAAATGATAAAAGACAAGGGTCCTCACAAAAAACCCAAAGCTCAGGAGGTTCAGGAGTTAATTTTACTCAAGGATTTCCTGCAAAGGTTGAAGAGATTATTGGCAGAACCGGAGCAAGAGGGGATGTTATTCAGGTGAGATGTAAGATTTTGGCAGGGTATGATCAAAACAAGATTATCAGAAGAAATGTTGTAGGGCCAATACAAACAGGAGACATACTTATGCTTAGAGAAACAGAAATTGAAGCAAGGCCACTTAACCAGAGGAGAAAATAGGTGATTTAAAATGAAATGCACATTTTGTGAAAAGAATATTCCTTTGGGAACAGGCAAGATATATGTTCTTAAGAGTGGCAAGATATATAGGTTTTGCTCTTTGAAATGCCAAAAGAATATGCTTAAGCTAAAGAGGAAAGCCAGGGAACAAAAATGGGTTTCTAAATCCGATGAAGCAAAAGCTAAAGTGAAAAAATAGAGGTGAATTCTAATGGCAGTTGAAAGAACACTTGTACTCATTAAGCCGGATGGAGTTAAAAGGGCTATTGTCGGAAACATTATTACTCGATTCGAAAATGCAGGTCTGAAGATAATTGCGCTTAAGATGATCTGGGTATCACCAAACATGGCTAAGGAACACTACCAAGAGCATGTCAAAAAGGAGTTTTATGTTGGGCTCGAACAGTTCATTACTGAAGGCCCTGTTGTTGCTATGGTGCTTGAAGGGATAGAATCTATTCAAGTGGTTAGAAAGATTGTTGGGTCAACTGAACCAAAGAGTGCTCAGCCGGGAACTATCCGTGGCGACTTTGGACATATTTCTTATAGCTATGCGGATGCAAAACATATTGCTGTTAAGAATTTAATTCATGCATCTTCAAATGCTAAGGATGCCGAAAGAGAAATTGCACTTTGGTTTGCACCGGAGCAGATACACCAGTACAATAGCATTTACGAACAAATATTATAAAAGAGGATGTGAAATATGGCAGAAAAATTATCAGATAAGGTTATAAAACTTGCAAGAGAACCGACGAATATAAGAAACATTGCAATCTGTGCACACATTGACCATGGAAAGACTACTTTTTCCGATAATCTTTTAGCAGGAGCAGGAATGATGTCTGAAGAACTTGCAGGAAAGGTTTGTGCGCTGGATTTTCACGATGATGAAAAGGAAAGGGGAATCACCATTGATTCTGCAGCGGTCTCTATGATTCATAAGGTAAATGAGAAGGATTTTTTGATTAACTTAATTGATACGCCCGGCCACGTTGATTTTGGTGGGAATGTTACAAGGGCAATGAGGGCTGTTGATGGAAGCATTGTTTTGGTTTGTGCAGTTGAAGGGATTATGCCCCAGACTGAAACGGTTCTAAGACAGTCATTAAGGGAAAAGGTTAAGCCAATTCTTTTCATCAATAAGGTTGATAGGCTGATTAAAGAGCTTAAATTAACACCTGAAAAGATGCAGGAGAGATTTGTGAGAATAATTGCTGAAGTGAATAAGTTTATCAGATCAATATGCCCTGAAGAGTTTAAGGATGAGTGGGTTGTAAAAGTTGATGATGGTTCAGTTTGTTTTGGCTCTGCGTTTCATAATTGGGCGTTATCTTTACCTTATATGCAAAGTACAGGGATGTCTTTTAAGGACATTATCTCTTCTTATGAAGAGAACGAAACTGAAGCTTCTAAAAAGCTTGCAAAAAGCGCACCACTACACAGGGTTGTTTTGAATTCTGTTGTTAAGCATTTGCCTAATCCAAAGGTAGCTCAAGGGTATAGAATACCTAAGATCTGGCACGGAGACTTAGAAACACCTCAGGGTCAAGCATTGAAGAACTGTGACCCAAAAGGGCCTTTTTCGATGGTTATAACTAAGATTGTCATTGATCCAAACGCAGGAGAAATATGTACGGGAAGAATCTTTTCGGGAACTGCCAAAAAAGGTGAAACGGTTTATATTGCCGGAAGAAAAGAGCAGTCAAGGCTTCAGCAGATTTACATTTATAAGGGTGCCAAAAAGGATATTATTGAAGAGGTTGAATGCGGTAACATCATAGGAATTGGTGGAGTGAAGACATACGCAGGGGATACTATTACCACGGATCCTGAACTTGAGCCTTTTGAACAGATTAAGCATATTTTTGACCCGGTAATTACAAAGGCTATTGAAGCGAAAAGTCCAGCAGACCTTCCAAAGCTTGTTGAGGTTTTAAGGCAGGTACAAAAGGAAGACCCATCTATTGCTATTGTGATTAATGAAGAAACTGGAGAGTACCTTATGTCAGGTATGGGGGAGCTTCATTTAGAGATTATTGAAAACAGGATTATTAAAGAGAAGAATCTAAATGTAAAAACTTCTCCGCCAATCGTTGTTTACAGGGAAACTATCACGAAGAAATCTCAGGAGTTTGAGGGGAAGTCACCAAATAAGCACAATAAGCTCTACTTTGTTGTTGAGCCACTTGAGCCTAAGATTTTGGAGCTTATTAAGCTTGGAGAGATTACTGACATGAGGGTAAAAAAGAAGGAAGATACGCTCTGGGCAGCTTTGGAAAAAGCAGGGATGGATGCTAAAGAAGCAAGAAAGGTCAGAGATGTTTTTAAGGGAAACCTTTTAGTAGATGGTACAAGGGGTATTGTCCATATTGGAGAAATCATAGAAATGGTTATGGACATGTTTGAGGATGTTATGAATGCAAGTCCCCTTGCAAGAGAGCCCTCCTATGGAATGAAGGTTACCTTGCTTGATGCGAAGCTTCACGAGGATTCAATCCACAGAGGACCAGCACAGCTTTATCCTGCAGTAAGGGATGGTATAAGAGGAGCTATTATGACTGCTGGCCCAATGCTTTTAGAGCCACTTCAGATTTTAAGGTTTGAGGCTCCGGACCAATACGTTGGAGAAGTATCTAAACTTATCGCGAATAAGAGAGGACAGCTTTTGGATATGGTTCAAGAAGGGGTTCATGCAACAATCTTAGGAAAGCTTCCTGTTGCAGAGATGTTTGGGCTTTCAAGTGAATTAAGGTCAGCTACTGGCGGAAGAGGATCTTTTTCGCTTGTAGATCAGGCATTTGAGGTCCTACCTTATGAGTTCCAGGATAAGATAAGGGAACAGATTAGAAGTAGAAAAGGGCTTAAGCCTTTGTCTGAAGAAAGCTTTGTTGAGACTCAGTGAAGATAATAAAAAGTTATTTTTTATTTTTTTATATTTTTTTTGTTTATTTCATCTTCTAATTTTACAATTAAAGAGATATGAGAGAATATTATATTTTTATATCGTAACGATCTTTTAATGATGACACAGCGTTTTCAAACCATTTGTCACCAAAATCAATTTTGCCATAAAGCAAAAGGGCACCTACTGAAGTTCCTAAAAGATATGAATCTTTGTTTGGATCAATTCCATTACAAAACTGATCTTTTATTGTTGATTCTATTGCCAATTTGTGGTTTGGTAGGAATAAGAGTTTTTTAGATTCATATTGGTCTAGGGCATTTTTGAATTTTTCTATAACCCGTTTTTTTGATAAATTACATTTGGAATAAAATATCATTGAAGGATTCATTGCGTCAGGGATGTCCCTTACTGTTCCAAGGTAACCAACGGGTCCAATATCTTGAGTTTTAATTCCAGTTTCTGTTTGAATTTCATATTTTGCACTTTTAAAGGGCAGTCTGTTTAATTCATCGGCAGTTATATCTTCAAGCGAGTCGGGCAGTATTACTCCACCTGCAATTATATGGTATCTTCCTTTTGCCTGTTCTATGTTCTTTGACCTAAGCTCTATGACAAAATAGTTATCTGCCGTTTCAAGAAGTATTCCGTTTCCCAATACTGACATTCCTGAATTAAGATATGGTAAAATATCATTTTCAGATGTACTTGGATCTGTTATTAACGATTCTACTTTGGTTTTGCTAAGCAAAAAATGTCTATAATAACCAGTTAGTACACTGAAAACATTATCTTCGATAGAACCAAGAAAGATTCTTGGTTTGTCTTGTGTTTTGGGGTTCTTGGTCTTTGCTTCTTCTAATGCTAAAATTGCGTCATTATCGGTATAAGGGTAAGGGATAATCTTAGAATAATCTGGCGATGATTCGATTAGCTTAAATTCTAATTGCTCTTGAACCAATAATTGTAGTGGCGCGTGTAAAAAATGAATTGCATTTTTCATGTAAACTGCAAAGTGGTAACTATATTTAAATGTTATGAAATTAAATGAATATCTTATCAATAAATTAATAAATCAAAAATAAAAACCAATTGGT
>CAZTMQ010000043.1:0-1247 GCA_964615385.1 uncultured Methanosarcinales archaeon
AGTTTTTTAACACGGAGGTGTTTTTTTAAATGAAAGCAATGAAAGCAATAAAGAAAATAGTTGCACTTAGTGCAGGCGTATTAATGCTTGGTGCAACAGTCGGCAGCGCATTGGCTGTAGATTTAGGGGATTACCCAACACCATTTGCAGATGCCTCAGGATACAACAGCAAGATTGTTGTTGGCTCACAAGCAGCAGCAATTGATATCGTTGGATCCGTAAATGTGGCAGCATCCTTTACAGGAGTTGCAGGAGAAGGCCAAGTTGTCATTGAGACTCCAGTAGGTACTGTAGCAAATGCAAAGGCATTTGATGAGTATGATGGTACTGGAACTGCGGTTGACCCTGATGAGATGCCAATGAAAGGTCAAACGAGAGTATTGACCCCAACGTATGGCTTTGACGAAGACGATGCAGAGTTCTCATTTATGAGAGGCTATAAAGACAGCAATGTACAAGAGGAGCTAACCATTAACATTACAGCAGACACCAGAGACGAAACAGGTTGTCCAGAAGAAGCAATCTTACTAAACGAGTTTGTCTATACCTTAGAAGATGAATCTGCTGAATTGGATAGGGCTGTTGACAGGCTTGACAAAAAGACTGGAACTCAGGATTTCCAATACGACTTTAAATTCTTGGGAAAGAACTTTAAGCTCGTTAGTGAAGACGTAAATGCTTCAGAAACAGTTGATGCGACTCTCCTTGCAGATATTGAGGATGGATTGCAATTGCAGCTAACAAATGCGGATTCCTACGTTGTTGTTGGAGATGTTATTGAGTTGGATACCTATGGATTTGAAGGGTACAGCTTAAAGATTGTCAGAATGGCTGAGGACGTTGGAGAAACCAACGGATACATTATTGTAGCCTTAATGAAAGGTGATGTAACAATTGCTCAGGAGACAATCCAGGAAGGCTACTCAGACTATATGTATGATGAGGACAACGACGATATCGAAGTTGAAGTATATGTGGACGAAGTCAAATACGACGCTTCGCAGTCTGAATACTTCGGTAAGGTTAGTTTCCAAAGCTCAGAGTACTCTGAATATGACTTCTTAGACAAATATGACATATGGGAAATAACAGACTTGGCATTAAACGGCACAGTCTCAAACCCAACATTGACAATAGAAATAACTGCAAACGAGCCAACTCAATATGAGGATGAGCTAGAGTGCTTATATGACTCCGAGTCATACATCTACAAGGGGTACAGCCTTGACTTTGAGGACTATCTACAG
>CAZTMQ010000043.1:1347-10243 GCA_964615385.1 uncultured Methanosarcinales archaeon
CGTAATAAAGACTGGAGAAAAGACCGACCTAGGAACTGAGCTTGATTCTTTCAGCTACACTGGAAGAAGAGCAACCTTTGTCCTTGTTGATGACGCTGTGAGATACCAGGTATATGTTGGCCAGACTGTTGGAACTGCAGATAACAAAGTGTCTTTAGAAGTTGGAGACACTGCAGTTGTTGGCGAGATTACAAGTGTCGGTGCAAGCCCACTTCCAGTAGGACTTGCTATTTTAGATAGCGACCTTTCCTCAGCTGACGCAGTCAAAAACGACCACTATATCGTTGTTGGTGGACCTTGCGCAAACAGTGCTGCTGCTGCTCTACTTGGAGTGACAGGAGAAAACTGTGGTGAAGGATTCACAGCCGGTGAAGCCATGATTAGGCTATTCACAAACGATGACAAGTATCAGTTGCTTGTAGCAGGCGCTGAAGGAAAAGACACACTTTTGGCAACAAAGGTCCTAGGATCATACAGCACATATGCTGATGACTTCGAAGGAAAGACAGAAGTGAAAGTCAAAGGTACAAGCCTAAGCGACGTAGAAATAACAGGTTAAAAATAACCTTTTTTTCTTTTTTTCTTTTATTATTCTTTTTCTTGATCTTAGTATTGTTACAAGGCGATTATTATCATTATTATTACTATCATCATTCTTATTATTATTATTATTATTATTATTACTGCTATTTTTTCAATTCTCAGAATTTCGAAAGGTGCTTTTATAACTTCTATTTATATACATGATGCTTAGAGAAATATTCTTTAGTTCGCCTTTTAAGCTAAATGAATAAGGCTTTGATTAAAGGGCCAAACCTTTGATTATGTTGTCCTTTGTTCTAATAATCTTTACCTTGAAACTATTTTTATCCCTTGCACCAATAACACTGACAAGCCTGTTCCTTAAAACGCAGATCGCTTCGTTTTCTAAAAGACCATTAAACTCCTTTTTAAGGCTAACAATCTCTCCCTTTCTAAAGGGATTTTTTAGCGAATTATCCTGCTTTATATCAAGAGCTAATTCAAAAATCTCATTTCCAAAGTTCTTCTTTAATGTATCAAGAAATACATAAAAATCCTCAAAGCTTTTCTCCTTTGAAACCCTTTTGCCTAGCTTGTAGCTTAAATAGTTTTGTGGAGAAAACAAAAGGCCGTTCTCCTTACAAAAGCGGGCAATTTCAATCATATCCTTTTGATTGGATTCGATCCCTTGCCTTTCAAGCTTTTTAGAGCTAAACAATACAACAGGGGTTATAGTAACGCTAAGCCCCTTTGATTTGGCGTATAATATATTAGCCAAAATACTATCTAAATCATATCCTTTGATTCCAGACAAATCTATTGCCTTCTTTTTATCAAGGGAATGGATAGAGATATTCATCCTTCCAAGCCCTGAAGCTATCAGTTCATCTATGTATCCCTTTGATAGTAAGCTTGCATTTGTAATTAGAATAATATCCTTTATCTTTTGATTTGACTTTAAATCCCTAATAAGCCTTGTAAGTGGTGAGTAAAAAAGTGGCTCGCCATGTGCATTAATAAAAATATAACATTCACTTTTTTTAATAGCCAAGAGTTTTTCGAGTTCGCTAATTAAAAACTCTTCTTCTATCACAAAATCCCTAAACCTTAGCTCTTGGTCAACTGAACAAAATAGGCACTTAAGATTACACCCTGTGATTGGTTTTACCTCAACCGCATTAGTTCCTCTATCGATCAACCCAAAGCCAACGTGGCCGAGCAAAGGTATGTTAAGCCCCTTATGAAGATATACTGCGGATTTCTTAGTAACAATGTTTTTCAGATTTGAAAGGCCATTGTTAATTAAACTAAGAACGCCTTTTTCAAAATGTTCGTTTTCAAATTCTAAAAAGTTTTCACCAACATTGCTAGCCCCTGCATTTAGAAGGTCCTGTTTTGTGACAGGGAAGGAAAAAGTATTCATCAACAAAGAATATTCATCGAAAAACCTAAGATCTAAAAAAACCCTTTTATAAGCCATTTAGCTCTCCTGGCCATCTGATTCCTCCTCTTCTTTAGGAGGTGTTTTTGGATCTTGCAATTTAGAAATATCAAAGCCCTCTCCTTTCTCTACAACAGTAAAGGTTTTCTTTTCAACTAAAGTAAATTGCCTTATGTCAACGCTTCTGATAGGATATATCTTTGAAAGAGCCTTTCTCATCTCACTTTGCATTGCAAACCCAATGACATTGTTGGCGAAATCTTCGTAGGGTAAACTCATCACATACTTTGCAATAAGGGCCCTTGCTGCGTTTCTAATCAAGGTCTTTTTTGAACTAGACGCATTGCTCACGGTTATAATCATGTATTTGACTCTTACGTACTTTTTATCTTTAGTCTCACAAACAAAAGACGCATCAAGCCTATCCCTTCTGAGCCTAACCATTCTTTTAATCGCTGAAGGCGACATGTTATAATCAATTATACTTGTCCCCGCACCATCTTTACCCAATAGCTTATCGCATTCAAGCTTAACATTAATAAAAGAATTCTTCGACTTATTCGTAAGAGAGCCCAAGTTTGCTTTTACAGTTTTACCTAATAACCTCTCTTGGCTATCCACAAAACTTTCTCCTACGAACGCATTTCCAAGCATTTGAGGAGCGTAAATCTTAAACCACTTTTTTTTAACAACCTTGCTGATCGTTTTATTGCTGACTTTTGCCATTTTTAAAACCTTAAACATCTAAAATCTCAAATATTTAAATCATTAACCTACTTCCATAAGACTTGGAATTAAGGGTGAATTTATAAATCTTTTTGTTATAAAGAAATATTTTTCTATACCTAAAAGAGTCGTTACTTTTTTCCCAACTGATTCTCAGTTTTGCTCTTTTGCGGGCTTGTGCTCACCTTCTCTTTAAAATCATCCACAAGTCTTGATAACTCCTGTATCCCCTGAGTGAACTTAGGAACAACATCTTTAAAAACCATCTCCATCGCCTTAAAATCACTTGAGAATTGCACCACATGAGTATCATACTGTTTCATTCTGTCAAGAACTGATTCTTCAACTGATTTTACCTGTTCCGTTAGTACTCCAAGCTTTAGCTCAACATTCCTGATCCTATCTTCGGTCCTTTCCTTCCACTCAGCAACCTTTTTGATATTATTAACAATATCTGTCCATCTCTCTTCAATAATCTGCTCAGAAATTTGCTGGATCTTATCAACCATTCCTGCATCAACTCCGCTTGACGAGGATGGATAATTTGTATAATTTTGTCCTTGTTGCGGCGGATACTGGGCTTCTGGTTGACCCTGAACGGCATCCATGCTACCATTTTCAAAAGGGACTTCTCTATCCCTTGAATCATTCATATCTGCTTGGCTTAATGCATCATAAATCTGGTGTGATTTAAACCCTTGAGCCTGCAAAGCCTCGATAATCTGTTGGTTAGAATATCCAAGATTCCTGAGCTTGAGCACAAAATCAACGGGTACAACATTTTCCATTTTTAAAAGACCACCATCCTTATTCTGACAAGTAAATATATAAACTTAACCTTTTTTATCAATCCATCAAAGCCTTTTAAGCCTTGATTCTAAAATCTTTTCCATACTCTCTTTTGTTACAAACTCCACAGGATTCCAAAACTCAAGATATTTCCTAATTGATTCAACATCATCTTTTTTAGCAAAACCAACCGCTTCCCCTGCAAGCTGAGAGAATCTTGCGTTAAGCTCTTTTATAGAATTATCAATATCCTTAATTCTAATATTAATCTCATTAAGACTTGAATTAGTCTCCTTTGCAAGTTTAATGAGGTTTTGCTCTAAAAGCTCAACCTTTTTTGATGTGACGTTTAACCTATCCTCTATAAGTCTTGTTTTATTCTCAATATCATCAAGCCTTTCAGAATATTTTGAAAACTGTGAAATTGCCAACTTTGAATCCGAAGCCTTAAACAAATCCTTTTCAGGAGCTTGTGAAGAAGGCTGGTTTAAGCCTTGAGGTTGTTGATTACCTTGTTCCATATGCTAAAAAAGCAGGCTTTCATATAATAATATTTTGTAACCATTACAAAATAGTCACCAAGTTTTAATATTCTCAACAAAAAAAAACAAACTTTAAAAACAAGTCAGTTTATTAAAAACCTAAGTGGTCTCAACTTTGTAATGGAAGTTAGTAATAGAGTTTGAACTTTTTTTTAAAAGTTACAAATTGTTGATAATGTTGTACTTTAATGAAGAAATTTAATCAAGCTTTTTTGCCACCTTGCTATTAACTCAATAAAAACCCAGAACACATCAAAAATAAATTAAGGATTAAAACAAAATGGAAGAAAACGTATGCCCCTTTGAATCGGTGCGGGAAGGTGAAGAAACAGTATTAAAATTTGATTGCAGAAACTGTCCATACTCTCCATCAGTAGAAGATAATAAGTCATGTATGAAAAACGTATTAAGAGCGTTAGGAGAAACAGAGCTTGCAACAAAGATAATTATGAACAAGCACAGGGACTACGAATATGACTTTCATCAGACTTTGATGCTTACAGAGATTGTAAAGCTATACATTAAATTCCAAAAAAACAAAAATCTCACTTCATTTCTTGCTATTTCAAAAGAGCTTGGGAATCCTTACAGAGAAGTGAGTGATAATTTTGTAGAGTTTAGAAAGATAATTATAGAATACCTCTTAGAAGACCCCATCGGAGCATACGTAAGGCTTTTGCGACAATCAAGGGAACTAAAGATACTTCATAAAGGCACAGAGGACGATCAAAAGGCAAAGTATCTTTTAGAACTAATACAAAAATTTGACTTAGTAATTAGTGAGCTTAAAAAAACCCGGCTGATAATCTCTGCAAGCCCTTATCTTGCCGGAATACAAATTGGAGATAGGTCAGTATATAGAAATATCCTAAATCCAACAGTAAAACCAGACTTTATGTATACAAAGCTAATGGCAACTTATCCAAAAGATGCCTTAGCAGTAGATTCTTATGAATTGCCTGATGGAACAGAAGTAACAATCTTTGAAGAGCCAAGTTCTATACAAAAGATGTATCACATAATCCCGCCAGAATTCAGGCTTTCAGAAGAAAAGTATTCCATTCTTGAGACTGCGAGAAATATAATCTCAGAGCATAAGCCAAAAAAATCCGAGTTTGTAGATCCAAAAAGAATGAGAGAAATATTCTTTCATATAGGAAAAGGCTTAATTGAAGAACTTTCTGAATATAAACATCTCAATTTTACCGAAGGAGAAATTGATGAAATCGCAAAGATTTTAGTGAGATACACCGTGGGTTTTGGCCTAATCGAAGTGGTAATGGGAGATAGCAAAATCCAGGATTTAGTGGTAAATAGCCCTCAGGGAAGAACCCCAATATTTTTGATACATGAGCAATATCACGAATGCACCACAAACATCATCGCCACAGTAAACGAAACAGAATCGTGGGCATCAAAACTCAGAATGATCTCAGGAAGACCACTTGATGAGGCAAATCCTATCCTTGATACCGATGTGGCACTAGAATCCTCAAGAGCAAGAGTTGCAGTGATCTCTGCTCCCCTAAACCCAACGGGTCTAGCATACGCATTTAGAAGGCACAGAGATAGGCCGTGGACACTGCCATTATTTATCAAAGCAAGGATGATAAACCCTCTCGCTGCAGGGATAATTAGCTTTCTGATTGATGGGGCAAGAACAATACTTGTAGCTGGAACAAGGAGCGCTGGAAAATCTTCATTTTTGGGTTCAATGATGACCGAAATAATGCGCACATTAAGAATAATAACAATTGAAGATACTTTGGAATTGCCTACAGATTCCTTAAGAGACTTAAACTATAACATTCAATCAATGAAGGTAGCTGCTGCACTAACAAAAAACTCATCCGAAGTCCCTGCTGATGAAGGAATAAGGACCACTCTAAGGCTTGGTGATTCATGTTTAATTGTTGGAGAAGTAAGGAGCACAGAGGCAAAAGCGCTTTATGAAGCAATGAGAGTAGGAGCTCTTGCAAACGTAGTGGCAGGAACAATACACGGAGACAGCCCATATGGTGTTTTTGATAGGGTTGTAAATGATCTTCAAGTTCCAAAAACCTCATTTAAGGCAACAGATATTATCATAGTTGCGAACCCAATCAAATCCGCTGATGGGCTTCACAAATGGAGAAGAATAACTCAGATTACCGAAGTAAGAAAAAATTGGGAACAAGACCCTTTAACAGAAAACGGATTTGTAGATATCATGAAATACGATTCTAAAAAAGATGAGCTTGTGCCCTCAGATGACCTGATCCATGGAGACTCCGAGATCCTCAAATCAATCGCCTCAAATGTAAAGGAATGGGCAGGAAATTGGGATGCACTTTGGAGTAACATAATACTTCGGGCCAAAATAAAAGAAGAGATAGTAAACATCTCAGATAAGTTAGATAACCCTAACCTTTTAGAGGCAGACTTCGTAATCCTTGCAAACGATGAATTTCACAGATGCTCCGATTATGTCCTATCAAAACATGGAAAACTTGATAGTGATAAGATCTTTCAAAGATGGTCTGATTGGCTCACTGAAGAAGTCAAAAAAAGCAAGTGGAAAATGAAAATTTCCCAATAGTAAATCTTGTTTTAGTTATTATTTTTGGTATTGTATCTCATTATATAAAAAGCCAAATAAAGAAAAACAAAGCTAAAACAAATAATGTCAAAGGATCTAAACATAAAACATTCGTTAATAAAAGGGCTTTAACAATGAACGAGGACGAATACACAAAAGAAATTGCAGCAAAATACAAAAAGAGAATTGCCTCGCTAGTATCAAACAACCCTGAAGATACATCTGAAAATATAATTTCTACTGAGTATAAGCAATTCAAAAAGGAGATGGAAAAGCCAAAGCTATCACTTTATGAAATGCTTTGCAACCTATCAGAAAACCTACTAAAAGTGTCACCTGACAAAAAGAAAAGAGAACAACTTGAATATGATATAGAAACATGCCACCTAAACATTACCCCTGAAGGTGCCACAAGCTTTTCAGTATTCTTTCCGCTTGTTGGAATGCTTTTAGCAATTCTTGTTGTGGTGTTAGTAGGCTTTATAATCGAAAAGTACGATTTTTTCATGTTGTTTTTCTTTTTAGTATTAGGGGCGTTTGCAATGATTCCACTGCAAAAAATCCCTTCAATTCTTGCAACAAGATGGAGAATGAAATCCTCAAATCAGATGGTGCTGTCAATTTTTTATATTGTTACATACATGAGGCACACCTCAAATCTTGAGCTTGCAATAAGATTTGCAGCGGACCATCTAATCCCGCCCCTATCAATTGATTTTAAAAAAATCCTTTGGGATGTTGAATCAGGGAAATTCAGAACCCTAAAAGATTCGTTAAACAATTATCTAAAAAGATGGAAGGGTTATAACGATGAATTCATAGAGGTTTTTAGAATAATTGAAAGCTCCCTTTACGAAGGGTCTGAGACAAGAAGGGTTGAAATTTTAAACAGGGCATTATCATATATCCTTGATGAAACATATGAAAAAATGCTTCATTTTGCTCAAGATCTTAAAGGTCCAATAGATTCTTTGAATATGATTGGAATTGTACTCCCAATACTAAGTCTAATTATGCTTCCTTTAGTTGCTGGGCTTATGGAAGGGGTAAAGTGGTATCACATCCTATTACTTTACGATTTGCTATTGCCCTTTGCAGTATTTTATATGGCCATACAAATTCTTTCAACAAGGCCCACGGGGTATGGTGGCGGGGGAATAGAAGAAGAGCTTTTAATCTCAGCTCCTCCAAAAAAGCAAGTTAACGTTGCAGGCATTAAATTTTCAATCTCTCCGATGGTGGCAGCCATAAGCGTTTTCTTAATTCTTTTCCTAGTTGGCTTAAGCCCACTAATAATGCATGCAATGGATCCGACATTTGATATTGAAATAATCCCTTCAGTAATGAGCTTCTTAGGATACACCTTAAATGAAGCAACTGAGCAATATATCGGTCCCTTTGGAATCGGCGCTGTAATATTATCGCTTTTCATCTCGCTTGCATTTGGGCTTTCAATCTCAGTGTACTTTAACATCAAATACTCAGCAATCAACAAACAACGGGAGGAAGCAGCTCTTTTAGAAAAGCAGTTTAGTTCAGCTCTATTCCAACTGGGAAACCGCCTTGCAGATGGAATTCCCGCGGAGCTTGCAATAGCAAATGTAGCAACAGTAGGGGGAGATAATCTAATAGGGAGGTTTTTTAGAATAATTGCAGATAATATCAAAAGACTTGGAATGGGAATTAACGAGGCAATATTTGACCGAAAAAAAGGAGCAATAATGTATTACCCTTCAAATATGATAGAAAGCTCAATGAAAGTGCTCTCCCAAAGCGTGAGTAAGGGGCCATTAATCGCATCAATTGCAATGCTAAATGTTTCAGAGTATCTAAAACAGATTCACAGAGTGAACGAAAGGCTTAGGGATTTATTATCAGACATCATAACGAGCATAAAATCCCAAATGAGCTTTTTAACACCTGTAATTGGAGGCGTAGTAGTGGGGATTACAGGGCTTTTATCAAACATCATAAATCTCGTAAATGAAAAGAGCAATGAAATCAATTCAAGCGGACTGGCAGATGGAGCCGTTCCTGGTGCCGCAGGGCAGTTCCAAAGTATCTTTAGCATAGGCATTCCAACTTACTTCTTTCAAATCGTAGTGGGGCTTTATGTTGTTGAAGTAATAATAATAATGTCGTATCTTTCATCGACCATTGAAAAAGGTGAAGATTCCGTATATAGAAAATACACATTAGGAAAAAGCCTATCACGAGGAATAATTCTTTACTTCTTAGTTTCTACAGTAGTCTCAATAATGTTTAGCCTGATAACAGTAGGGATAAGTCAGTTTATGG
>CAZTMQ010000044.1:0-10194 GCA_964615385.1 uncultured Methanosarcinales archaeon
TCAACCCAATATAAACGCATAGTGCTTGTTCCAGAACCACTTCCTTTAGTAACCCTGCCCTGAAGCCTTGTTTTATTAAGCTCGCTCCATGAAAGAGTAGGATAAGCAGAGGTTATATCTGTCCAAGATGAGGTAGACTTAGCAACAGTACCTGTACCAAGTGTTGCATCAGTATAACTTGTCCCATCATTTACACTATACCTTAAGTACCAGCTTCCAGACATTGCAGTAACCTCATATCTGTATCTTGCTTGAACTTTTATAATATCATCTCCAGGTGTACTATTAATAAAATCCCTGCCGTGTGCTGATTCTTGGCCCGCTCCTCCTCCTGAAACTGAGATTTCGGCATAGGTATTATCATTATTACCAATAATGTTTCCAACATTTAATACAGACCCTTCATCTTGACCAGATGCTTGTGCATTAAAGAGCACACTTGCTGAAGTTGCAAGCTCATATCCCGGATTTATTGCTCCACTATAATTGTAGTAAGCATAATACCTTAGATAATTTATGGCACTAGCTGATATATTTGCCCTAAAACCAACTAAACACCATGTTGAATCATCCCCAGCATATACCTCAAAAGGTACTTCTGAGGCAGTTGCACCATAATGATAAATAATCCTCAACTCATTTTGACAGCTTGAGATATTCCCATTAAGAGCTGTAATATTTACCTGTGTTATCGCATTTGTTTGCCCTGAACCTGTCGTTTCATTAAGATATATTGGCTTTCTTTTTGCCCAAGACTCATTCCACCAAAATACATTTGTCTCACCTTTTATTAAATGGGAAGTTACATCTGTAACAAGTGGGTTTGAAAAAAAATCAGTAGTATTAGTAAATGCAATCAAATTATCGCCCTTCTCATACTCAGGTTTTGTGGTGTTTACTAATACCTTAATTGCATCATTATCTACTGCATGAACTATTCTGGATTGACTCTCTCCCACATACCCATTAGAATCATAACAAACAACCTTCCAAAGATAATCAGTTTCTTCAAGGTCTGCATTAAAAAAAAGCGTTGTGTTCCTTTGAGGATTTTCTTCGTACTGGTCACGAGACCCATTCAAATATAAACTGCAATTCTCTATATCACTATAATCACTCACATTATACTGAAAAATAGCATCATTAATTCCAATCGAACTATCATTTTCAGGAAATATTAAATTTACAACAGGTGCCAACACATCAAGTGACTCAACAAAAAATGTCTTTGAAACTCCAGTATAATTCTCACAATCATAAAACACAGAAGTAACATTATAAGACCCTGGCTCAGTGAAATTTATAAGATTAGAGAGAGTACCTGTTCCATTATCTATAAGTTCATCAGATACATAAAGTTCAATATAACCCCCAGATGGATTTGTCAAATAAGTTGTAATATTCACAATAGTATTTTGATTAATTGTTATATTATCTTCGGATCCATTAATCTCTAAAACTATACTTGATTCAGACCTGTTAATTACATAAGATTGAACACCTGTTGAATTTACATTTGCTGAAGTGTCATTTGCAATCCAATTATAAAAATAATTTCTGGCAGAAATTCCTGTTTTATTTATAGAATACAAATTGCCTAAAAGTGGATTTATTTCTTCCTCGACAATCTCTCCAGTAAAGTTACTTTGAAAAATCACAGTATCTATCTCTATGTAATCAATCCAACTAATATTAAATTCATAAACTTGGCTCTCAGAATAATTAGTTGGAGAACTTGGCGATACACTTAATCCGCTATATTGAGGAGGTGTGGTATCCACAACCAAAGTATAATTGTTTGAATTAAAGCCACTTCTGCCACTCCTATCAAAACAAAAAATATTCCACTCATAAATTCCATCACTTATACCTGAAGTAATAGTTGAACTTGTCCCATTATTAGGTGTGCTATTCCTTGCCTTCTCTTCAAATGGCCCTGAGAAATTCCCATAAAGTGCACAGTAATCAAGGTTTAAATCACTTCCAGTAAAAGTGAACACAATATTAGAATAATTCAGATAACTATCATTATAAGGCAAGGATATTGAAACTATTGGATTTTCTAAGTCCACCGTAAAATTATATGTATCTGATTGCGAAAAACTATGTATTGTAGAATTATCAAAGCAATCAACCCTAAAAAAATATTTCCCATTACTAAATCCTTTAGCAGTAAAAAAATTATCTGCTAAATTTTCAATAGTGTCATTTGATTGGTTAAAAACCCCATTGATATATAGTGAGCAATTTTCAATTCCCGTTGCATCCTCAGCAGTATAATTGAATACAATATCTTGCGTTGAGACAAAATCATCTAAGATAGGATAATTTAAAGTAATCAATGGAGGGTCATTATCAATTGATGTTATATTTATAAATCGGGTTTCAGAAGTATTCTCTATTCCGTTTGTATCCGTACAATTAACACGCCAAGAGTAATAATTATTCTCTAAGAATTGGCTAAAATTATACACTTGTCTATCAATTACATCATATTGGGTTTGCCTAATAGAATCATTAACAATCAATGAACACTCAGAAATATCTCCAAACTTATCGCTTGCATTAATTGAAAAAATAACTACATTTGTATCAGTTATCAAAGCATCAGGCTCAGGAGATAGTAATGAGATGTTTGGTCCTGAAATGTCCAATGTGAATGTGCTGTTTACAGAATATCTTGAATTCCCTGCGCTATCATTACACCAAATCCCCCAGATATAATTTGATTCAAGTAAAGTGATATTAATCCAGTTAATTGTGTTATTTGCAACTGAAATTAAGGTTTCATTTTCATTCCAACTACCTGAAAAATTACCATATAAAACACAGCTATCTAATGTGTTGGTATCGCTTGGAGTAAATGTAAAATTCACCAACGCATTTGTTTTATTAGATTGATTCTCAGGAGAATTAAGCAATATTGTTGGAGCAATTGAATCTATAATATAAATATAAGTTTCACTAGAATTTCTGGAATTACCAAAAATATCATAGGCAATGACCTTCCAGTAATATTTGGTGTTTGAATAAAGCGCATAATCCAAAAGATAGCTTGTTGTTGCAATATCATTTGTGTAATAAGTAAAATCAGGAGAAGAAAAAAAGATGTCTGAATCTATCAGCAATGTATAATTTTTAAAATCAGGAGTAGAAGTCTGACTCCAAAGCATAGTTGGGAGAGTAGTTGTGGTTTCAATACTGTTTTCAGGAGACAAGAGACTAAATGGCTCAGGTAGCACTGCCTCAACAGTGAAAGAAAGACTGGGACTTTCGTTTTTGCCAATCTGCCCTAAAGAATCATTTGCCCATATCAAAGTCACATTATAAATTCCAGGAGCAGTTGTATTAGTAAATAATGTATAAAACTCATTACCACTTTGGCTTAATGAATAATTATACGATTCACCACTTGGATATTTCAAAGTAACAATGGCACTACTTATTCCATAAAAGTCTGTAATTGAAGCATTAAATCTTATTGTCCTATTCTGTCTAATAGTTGTTCCATTTAATGCTTGATTTTGAATAATTGGCAAAACAGAATTAATCTTGACAGTCAAATTTGATGCAGAAGAATTTGACTTCCCTGCTGAATTAGTACAATTCACATTCCAGATGTATGTGCCATCTGCTGGAGAGATTGTTATGTTTCTGATTGTGTTGTTTGTAACATTATGTATTGTGATATTCTTTGCCCAAGAGCCTGAGAAATTTGCATAAAGTGTACAATTAGAGATTGTTGAATACTTAGGGTCTGTTGCAGTAAAATTAAAACTTATAGGAGTTGAATTAACTATTAAATTATTTGTTGGGTAATTCAAAACAACACTTGGGGGACTATCTCCCGTATCAACAGAAATATACGCTGCATAAACTGTAGCATATGTGTTAGCTCCACCTCCAGATTTAGTAGGATTACCCAAATAAACACTAAGATTTGAAAGATCGCCTGTTGGACTATTCCAAGTACAGCTTTTCCAGCCTGATTGTGAAGTGCCAATAGCTAAAGAACATCTAGAAGTACTGCCTTGGTATAGGTAAAAAGTAAATCTAGCATTTCTTCCAGTTGCCAAATAAACCCATAATGTTATATTTTCAATACCAGTCTGAGTAATGTTTCTAAAGCCAAATTGTGAAGTCTTTCCAGTATTCACAAGGCTTGAAACATAATCCCCTGTCCCAGGAGTATTAGGCTGTCTTATACCATCATCCACCTCAGCATAGGTTATTCCTGTCCCACTACTCCAGCCTGTCAAATAACTTATGTAAGGGTCGTAAAAATAGATTGGATCAACAGCTAAAAGCCATGGTCTTGCCTCATAAAAAACGCTATTGATTTCGCTTTCCAATCCGTTTTCTAAAGGGCTATAATGAACCTCTGAAGGCCCCATCTCCCAAAGATAAGGAGTTACCAAAGGAGCATTAAAAACATAACTCACTAAAGAATTGTTTGTAAGATTTTTCCATCTAAGAAAAATATAGTTTCCTTCATAAGAAACCTCTGCTCCACCAGAATCTAACACCGTAAAATTACTTGGTAACTTTTCAATAAAATCAAATGATGAAACATTGATAAAAGAGCTTATCCTTATGCTAGAAGTATGTGGCTCTTTAAAAGGATCAATTGTAACAGGAGTATTTCTGATTATTTCAAACTCATAAAACTCTGAAACCAAAAAATAAGACTGCATAGAGCTATTGGTGTTTTTCCCTAAAGCACTAACTGACATATAATAACTGCCTTCTTGATTTGTTGAATCAAAAATTGCATTATAAATGCCTTTTGAGGTCTCAACGATTGAATAGTTCTCAGTTGAAAAAACATGAATATCCCCTAAAGGAGAGGTTATATTCAAATTAACCAAAGCATCCTCAACCAAAAAACCAAGGGTATCCAAAACAACTATTGTAATATTTGAACTCTCATTAGGATGATATATTGATTTGTCAGTATTAACGGATGCTACTCCAACTTCTAAAAAGCAAGGGTCGCCAGGATAAAGTTTAACATCATATTCTTCACCGATGGTCAAATCCATTACCTTTACCCAATCACCATAACATATTTGTTCGCTAAAATTCCAATCTTTACATTTGTAAAGTTCTGTTCCTCTAGCAACAGTTTTAAAACTTGCCTCCTCAAACTCAAAATCAAGATTTATTGCATAAGATTTTACAATATTTTTTGTTTTTTCAACTATTTTTTTTTCAGCTAAATTGCTTTCTTTAAAAGATTCTTCAAAACTCTCTTTTATTTTAGTGTACTTTTCAGGCGAGATTTCATCAAATCCTATCTCTACTTCACTATTGTATTTAGCATTCCTGATTTCAAAAGACTTAATAATGCCATTAGGCTCAATCTCAATATCGTATATCTTATTCTCTTCTAAAGCCAGATATCCTTTTTCAATAAGTGCCTGATTTTTAGGAAGGTCATATTTTATTATTGGCGCTCTGTTCATTGATACAATTCTATTTTCATCAAAAACCTCGTTAGCAATTTCGGTAATGTTTTTATTTGCGTTTTCATTAATAGGTTCATTCAAGGTTTTATTTATAGGACCTTTTATAGGTTCATTAACAGCCTCACTTTCAGCCACACTTACAGCTTCATTCAATAAATCATCATTTGAAGACTTTTCTTGGTTTTGAGAATTTGTCAAATCCTCATAAGATGAAAGTTCATTAATGGGCCTAAATGAAATATTTTGTCTTTCAAAGAATTTAACTGAAAAATTTAATTGGGTTTTTTTGGCATTGAATACAATTGAATTTATTTTACTTTCATCGCTAATTATAAAGGTATTTCCTCCACTAATATTCCCGTTGTTACTATAATCTTTGTTACTATCATTTTTTTGATTTTCTTTATAATAACCCAAACCAAAATTGTCGTTTAATGACACTGAAACATTATAACCATTTAATGAAACCAAATTCTGATAAGAACTATTAGGATTATATTCTTTATTTTCAATGTATTGATTGTTTTCAAATTCATGATATCCAATTTTATTGTATTCATATTCAGTATATACGTTGAATTTAGAAGAGTATAAATCTTTAGTTTTTCTATTCAGCAAAAACACTTCATATTTTCCCACAATCCTCGGGAAAAAAAGTACGGGCGAGTTAGGGGAGTCAATAAAAGAGAATTTGCTTTCATCATTTTCTATCATTAGCTCATACTCGCCCGTAGGGAGATTAAAAAAAATATTAACACTTTCATTAAGAATATAATTGATTTTATCAGTAAATAAAGTAGGCTTACTATCTAGATTTTCCTTTGGAGATAAATCTAAATCCAAAGAACCAGAAACATCATACATGTTTTTGGGAATTACTTTAGAAATAGAATTTTTCTGATTTTCAAATACCACATCAAAACCGATTGAATCAATAATTTGATTTGAAAAAACCCTTTTTAGATAGATTGTGTATTGACCTATTTCATTTGGAATAAATATGTTATCCTCAGTTAAATCGCCAATCATCCTAAAAGTTCTTTGGCCATTTGATATTTCAACATATGAATTGGTTTGATCAATATTCTTCTCATTTGCCTTATCAATTATTCTAAAAAACACTGATTCTCCTAATAAATAGCTGGTTTTTGAAATCTGAATATAAGAATAATTGGTTTGTTTAAGATTTTGAGCAGATGTAAATGAGTTAGACAAAAACAAAGCTAGAAATAAAACGAAAAATAAGATAAAAAATAGCTTTGAGTTAAAAACTTTTAATAAAATCTTTGAAAAAACCTTTGAGAAATCACTTAAAAGAATCCTAAAGAACTCTCCTGAAAGATTAGACTTTATTGAAGTCCTGTTTAGATTAATATTCAAAGTAGTACTTAGAGAGTCAGATTTCATTCCCTTTCCAAAAATTTTAAAGTCTTTCATGATGCCCCTGCAAAAAACCTTATAGTCCCCTCACAAACTCCCCTTTCAACTAAAGGCAGATATAATTGCCAATACGTTGCATTAGTAACAGGTGTTGCTGGTTCGTTTTGTTTGTTAATCGTAAGATTCATCTGGTTTAAATTAGAACTTAATTGATTTTTATCATAGAAAAATCCTGATTCTAGTGAATATCGTTGGTTTGAAATATCTACATTATCCCCGTGTTCACAAGACAATGCAAAACCATCGCCTGTAATTGGATTGCTTCCACCATAGCCTAAAACAGAAACATTTACCTGCTGATTTCCAAGGTTTGTAATTTCTAAAACCTTCTCTTCTGAATAATGCCCAGGGGCTAAATCCCCAAAATCAAGCACTGCTAATGATACATTAATTGCATAAAGTGTGTCAATTAAAGTAGTGTTTATATTTGTATCAGAAAGATTACCAAAATCACTTGCGCTTACATTGCATTCCCATCCGCCACTTATTGCATAGTAATAAGGATAAAAACTGCATTCAAAATCAGCAATGTTGCCTATTGACCCAATATACACGCAACTAGAATTTGTATAATGAGTATTATTATTATCCACATCTTCACTCAAACTGCCATTATGATAGAATGTTGCACTAACATTTTTGATATCACTTCCACCATTTAAATCTTCTATACTCACATTACAAAAAACCCGTTTTGTGCTCCCAGCATTAAGGACGATATCTTGATCAACCTCAATCAATTTAATTGAAGGGTAATGGGCATTCATCGTAAAATTATAAAGCCCTGAATCTTTTGAATTTCCATAACTATCAGTGCAGTTTATATTCCAAAGATAATTTCCAAGCTCTAGATTTTTTGTAAAATTCAAAATCACTTCTTTTTGAGCGTCATCTATAGAATCATTATAACTCCCATTGACATTAAAATCGCATTTTACTACCGAAGAATCCGATATATTAAAATAAAAGAAAACTTGTCTTGATGTGTTCTCAATTGTATTATTTCCCGGTGCAATAATAAAAAGCTCTGGAGGGGCATCATCTTTAACAGTAATATTTTCAACACTTTTATTATTAAGTTCTAAAAAACTAACAGAATCACTTGAGCAGTTAGCTATAGCACTTATGTTTGTACTGCCCATTTGTTTTGTTAATACTGTAAAATTAGTCTGAATTGTGTTACCATATGATATATCTCCTAATACATTAGTTGAATTAGAGCCTTGTGAAAAATTTAAAACAGTCTCATTTGAAATAAACAACGTAACATTACAACCAACCGCATCATTAATTAAAGCCGTCAAATTAATCGTTACATTAACCTCTTGGCTTGTATTAAGTAATGCGTGATTTTCGGGATAAATTATAGTCAAATTAATCTCGGCAGGTCGAGAAATATTTAAAGTAACATTGATCTCAGTGGTAGAACTTAAAAGTAAGCTTTCGAAATAGCCATAGTGCGTTGAATTATAAGAATACACTTTGATGAGATCACCAGCAGTTCCAATGATTGAAGCAGAGTAAGCACCTGCAAGCTGAGGAATTGGAGGAGCATAAACCTTTGTATAAAAAACCTGATTAATGTCATCATTAATAATCTTTACTGGAATCTCATTTTCTGCTCCCGTCCCGTTAGTATGAAAAACAAAGCCGTTTATTGTTGCAGGGCTAGGGGGATCAGAAAAACTTAATCTTGAAAAAATAAAGATTAAAGCTAAAGCTAAAGCTATCTTTAAGAATATAAATTCCAAGTTAGGTGACATTCTACCTATTTTCATGACTCCCCTGTTAACTTATTAAATTTTTCAAAAAAATAAAAATTCAAAATAAAAAACCAAAGTATGCAAATGAACGAGGCTTTTGTGAAATCTAAAAAAATTCAAGATCTAAAAAAACAAAAAAATGTTTGTCGTCGTTTGCTTTCATTATTTTAGATTCACTTATTTCTCTACATTAACTCCATACATTCATTTGCCTACACTTATTTGTATACACTTATTTAAATCCAATCTATTTATATCAAACAACGCCCTCAGCAAAATCTCCCAATTTGCCTTAGGAACAAAACCAATCATTTAAAAAAGTGTTAAATGCTAAAAGTGTTAAATGCTAAATATTAAATCTAAATCCTAAATGAAAAACCTCTGCATAAATGCACTTAGCATCTTGCTTGATAATTAAGGTCATATTGTTTAGTTAAAAATGTTGGAGTTGTTGAAGTTATTGAAGTTGTCTTCAACAATCCGCCTCTTCAAACTTTAGATCTCAAGACGAAATCTCAAAACCAAAGTATACGAATGAGCGAGGATTTCATGAAATCAAAGTATGCAAAACTGCAAATTGGAATTACGTATTCACAAAATAATTAATTTGCTGAATAATTAACTATTCGCTGAATAATTAACTCATTTTATTCTTTATTTTTGGGATTAAAAAAATATGAAGCCCAATGTTTATAAAAATAACTAAAATGAGTATATAAAGCCAAGCTTTATTGCTTTCATCAAAGTCATTAGAAAGCTTATCAACCACTCCGCCAACATATCCTGTGATCTTAAAATGTGGGCTATCAAATAAGGTTTTATCTACATTTAAATCTAGATTCAATAAACTGCTATCTTGAAAGCTCTCAATATCTAGGCTCTTCAAAAGAATAGGTGTCTTATCCCTATCTCCCTCTTTAAAATATACATCAAGACCTCTTAGAAATGAAGAGCTTATTGTAACTTGATATCTATATGTACCCTCAGAAAACCTCACTAGTTGGCCTTCATATTCAACAGAATCTTCAAATCCAACCAGCCCTTTAAATTCAACTGAACTCTCTTTATTATGATTATCTATTGAGTCATCATTTAACTTGTTTATTGAATTGTCTATTGGATTGTTTATTGAATTTTCAATAACTGGCTTTGCTCTCACCAATATTTTTGAAGACTTTGGAAGAAAAACATCTTTTCCATCAACCATTACCTTACCAAGCAAGGTAAGAGGGCTATTTAACTCCAAAGCACTTACTTTCTTTGCAGATCTCAAAACATCATCTATAAGGGATATTGCATAAATAGAATAATCATTTGAATCTAAGATATTTGCTTGGAAGAATATTTCTTTATTAATTTGCTCTTTGTCACCTTGTTTATTATTGCGATTGTCGTTGTATTTGTTTTTATTATCACCCTTATCATTATTGTTGTTATTGTAGTTGTTATTGTAGTTGTTACCGTCATCATTATTATTATTATTATTATTATTATTATTATTATTATTATTATTATTATTATTA
>CAZTMQ010000045.1:0-9899 GCA_964615385.1 uncultured Methanosarcinales archaeon
TTAATCCAATCCATGGTTGATGAGAATGTCTTAACAGCTTTGAGTTTTACTCTAAATTTCTCCGTGGCTTCAGTTGTCGTAAGACCTGAGAACCCTTCAAAAACAGGAACTGTAAAATTTAACTGCTCAATTTCAGGAAACTTGGCGAGCATCACACCTGTTTTTGAATGAATCTTTGTATATATCTCAACATCACAGCTCACTTGAATGTCTGAGGCACTCACTTGCCCTTTATCTAAGTAAAACACAGCAGGGATTGATATTGAGTTTCCAACAGTAGCTGGCAAAAATACATCAATACTCTTTTCTTTATAGCCTGTTTGAGTGCATTTTAATATATTGAACCTTGAAAGGGAGTACTCGTTAGCTACTGATTTAGACTCTAAATTTATAGTAGCAAAAAATTGTTGGCTTAGCACATCTCCTAAAGAACTATCAAGACCAGGCTCCATCACATCAATAGATGCAACCTCCCAATAATCTGGCTTGGGTCCCATATGAGGAACATTTACCAAAATCTTTTCTTCAAATGTTAAAGAATTATTAGTTAAATCTGTAACTGTGATCTTTGCTAAGCCTTTTGCCCCAGCGATTAAATTTGGTATTTCTACAATGCAATCCCAAAAGCCCGAGCCTTCCTGGCAGACCATTTTCGAAGCATTTGACTTAGATATTTCAGAGAAGTCACCTGAAACAAAAACGGGTGTGTCGTCCCTTGCTCTAAAAGTTATAATGGCTGTGTCTCCACCATTAAGATCTATTAATCCTTTATCAGACATCACAACAACACTTTGTTCTTCAATTACTGGAGGGCTTGTATCTACTACAAACCCATCTGCATACGCAAAATCAACCTTATTCCCCACGGCATCTGCAGTATCAAGATTAATACCTATTTGAACGGAAGTGCCAGTTTCCAAAACGACTTTAACATTCTCAAAATAACATTCGCTTTGATTACAATAACTCGCTTTAAGCTTAGATGGGCCTCCTAATTCTTCAAGATTAAGAAATACATTTTCAGGTAATAAGCCAGACTTATCATCCGTAATTTTTAATACAATAGTGTTAGTCTTGCCTAAAAAGGGCACCCCAAAATACTCTCCATATGTAGAAATGATTCCCGAAACGCTTGGGCCAAGGTTATCTATCTGGAGTTGCTTTGAATCTATTTTTTCTCCCAAATTGCCTGCGCTATCCTGAGCGCTAACCTTGAGATTAAAGGTTTTGTCAGCAGTTGCGAAGAAGTTTAGATTATCCCAGGTACATTTCAATCCATTGGCAATCTCTTCACAAGAACTAGGCTTTACGCCATCGCTACCTAAAGAGATTTCTGGAAAGAAGCCCAAAATATCGTTTTGATTAAGAAGACTGTCATCAGTTATATTTGCAACGATTGCAAGCTGATAATTGGTATTGGCCTTTGCAAAATTAAAGGGAAGTAGTTCTATAGAGCCACCCTTCCTGAAAAGTTCAATTTCATTTACTATTGGAGCTAATGAATCGACAATGATATCCTCACAATATGGCTCATCGCTTGTCATACCTAAACCATCTTTTGCCGTAACGCAAATCTGACCAGTGGAGATTTGATTTGAAGAGAAATTAAGTTCAGCTAAAAAAGAACACTCTTTTGAATTTACAACCACCTTTTTTAATGGCGCATTGGGGTTTTGCTGATAAACTATAACTTCTGAAATCCCAGAGCAATAAGTCCCCCCTTCTACACCCAAATCGAGCACTGAAACATCAACTTTAACCTCTTGACCATTTCGCACAACCTCGGGAAGCCCGTTTACAGAAAGTACCTTTGGACCAAGGCCATCAACGACCATTTCTTTTGACTTGGTTGCCAAGACGTTGCCTGCAACCTTTATGTCTATTTTATATGTTGCTAAAGGAGTTGACACCATATTCTTTTGAGTTGAAAGATTACATAAGAAATTATTTTCGGAAACTAATTTACACTCAGGTTCTATTGCGTATCCATTCAAGAATATTGTTTGGCTTGGGATTTCCTGGCCCTCAAAACCTATTATCGAAATATTAAATCTTAAAGAATCCTGCATTCTTCTTAGAGACTCTATATTGTCTTCGCCAACTACATTGAAGTCTAATTCTAAAGCACTCGCTAAAGGCACAATTGTGAAAACTACTGTTATTAGTATTGCTAAAAAGATTTTTGGCTTTCTCATTTTTTATTTTCACCCTTTAATTTGAGGGATTAACTCCTTAGAGTACTGTTTTGATAATTCTCCAAGCTCTCCTAAGAGCTCCAATTCATCGTAATTATCAATCAATCCTATATCGAGCATGTAAATCTCAAGTACACTATCTTCACTTAAGCTATCTGGATTGAAATCAAAAAGAGCACTATTTTCATCAAGCTCAATTTGGCCTGTCATCGTAGTGTTCATCTCTATTTCCGGCAAGGCTATTTCTGAAACACATACGGGCTCAATTCCAATGCAGATATTTTCTTCGGGCACCACATTTCTTTTTGAATTTAATACATAGCCTGTTACCTTGTACCTTCCCGGCACCAATGACACGTTTACATAAGATTGATAAGAACCATTTATAGTTGCAAATGCAGTGTGATCGGACTCACCAAATTCAGGAATCCTCTCAAGTGAAACATACGCAAAATCATCGCTTAAAAGACCTTGAGGAAATGTGTTTAATTCCGAGCCATCGTAGCTCATCTTCTTTACTGCAAGCTTTATTTCAGAGATTTTGTATAGGCTAACATCAACAGTCTCTGAAGAATCTGGCTCTACCAACAAAAAGGTGTCTTTTGAAAAATAGCCTTCCTTGTGAGCGTGAACGAATCCTATTGCAGAAGGAAGCTTTGTGGTTATATAACCTAAATCTTTTGTGTTTCCCAAGGGGCAACTTTCTCCTCCTGAGCTAAAGTATACCTCACAATCCTTTACCAGTTCTTTGTTTTCATCGATTACATTTATTTTGTACTCATTGGATTGAAGATTTTTTGGCTGACAAAGCAAGCTCTCCTGGCTTTCTATTTCAAAGAAATTTGAATCAGCAGTTAACGGCTCGCTATTTCTAATGTTTAGCTCTATTGCAAAATTGAACGTAAACCCCTCCCCACCTAAGGTATCCTCATCTCTTAAAGAGATTACTAACGGATAAGATAAATCATAAGGAGTTGCATACATTGAAAACGCGGTGATGTAGGGTATTAAATTCAAGTATTTTATATTACCAAAGTTCATAGTTTTTGGCCCAATCAGATAGTCACCACCAAAGCTCGAATAAGAATTCCAGCTGGGATCGTAAAATATGTTGTAATCAAGCCTTTGTAAACCATCCTTATCAGGGATATCTAAAATAAAGCCTTTGAAGTAGAGGTCATCAAGCCTTGTTTTTCCCTGAATCTCCCTTTGGTTTTTTGATCCATTTAACTGAAATACGGAACTATACTGAAGCAAAAGGTTTGATAGCCTTTCTTTGACGTCATTAGACTGCCAGTAAATTGGTGTTTGAAACCCAAATGTTAAATCTGAAAAAGGAGGGAGTTTATCCGCAGAGGTTCCTACATTTACTGTAATTATATCAAGTAGCTTCTTTTCGAAAAACTGATACTTTGCTTCCATTGCAGATATTTCAAGCGCCGTTTTATACATCTCATATAGTGGCAAGTCTAGTTCAGTTTCAAAAGCACTTATGGTGAATTCCTTTTTATCAGATAGCTTTCTTACAAGCAGTGGATAGTCCATATCTATTGATATCCCTGCCTTTCTTATTATAGTCTTTATGTTTGGAAGGTCTTGTGGGATTATTTCAAAATTTAAGGCTGCCGTGGAGTCGTTATCAGAAAAGCCTTCAACACATTCCATTACTTTTTGTTGGATTATGTAATTCATATTCTCTTCAATCATAGAAAGAGTGGGAAGGTTTGACTCAAATTCACAGTTGCTCTTGCAGTTATTTGGTGAACTCATATGTAGCCAGTAGGGCACGAAGTACCCACTGCCTTTTGGAAAGTAAACACCTTCAGAAAGTGTTGGCTCATTTGGAATTATCATAAAGGTTCCTAAATCATAATTAGTATATCCCCCCAAATAACCAATTTCTTTAACAGCGGTCTTTGATGCCTCATCAAGACAACTCTCAACATACATTGCAACTGGTGATACCTCAGTGCCACTATAGGGGCTATCTTTGCCTGAATTCATAAAAAAGAATATAGCAATTATCAAAACGAAAACTATTATTGTTGCAAGAATTACATAAAGAGTTACCTGAGATTTTCTTCCAAGTAAGCCAAAAAGCAGAGGTTGGTTAGAATTTTTTCTATTTGAATTGATTGAAGTTTTTGGTATACCCATTAAACCACCACTTTATTTTTTTGGATGATATTTTTTGAAAAAAAATGACTAAAAATTTGTAATTTACATAAAAATATTAATCCATTAATAAGCTGTTACACATTTACAGACCATGAAAGACACAATGGTTATTGTCCTTTTTTGGTTTGTAATATATAAACTTTTCCTTAGGCCTTTTAGTAAAAATAGATGATAAAAGCTTTATTTTTCTATTGTTTTGACATCCACTGGTTAGTTGCAAGGTGCTCTTTTCAACAGGCTTCAAAAGATGGCTGTTAGTACGAATTGTTGCTTTTAGGTGAATAGAAAACTTTAAAACGTATCAACCCTAATAGTATTCTATGGCCACTAAACGGTTTGATGTTGTTACGATTGGCGGGGCAACAGTTGATGTTTTTATTGATACGGAGTATAGCTCGGTATTTATTGATTCAAGGAGCTTAAAGGAGAAGCTTATGGCTTATCCAATTGGAGCCAAAATCAAGATTGATAGAATTAATTTTTCAACTGGCGGTGGGGGGACCAACTGTGCCAGTGGCTTTTCTAAGATGGGTCTTAGGACAGGCTTTTTGGGTTGTATTGGCAATGATGATAATGGAAAAGCTATTATTAACAGCCTAAGAAATGATAAGGTTGCCTTTTTGGGAAACATTACAAAAAGGCCTTCAGGTTATTCAGTAATACTTGATAGCATAAAGCATGATAGGACCATTCTGACTTTTAGGGGAAGCAATGAGTTTTTAGATATCTCTAAAAAAGGCTTTGAAAAGATAAATTCTAAATGGTTTCATTTTTCGGCCCTTACTGGCAAATCTCTTGATACCTTAAAAAAGATTGCAGGGCTATGCAAAAAATCTAAGATTCCCTACTCTTTTAACATTGCAACATATCTTGCAAAAGAAGGCTTTGAAACTACTAAAGAAATAATAGAAGGCTGTGATGTGTTTATACTAAATAAAGAGGAAGCTTCATTAATTTTAGGGGAAGAAGGAACTGAAATTCAGATGCTTAGAAAGCTGATTTCAAAGGGAGCTAAATCCTGCATAATCACTGATGGGCCTAAAGGAATTTACGCAATTGATAAGGAACTAAATTATCACCGATTGAAAGCCCATAGGGTAAAGGTTGTAGAGTCCACTGGAGCAGGGGATTCGTTTTGCACAGGATTCGTTACAGGGCTCATTAAGGAGCAAGATTTTCTCACTTCACTTAAAATAGGTCTTGCGAACTCTGAAGCGAATATTCAAATTAAGGGAGCTAAAGAAGGGCTTTTAGATTATAAAAACGCACTAAAAGCTATAAAGAAAGAGTATTACTAAGTTAATAACAAAACTTAGAGTAGCCCCCAAAAAGATCCTCAATTATTTTTGGCTTTCATTATTAAGCTCTATTTTCTAAGCACCATTTAAAAGCGAAGCTCCAATAAGATTTGCATGAGGGATTGTATTTCTTACTATCTGCGGAAGATGATAAATAATCCCCTTTTTTTCTTTTAAGGTATTTTGAAGCTCCTTTTTTATAAAACTCCAGGACAATGATACCTTCCCACCAATAACAATTACTCCGGGGTCATATGTTAGAACTATTTCCCGACACAAAAGACCGATATGACGGCCAATTTCTTGAAACGCGAGTATGGCTTTCTCATTCTTTTTACGACAGAGATTTGCTAGTGTTGCAAGCGAATCTACATTTAACTCCCTTTTGTATTTCTCAGTAATCTTATGGTAGTGCTCTTCATAATCGCTTTCATCATTATATCTTAAGTGCCCTATCTCACACGCATTTCCTAATCCCCTGTATAATATCCCGTTTGAGCAAAAGCCACCACCAATTCCTGTTCCAATAACAATACCTACAATATTTTGGCTCTGCCAATCCTTATTCATAATGGCATTTGCTAAGGTAAAACAGTTCCCATCATTATCCATTTTAATAGGGTATTTGAATATAGAAACAAGTCTTAGCAGATTGTAGTTTCTAGCAAAGACTATATTTGGTGTATCTTTGATTATTCCCTTTTTGTAATCAGCAGGCCCAGGGCAGGCGATTCCTATATGCTTTATTTTGTGGCGCGGATATTCCTTTTCACAAAAAACTATTAGCTCTCTTGTTTTTGAAAGTATGAGCTCTTCAAAGCGCTCCTTTTCTAAGGGAGTTGGATAAAACATAGATTTTATTACCTTGCAATCCATCACAACCCCGAATTTTATATCTGTTCCCCCTATATCTATGCATACTGAAACCGACATTTTAAGCCTCTTTTGAATGTACAATCCTTATATTACAATTCTATCCATATAAAATACCAATCTGCTCAATCTATTTGTTGAAAAAAGTAATAACACCTGAAAGCAAAAATCCACTCAAATATACATGCACTTAAACATACCAAATTAGATAAGTGTATTAAAATGAGTGCGACTTTATTTTCCTTTTTTAAGCTCCTTTTTAAATTCTTCTATAAAGTTTACAGGAAGAGGATTTATATTGTTTTTTAGAGCGTATATTGTGCTTGCGTAATCGCCTAAAGCTATTGCGTAAAACATCTTTGCAAGCTTTGAATTTCCTTTAAGCATTATTTGGGTTACAGAGTTTCCCTTTGAGATATATCCTTTTGAAATCTCTATTCTTTTTTTTACTCTTATGTCATCTGACTCATCGCTTAGTATTATTGTGTGAAAATACGGATTATTTAGGGCAAAAGGCTCAAGTTCGTTATGGTTTAATTCAGGAAAGTAGTTTGTGAAAGCAAATATCTTGGCGTTCTCATTGAATTGGGTTTTCCATCTATAGCCTACGGATCTTATTGTATTAGAGCAGTATATCAATGGAATCTTGCCAATTATTTTATCTACTAAAATCTCTGCATTCTTCTCAATTCTTTTGTCACTTAATACCGAGATTGTCTTTTTAATATCCTCTTCAAAGCCTTTTGCTATACCCATTTTCTGAAGCAAGGTAAGTATTGCAAAGAACATGTAGGGAAATGATGCTCTTGGGGGAATGGCTTTTGGAAGCATTATTACCGGGACATTATCCCTTTTTGCAATCTCTAAAAGATTCCCGTTTGAGCACACAATTATGATTTTTGCCTTTTGTTTTGAAGCAGAGTTGTAAGCGGATATAGCCTCTTCAGTGTTACCTGAATAAGAAACGATAAAAACAAGGGTTTTTTCATCAAACCAGTTTGGGATGCTATAATCATGAAATGAATAAATCTGCTTTTTGGACCCACTAAATAGATCACAAAAGACATCGCCAACTATACCTGAGCCTCCCATCCCAGAAAACACTACCCTTTCAGTTTCATGGAGCACCAAAAAGTTCTTTTGGCTTTCAAGAGCATTTTTTATTTGTTCAGGCATTCCTCTGATGTATCCAAGCATTGCTTCCCCTGGCATTTCAACCGATATTCTTCTCATTTGATTAAAGACCTCTAATTTATTATTTTACAAAACCTTTCTAAAAGAAAATCCTTTTTTAGTATTATTAAGCTTTTTGGTTTATTAAAGCCCTGTTTTTCAAAGCAATGAAGGTGCAAGCGACAGATTTGTACACCAAAAGATTTATTCACAAACAGATTCATACATCAATGGATTTCTAAGCCAAGATGATTGTATGTATTGTTTATTAAAAGAATTCAAAATGCTTAAATAGTAATTGTTTTTTATAGCAGAATAACTAATAAAAAAACTGAGGTATGTTTAAGAAAAAAGGTTTTGGTCTCAAATGAAACAAATTAATTCTAAGAAAGATAATAAAGAAGGTAGCAATAAAAGCAATTATAGCAATAACGATGCTAACGAAGTAAAAGAGGAGGCTCCAAGTATAATTAATGGGCAAGAGTGCCCAATGTGCAGACAAAAGACCCTTACTTTAATCGAATCTGAAAGGGATATCCCCTACTTTGGCAAGGTATATCTTTTTTCTATGAGCTGTTCTAATTGTAAGTACCACAAAGCCGATGTTGAAGCAGAAAATTCTGGGGAGCCTTGCAAGTACACATTTGTTGTTGAAAGTGAAGAGGACCTTAAGGCAAGGGTTGTAAAATCATCAAATGCAACAGTGAAGATTGGGAGGATAGGCTCTATTGAACCAGGAATCGGCTCTAATGGATATGTTACAAATGTTGAAGGACTATTGAACAGGCTAAAGCACCAACTTGAAGTAATTAAAGACACTGATGATGACAAAGGAAGTGTTGATGTTGCAAGAAACCATTTGAAAAAGCTTAATAGGGTACTTTGGGGAAGTGAAAGCATAAAGATCGAGCTAGCTGACCCGAGTGGAAACTCTGCTATTATTCATGAAAAAGCAGTAAAGAGTAAGGGTAAAAAATAAAATCTTTAAAAAAAATTTACATTTTAGTTTTTATTTTTATATTCTTTCGTTTTGATTAAATTATCTGACCTAGTCGCAGAGGTTCTAAGAGAAAGTTTATCCGAAATTTATTATAAAAGCCCTTGATCTTCAAGCATTTTCTTATGGTCATATGCAAGTTCCATAGCCTTAATTTCTCCAGGGCTAAACCACTTCACATCAGAAACTTCTTCAGGCTGGTTCGCAACAGGCGTTCCATTAATTATTTTTGAAATGTGGGGAAGGCATATGGAAGTCTTTGTAGGATGACGCCCCTTTGTATCATAATATCTTCCTGTGAATTTCATCACTTCTATTTCACAACCGATTTCTTCTTTTGCCTCTCTTTTTAGTGCATCTTCAACGGTTTCTCCCCATTCAATCCAACCTCCTACAAGCCCCCAGTAACCAGGATAATTTCTGCTTTTTTCTGAACGCTTTATGAGAAGTATTTTTCCCTCATCATTTAGAATTATGTTATCTACTCCTACATAAGGATGATCTTTTGCATCTTTGTTTTTTTCATCTTTATCTGATAAAATGCCTTGGTTTTCCAATGCTCATCCCCTCAACTTGTTTTAATTTCTTAAAATTTTTCTAATTAAAAAAAATCTTAAGGCACACCCCCCAAATGTTACATAAGTTAAAACACCATAACATTCAACGCTTCTACTGCCATTTAGGGCTAAATTTTAGATACACCAACTTAAAAAATAAACCACCACTTAAAAAAAGAATAAAAATAAAAACTGAGCCCTAGGGGATTTGAACCCCTGACCTTTCGGTTAAGAGCCGAACGCTCTACCAACTGAGCTAAGGGCCCAAATGAAATCAGGTTAAAAAAATTGTATAAAATTGCAACTAACACATTATGGTTTCCAAAAAGCTGTGAAAAAAGGCCGTTAACAGCAATCTTAAAAGCGTAATAAGTTGCAAACGATACCTTGAGCAGATTCGATTTGTTTAAATATTTTTTGATTTCGTGAAATCCTTGATCATTTAGCATACTTTGGTTTTGCAGGCTGTGGTAAGAATAGATAGATTCACGTAACGATTAACATTGACTATCAATAAGATACCTTGGCATTTACGAAGCGATTTTTCATTTAGTAAAGGACTTTGTCTTTTTTAAAAATTACCTTTAAAAACTTTTAAATTGTTTTATCTGAAACAAATAACTTAGAT
>CAZTMQ010000046.1:0-5983 GCA_964615385.1 uncultured Methanosarcinales archaeon
ATGAAAAAGACAAGCCCTCGGCCTAAAGACCGAGGTATTTAAGACGTTTAATAAAAAAATCATCTATATGACTTTTCAAATACTGTTTCGCTGTGATTGAATAAATTAACTAAGAAACTCTGATCAGATAACAAAACAAACAAAAAAAGACATTGCTATTTCAAGAAAAGAGATTTCTAAAGGGCAATTTATAACGCTTTCAGATTTAAAAAAGAAACACAATATCAAATAATAATCTTTTCGGATTAATAACGTGAGATTTTAGTGTACAAAGTAATACTATCCTATAGCGTAGAAAAAGTTATTGATAAATTAGACTCAAAAGAAAGAGAAAGAATTATCTTTGCGCTAGAAAAACTAAGAATTTTACCTGAAAGATATCAGAAAAGGTTAGTTGGAGAACAATGCTACAAATTTAGAGTAGAGGATTACAGGCTCATTATTGATCTGAAAACAGATAAGCTTCTTGTGCTTGTTGCAAAAATAGGACATATAAGAAACATATACAAAAATATCAACTAAAATGAATGCCCAATGCGTAAACTCCCAATATTTAGGTATTAACTGAGCGTATTCTTTTGTTAATTGGTCTCTTCTTACTTTGTCTTTAATATCAAAGTATGCGAAAAGGCGAATTCCCAAAAGTATATTTTCGTTATTTAAATAAACCCCTGTTTTATCTCGCCAAACAAAAGCTATATAAATAAAGCCGTAATGGCACTATTTGTAAAATGGCCGACGAAAAAAACACTGATGAACAAACAAAAGCAAATGCTTTGAAAGAAGAGCAAGGCTTGGTATTCTCTAGAGAAATTGAGACTGAGATGAAGAGCTGTTATATAGACTACGCAATGTCTGTAATAGTTGGAAGGGCAATTCCAGATGTTAGAGACGGCCTTAAGCCGGTACACAGAAGAATACTTTATTCAATGAACGAGTTAGGAGTTTTTCATAATAAACCTTACAAAAAATGCGCAAGGATTGTCGGAGATTGTATGGGTAAGTACCATCCACATGGTGATTCCGCGATCTATGACACATTAGTCAGAATGGCTCAGGATTTCTCTTTAAGATACCCATTAGTTGATGGTCAGGGTAACTTCGGAAGCATTGATGGGGATTCTGCAGCTGCAATGAGGTACACAGAAGCAAGGCTTGGAAAAATAGCTGGAGAGCTTTTAGCAGACATAGACAAAGAAACTGTAGATTTCATAGATAATTTTGACGGCTCCCTAAAAGAGCCAGTTGTCCTGCCTTCAAAAATTCCAAATTTAATAATTAACGGTTCATCTGGAATTGCTGTTGGGATGGCAACAAATATCCCTCCGCACAACATAAAAGAGACCTGTCTTGCGGTCTCAGCTTTAATAGATAATCCAGACATGGGTAATGATGAGCTTGTAAAAATAATTCCTGGCCCCGATTTTCCAACAGGCGGAGAGATAGTCGGGCGAAACGGCATCCTTCATGCAATGAATACCGGAAGAGGCAGGGTTGTTGTAAGGGGAAAGATGGAGCTTGAGGACAAAGGAAAAAGAAGAAGGCTCATAATAAAAGAAATTCCTTACATGGTCAATAAAACCTCCTTAATTGAGCAGCTTGCGTCAGCTATCAAAGACAAAAAGATTGAGGGCGTAGTGGATATAAGAGATGAATCAAACAGAGAAGGGATAAGGATTGCTTTAGATTTAAGAGGAGATGCTAACGAAGAGATAATCAGAAACCAAATTGAAAAAAATTCAAGTTATCAGACCACTTTTGGAATAAACACAGTAGTGCTTGTAAATAACAAGCCCATGACACTTGGTATTAGAGAGGTACTGCTTTATTTCATAGAACATAGAGAAAATGTAGTTAGAAGAAAAACAATTTTTGAACTAAAAAAAGCCAAAGAAAAAGAGCACGTTCTAAAAGGGCTTTTGATTGCACTAGAAAATCTTGATAAAACAATAGAATTAATCAAAAAATCAAAAAGCGTACAGGAAGCAAAACAAGCGTTATTTGAAAACTTCTCACTTTCAGATATTCAGGCAACAGCAATCCTTCAGATGAGGTTGCAAAGAATTACCGCTTTAGAGCAGGATAAGGTAAAAAATGATTACAAAGAAACCGTTGAGCTAATTAAAAGGCTTGAGGAAATACTTTCTTCAAGAATAAATCTGTTAAAGATAATCAAAGAAGAGCTTAATGAAATAATCGAAAAATACGGCGATGAAAGAAAGACAAATATTTTGGATTCAGAGCAAATAGACCTAGAGATTGAAGACCTTATAGAAGAAACAGATGTAATAATAACAATAACTAAAAATGGCTATATTAAAAGATTAAGCCCTGATGAATATAGAACCCAAAAAAGAGGGGGGAAGGGAGTAACTGCAACAACTACAACCGAGGAGGATTTGGTTAAAGACATCTTTAAAACCACAACCCATAGCTATCTTTTAATATTCACTAACAAGGGAAGGGTTCACTGGATAAAAGCGTATCAAGTGCCAGAATCATCAAGGTATTCCAAAGGAAAAGCCATAGTAAACTTAGTGGAATTATCAGCTGATGAAAAGGTCAGCGCTGTTCTTCCGATAAGAGAAATAGAGCAGGAAGGATACCTTGTGTTCGCCACAAAAAAAGGCTTTGTAAAAAAGACGGCTCTAAGCAATTTTGCAAACCCGAGAAAGGGCGGAATTATTGCAATAAGCCTAAAAGAAGAAGACAACCTTGTCGATGTAATCAAGACAGATGGCGCTTCACAGCTAATCCTCTGTTCAAAAGAAGGATATGCAATAAGATTCTTTGAAAAAACAATCAGGCCCACCGGAAGGTCTTCAATGGGCGTAATCGGAATGCGCCTTAGAAAAAACGACCAAATAGTAGGAGCAATTGTCTGCGATGAAAGCCATGAAATACTAACAATTAGTGAAAAAGGCTATGGCAAAAGAACGCCTTCACTAAAATACCGGCTCACTGGAAGGGGCGGTAAGGGAGTAATCAACATGAAGGTTAATGAAAAAACCGGCAAAATCGCCTACGCAATCCCTGTCTTAGAAGATGACGAAATAATTGTAGTCACAAACAACGGAACTGCAATAAGAACTAAGGTCTCTGATATATCAACTGTCGGAAGAAACTCCCAAGGAGTAAGAATAATAAGGCTTTCAGAAGATGACTTTGTAGTATCATTTGCCAAAATTGACCAAAATGGAATTTCTGAGCCTAACCCTTAACGGAGCCGAAGATGCTCTTTCAAAAGAGCTTTCCTCTTTTGGAATTAGCTCTTTAATAGGAGATTTTCACGCAAAATTTGATAGAGGCAAAAAAGAGCTTTTGCAATTTGCGTATTTTTCTCAATCTTCTAAAAGAATCTGCAAAATTCTCTTTGTTGAAAACCTTTCTAAAGAGCTACTAAATAAACAAAATAACGATGACGAAATCTCAACTGCCTTACTCAAAATCCCAAAAGAACTAATAAAATATCAGGAAGGAATTTCTTTAGAAGTATACTCTGAAAATGAGCAATTAAGAAAAAGCATAATAAAAGCCTTAGAAAAAGAGCTTAAAATAAAATACAATTCAAATAACAAAATAGTACTGATTATTGATCAGAAAAACAACGAAATAATATATGCAAAAGACATATTTTCATTTGATTTTTCAAAAAGGGATTATAAGGTTTTTATTAACTCCAGAACAATTCATCCAATAACAGCATTTTGCCTTATTTCACTTGCAGGCAAAAGCCCTGAAAAAACCTACTTTGACCCCTTTTGCAGTGATGGGACAATCGCAATAGAACTAAGCTACTTTCTTAAAAAATCATCTCACAACTTCTTTAGAAAAGAAATATTTAACACACCATTTTTTGATTTTGACACCGAAGATTACCTAAACTCACTTGATAAGAAAAACCTTGAACACTCAAAAAACAAAATTAACGTAATAGCATCAGATATCTCTCCTTCGAATCTTGTCTCAACCAAGAAAAACGCCAAAATCGCAATGCTTCACAAAAACATAAGATTCACAAGAAAAGAGCTTAAATGGATAGATTTAACCATGCAAAAAAACTCAATTGACACAATTATTAGCTTTCCGCAAAAATACAGTGTCGCCCTTAAAGATTTCTACAAATACCTTGATGTTATATTAAAAAAGAACGCAAAAATATACTACGCAACTGAAAGGCTTGACCACCCATTAAAAGATTTTGGATTTGAAATTAAAGAGATTGATACAATACATCAAGGGCAACTAAAAATCTCTCTTTATGAAATTGCAAAAGCCTAAAAGGCCTTCTTTGCGATTAATTTATCCAGCAGGCATTATCTGCGTATTGTTTTTTATTAATATTTACTTCTTTGAAAACCTATAAAGGCCATAGGAAAGCCCTGAAAAGGTGCCAATTCCTAAGATACTTAAAAGGATATCATTTGGCTTTAATCGCTTATTTGATACAACGCTTCCAGTAACTAAACTAACTTTTTTATTAGAGCCATTTTCCGAATCGATACTGGCCTTCGCATCAGGTGTTAAATGGGCTTTAGCCATTTCTGAGCCTGAAAGCACACTCCCGTTTCCTGATAACAAATTTGAAAGCCCTAAAAAGGAACTGTAATCATCTTTGTAATTTCTTGTGCCAGCCTCATTACTAATTCCAGTATTACTTCCATTGCCTTTCTCACTTTCATTTTCAAAGTGATCTAAAGAATCATCTGAATTTTTTGAATCATTTTCAAAGCCATTAAAAGAATAGTTTAACTCCCTTAATCCAAATGTATCAGTTCGATTAAAAATTAAAAGATAGAGCTTCCCTTCTCCCTTCTTAAAAGGAAAAACAACCTCATTCTTCCCAGGGCTTATTTTAAAAGGCTCCTCAAAAATATACCCGTACAGCTCTCCCAAAAGGCTTTGATTAAAATCAGTGTTAAAATAAAGCGAGATATTCTCAGAAAAATTCTTCTTAAGAGTATAAAAAGATTTTATATCAACTAAAGACCTTAGTATTCCCCCAACGACACCAAGCTCTGAGCTAACATTATAAGATTTGCTGTTAGGGATTGAATTTGAGGAAGTTTCAGATATTGTATCATCAGAATCATCATCAGAATCATCAATATAATCAGAGCAATCAATATCAATCTCTTCACTAAAGCTCTCCGAATTAATCTTGCCGGATAGCTCTAAGGAGTAGATCCTTTGGTCAACCTTACAAAATATATCCTCATCAAGCCCTAAAACAAGCTTAGAATAATCACTTGTAACATTTAAGCTTCCCTTTAAAAAAGTCTGAAGGCTTTTTAGATTTTCCCTTCGGGCCTTAAGAGTAAAGCTAACCTTCTCAATTTGCTCATCAGCTGATAATGGCTCAATCACATTAAAGCCCAAATTAACATTTCCCCCACTTTCAAAAAGCCTTGCTTCGCCAGTTGTATCCCTTGGTTTTTCACAAGAAGAAGGTTTTATCATATATTTGGTACTATTAGCCACTAAAATCTCGCTATCACTTTCAAATAGATATGCGTTTATTTGATAGGCACAGCAATCACTTGTCGGAGTAAATGATTTCCTTCCAAAAGCGGTGCTCTCTCTTAGTTCCCTAATAACGTTCCCGCAAAGGTCCAGCACTTCATAGTGATAATAATAGCTACACTCGCTAGGTGCTTCTTTGGAAATAGTATAGCTTGTAGAGCTTTCATTTATCAACAATGGCGCATCAATCGATATATTCGCCAAAAAACAGCTTTCGCTAGGTATAGTTTGATTCGTATTTGTTTGACTAATATTCGTTTGGTTCGTGCTTGTCTGGTTCATGCTTGCTTGGCTTGCATTTCCCCCCGTTTGGCTTTCATTAGTCGCATTATCCAAGTCATCACCATTAGAAGTATTAGAAGTATTAGAAGTATTAGAAGTATTAGAAACATTAGAAACATTACTAAAATCACTATCATCGGTAACATTATTTATGTCAGTTAAATCATCTGTATCTATC
>CAZTMQ010000046.1:6083-9165 GCA_964615385.1 uncultured Methanosarcinales archaeon
AAAATCACTATCATCGGTAACATTATTTATGTCAGTTAAATCATCTGTATCTATCACATCAGTGGAGTTACTCACGTTACTAACATTTGTAAAACTACTCAAATCATCTATCTCAGTCTGATTAGTTGCGTTGCAAATATCTTCTTGATTACTCAAATTTCCAATATCACTTCCAGTACTATTTTCAAAATCCTCCTCGCTATCACTTCCATTAACCACACCAGCGCCATCTTCAGAGACATTTTCATCGACATCTACATCGCCATCTCCTATGCAATCTCCATTTCCATCATCAATACTGCCATTAGTTATATTTTCTAAGAATTCCTCACTAAAATAACATATCCCAGGGCTTCCATAAGGCACAGAAAACTCGGTCTTATTAGAAAATCGTTGAGCTGAATAATTCTCCTTTGAATTAGCAGCATAAGAAAAGCTATCAAAAACAATCAAATCAAAGGCAAGGCTTATTGTCTTAAAGGTGTTAGTTAATGTTCCACTAAAACAACAAAAGGTATTGTCAATCAAAATTGGGTTTTGAGAGCAGAAATCTCCCTCACTAAAACAGCTTTTAGGCACAATCACTGAAGCCATAGGGCGCGCATACGAAGCATTGGGGAAGGCATAACTAACCCCTTCCAAAGTCACACCTGCCAAAGAAACTGAAGAATTGCATTTATTACAAATCTCTACGAACTCTAATAGTGAATCATCGCCTGTTGGGTTATACATTATTTCAGAGATATAAAGGCATTCTCTTGCACTCCCAAACTCTTGTGAATAACCAGTTTTTATAAAACAAAGTAAGACAACAATATAAAACGCCATACAAAAAAGCAAAGAAAAAGCCCTAGAAAATTCATTTGACTTATTCTTAGCTTGTATTCTCAATTGTCCTGCAATATTCCTTTTGAATAAAACTCTAGCTTCAAAAACCATAAAAAAGAAAACAGTTATCTTTAAATAAAACAGTTGCCCAAAGGTTTTTGGAAAAATCCAGGATTTTTTAGCTACTTTCCGAAAAGATTTTGGCAAAGATGAATTAGATGTATTTCATAAACCATTTTTCCAAGGAGCCAATCTTTTATTTGAACCAATAGAATAGTGCGTTTATCGGCTTTTCGATATTCATTTAAATAATAGCAGGTTTTACTTATGCATCACTTTTTACCCATACACTATTTTTAATTGGAGGAGCATTAAGATGAGAAGGGCTACAGAAAAAATCAAGGGCGAGATCTTTGGAGATAGGATTATCGCTCAAAACTGTAATGAATCACGAGAATTATTAAAAAGAGCAATTGGAACAATCTCAAAAGAAATATTAGAGTATTCTTTTATTGAAGCATTCTATCTATTAGAGAAGGGCTTGCTCTCAATTTATAAGACCAAAAACAAACTCAATAAAGAAGACCTAATTAAAATAGCACTAAAAAAGGATAAGGGCTTTAGAGAGAAATACATAGTATATAATGATTTATCAGAGAAAGGGTATATAGTAAAATCAGGGCTTAAATTTGGCGCACCATTTAGGGTATATGAAAAAGGCAAATTCCCCTTGCAAAGCACAGGCAAAAATGATAGCCACTCCAAATGGCTCGTATATCCCCACAAAACAAAACAAAAGCTTGACCTTTATGGCTTTTTTAGCAAAAACAGGGTTGCACATTCAACTAAAAAAGAATCAGTCTTTGCATTTGTAGATGAAGAAGGAAATGTTAGCTATTACCAAACAAAATGGCTGAAGGTTTAGATAAATATGGATTATAAGCAAAAGATTTTAGATTTTATCAGAATGAATGGGCCAAGCCTTCCTATGAAGGTTGCCAAATCCTTAGGACTTGACACAATCATCGCATCCGCATACATGGCTGAACTTGTTTCGAAAAAAAGCCTTTGTGTTTCAACACTTAAAATTGGCGGGTCTCCTTTATATTATCTTCCAAACAGCGAGTATATGCTTGAGAAGTTTTCAGAGCATTTAAGCTCTAAAGAAAAGGAGGCCTTTTCATTTCTAAAATCTGAAAGAGTAACAAAAGACCTTGAATTAACCCCTCAATTAAGGGTTGCAATGGGATTTTTAAAAGACTTTGCTAAGCCAATAGTAGTTGAAGGCCCTGATGGCGTAGATGAAAAGTATTGGAAATGGTTTTCTATAAAAAATGAGGAAGTCTCTTCTATTATTAAACAAAAATACTATCCTGAAAAACTGCAGGAGCCTAAGGAAACTCAAAGTGAAAACGAATCCCAAACAAAAAATCAAAAATCTGATGAAGCAAAAACAGAGCCCGAAAAGCCTAAGCCTGCTGAAAAAATAACTTTGGCCCCAGAAAAAAAAGCGGAGCAAAAAATCAGCATATCAGAGACTAAGCATAAAGAACAAGACCACGAGAAACAAAAAACACTAATTGAAAATAACAGCAACGCTAACAACAATTCAGGCAATGATGGAGAGGTTAGTAATAATTACAACAGGAACAGCAATAATAGCAACAGAGAATATGGCAAAAGCACTTCAAAGGCCAATGAATCAAAGACAGGCGAAAGCCCTGGTAAAGATAGCGAGTCAACGAAAAGCCAAACAGAGCAAATCACAACTCCAACAAAATCTAAAAAATCGCCAAAAAGCCAAGAAGTAGACTTAACGCCCTTTGATGGGATAAACCTATCTAGCCTTCCCAAAGAAATAGAACTTGACATAAGAAAAGGCAAGATATTTTTACTTGATGAAAAACAAAAAGAAAAGTTAGCATCTGCGCTTTTAGAAAAAGGCTTTGAATTTGAATTAGGCTTTCAAGATAAAAAAGCCAAAGAAATATTTGGATTCGCAAGGCTTTCGTCCGCTATAAAAATCCGGTTCTTTGTAAGTTTGTTAAAGGGCAAAAGAATCAGTGATAAAGATTTAGCCTTAGCATTTCTTAAATCAAGCTCATACTCACTTCCATTGCTTGTATTATACTCAGGAACTCTTACAAAGACTGCCCAGGAAATACTTTCCAAAACCAATATAGAAATTATTAAAGTATAGCTCAAAAGATATTAACGCCTATTAAAAAAAAATAGACAAACTAGAATTTGAAAT
>CAZTMQ010000047.1:0-7645 GCA_964615385.1 uncultured Methanosarcinales archaeon
GAATTATTGCAGCGCTTTGGTTTATGGCAATTAATATATTTATTTTGCATAAGGTGCATAAATTATCCAAACCAAAGGCAATTATACTAGGATTACTACCAATTATATTATCATTAATATTAATGATTTTAGCAGTTGGGTATTTTGCGGTTTTAACACCTTCAGTGATGATGCCTTCAAGAGTACCTTAATATTTTTTTTCTTTTAATTGTTATTGTTCCTTCTACTACCAAGCAAATAGCAAAGTAAAAAAAACAATGAATACAGGAGGGTTTTAGGGAGAAGCTTAATCTTTTGGGAACATCGACCTACTGACCGCTTAGCTTTTTTAGCCGTTCCCAATCTTTATCAATATGATCCTGAATCTCCTTTAGAAGCTCTGCATTTTCGGGTAAAAGCAGATGTTTAAACCTCCCTTGAAGCTTAAAGAATTCTTCAATAGGCTTTTTTTTATCTTTTGGGTCATAGTTTAAATTATATTCCCCGTTTTCGATTTCGTATAAAGGCCAAAAGCATGTTTCGTATGCAAGCCTTCCTACTTCTATTGTCTTAGAGGAATCGATTTTCCAAAGAAATACACAAGGCGAAAGAACTACTAAAACTGAAGGCCCTTTTGTCTCAACCGCCTTCTTAGCTTTGCTTAAAAGGTCTGCCCAATTGGATACAGAGGCTTGTGCAACATAGGGAATATTATGCGCTGCACAAATTCGAACTAAATCCTTTTTCCATTCAGTTTTTCCCTGTTTCACTTTCCCCGCAGGAGCAGTTGATGTGTTAGCGCCCATAGGAGTTGAGCCACTTCTTTGACCCCCTGTGTTCATATACCCTTGATTGTCATAGCAAACATAGGTGAAATCATGCCCTCTTTCAAGGGCACCTGAAAGGCTTTGAAGTCCTATGTCATATGTTCCCCCATCTCCACCAAATGCGATAAATTTGTAATTATCTTTTATTTTGCCTTTTTTGAAAAGTGCCCTAAATGCAGTTTCTACACCAGATATTGTTGCAGCTGCATTTTCAAAGGTGTTGTGAATATATGGAACATCCCAGGAGGATTGTGGATAGATTGTTGATGTTACTTCCATACAGCCAGTTGCGTTTGAAACGACCACTTTTCCATCTGTAATCTGAGACATTACACTTCTTGCGACAATAGGCATCCCACAGCCTGAACAGCTTCTATGTCCTTGTATAAACCCTATCTTTTTTGATGCGTACTCTGATAAGTTCATTATAAAACACCTTTTCTAAAATTTTTAAGATATGTAAACTATTTTGATTATTCTTTTAGGCCAAGATAATTTTGCCCAATTATTTCCTTGTTTGAAAGCAAATTCTTAAAGAGCTCTTCAACATGGCTTTCTAAAAGCTCTCTTCCTCCAAGCCCATATACATAACTAAAAAGTTGATTTTTTGGAACGCAATTCTTTATTTCTGAAAATAAGGGAGCGTTTGCGCCAAATGACAACGATCTATCTAAAACTGCTACTTTTGGTACATGGGATAGCGCTTTTGCAACATCTTCATACGGGAAGGGTCTAAAGAGCTTTATTTTAAGCATTCCAACTTTCAATCCCTTTTCCCTTAGCCTTTTTACTACAAAACGAATTGTTCCTGCCGAAGAGTTTAGGGCGACTATAGCGCACTGTGCATCTTCAAGCGCGTAAGGCTCAACAAAGGGATATTCGTTGCCTGTTAGAGAGGATAGTTCTTCTGCAATCTTTGGGTAAACCTTAAAGAAGTTTTCCATACCTTGTACTTGTTGCCTTTTGGTTTCAAAAAATGAGTCTGTTAACTGAAGCGCACCAACTGTTATTGGATTTTTAGATAATAAAAGAGAGTCCTTAGGATTATACTCACCTACAAAGTGCTTTACAGCATCATCATTTAGTATGTTTACAACCTCCACAGAGTGGCTTGTGATAAATCCATCCTGACAAACCATTGAAGGAAGCATCACATCAGGATGCTCTGAGAGTCTTAAGGCAAGCAAGGTATTTTCATATGCTTCTTGAGCAGATTCGCTGTAAAGCTGTATCCAGCCTGCATCTCTACAAGCCATTGTATCTGAATGGTCACAATGAATGTTGATTGGAGCAGAAAGTGCCCTATTTACTACCGGCATAACTATTGGAAGTCTTAGACCTGAAGCGGCGTTTACAACTTCAAACATTAGTGCAAGGCCTACTGAAGATGTTGCAGTCATTGCCCTTGCACCAGCTGATGAGGCGCCAACAACTGCGCTCATTGCGGAATGTTCTGATTCAACTAAGACCATCTCTGTTGAGACCTTGCCATCAGCAACGTATTGTGAGAACTTTTCAACTATTGGCGTTTGGGGTGTGATTGGATAGGCTGCCACTACATCTGGCTCTATCTGGCGCATCGCCTCCGCTACTGCGTAAGCTCCTGTTAGCGCAAAGGTCCCCTTATAGTTTTTTGAGAATTTTGGATTTATGAATTTGTTTTCCATTGATTTTTCACCTTTAAGATATATCTATTTTTTTGGTGCAGCAGAGCTATTGCTCGCTTCGCTTTTAGTTTCTTTTCCTTCTTCAACCATCGTTATTGCATTGACAGGGCATACGTTTGCGCATATTCCACAACCTTTGCAGTAATCAAGATCTGTTTCTCCCCTCTCTTTGCCATCATTTAATACCTTTATGCAGTTTTCAGGGCAGTAAAATACACATTGCATACAGTGTATACATTTATCTTTATCGAGTATAGGGCGATACGACCTCCAGCTTCCAGTCTTGTTTTTAAGTGCGCTCTTTTGTTCTGTAATCATACCGCCAATGGGCATTTGCTCCCATTTCTTCTTTTTGTTAAGCATTTTTAATCTCCCTTTATTGTTTGTGTGGATTCGATTGCTTCGATTATCATTATATTTGCCTGAGCGATCTTTTCTGATTTTTTGGCGTATGCATCATAAACGATCTTCTTTACATTTTCCATGCTGACCATTCCTGTTATTTTTACAAGTGCAGAAAGCATTGCCGTGTTTGCTTGGTTCTTTCCTAAGTATTTTATTGCAGGGCTTGAAGCATCTATTGAGTAAATTTTGCCCTGAAAACCAGTCTCGTTTTTTAGTGTATTTATGTCCTGTTTTGAATTTACTAGTAGTGTAGTTTCTGAAGAGGCGCCTGACAAAACGCTTTTTTCAGATATTAATGTTTCATCGATTACAACGATGTAATCTGGAGAAAGTATTGGTTGGTGGGTTTCTATTGGCCCATCTGATATTCTTGAGAATGCAGAAACCGGCGCTCCGCTTCTTTCGGGGCCGTATTCTGGAAAGGCTTGGATATATTTTCCTTCCAATAGGGCAACTTCTACTAAGAATTGAGCAGCACTCTTTGCTCCTTGACCGCCCCTTCCATGAAACCTTATTTCGTAGCTTGGCATTTGTATCACTTGGTATTGAATTATTAAAAGCAGATTCTTAGCTTCTCTCTTGATTTATTTGGTTTTAGAGATTTTTCAAAAATTGCTTTAGCTAAGTTGAACCTTGCAAGGTATAAAAAGGTTTTGGTGTTTAGAAATACTAAAGAAAGGGTTTTCACATAGTGGCTTTAAGAGCAGATTTGTTTTTTAAAGAGGATAATAGAATGATTTTTATATTTGCTTGGAATAATTCTTTGAATGGATAAAAGCATTAGAGTTTGTATTCTGGATTTTTATACAGATGAGCCATCGGGGCTTAGCGTGCCTCCATATGTTGGCACTTATCAAAGATATGCCTATGGTGCGCTCTCTTCTTTTGGAAAGAAAAGACTAGTTAGTTACCTTACTGTTGACGATTTGAGAAATCTTTCAAAAGGGGCTTTTAAAGAGTCTCTTGTTACAGATATAAAAAGGTATAATTTAACAAAGAGCGTAAGTGAAACAGAAGAGTTGCTTTTGAAAGCTGATGTGTTTGTTATTATACAGGGGATTCTAACGCCAGGAAAGTATTTAAGGGCGTATCCGGGAAGCATTAGAGAAGCGGTTGATTTGACTAAAGACTTTAAGGCTAAAAAGATACTTTTTGGACCTTCAGGATTTGGGTTTGGTTCAGGAATGCAAGGTGGAAAACTTATTAGCCCAGCGCTTTTAAGAGATATTGAGAAGAACTTTGATTGTATAATTACTGATGAGGATTATGAGGCGCTTTGCGAAGCTGTTGATATGGCACATTCTAATAATTTGTTAAAGAAGGTTTTTGTTGGGAAAAAAAGCGAGTATTCTTTGATTGAAAAATGTGTTAAATATTCTTTTAGGATAGTTGAGCAAATTCCTTGGGAAGCGATTTTTGAAATTGAAAGTTATAGAGGGTGTGCTAAAGCTAAAGCTTGCTCTTTTTGTACTGAAAAGATTAAAAATCCTACTCTTGAGTATAGGGATGAAAGAGCTATTTTAGAGGAGATTAAGCTCTTAAATAAATTTGGGGCAATCCATTTTAGGATAGGAAAGCAGTCCTGTTTTTATTCTTATAAGAACATGGATGTTTCGGCAATTAATTTTCTTTTGAAAGAATCTGCATCTTTAGGGCTTAAGACACTACACATTGATAATGCCAACCCTATTTTTGTTGCAACAGATAAAGGTGTTGAGATCACAAAGGTAATTTGTAAGTACTGCACACCTGGAAATGTTGCTGCATTCGGTGTGGAATCTGTACATCCAGAGGTTATCTTGAGAAATAATCTTGGAATTACTAAAGAGCTTTGCCTAAAGGCAATCAGGATTATTAATAAGTATGGATCAGATATTGGAGATAATGGATTGCCTTTGTTTTTACCTGGAATCAATATTTTGCTAGGTCTGATACATGAAAATAAGGAAGCGCTTGATTATAACTATGAATTTTTAAAAGAGATTTTAGAGTCCGGGCTTTTGTTAAGGCGAATTAACATTAGAGAGGTTGTGCCCTATCCAAGGACTATGCTTTATGAGGAGTGTAAGAATAAATATCTTAGGAAAAATAGGAAGTACTATTATTCCTGGAAAAGAAAGGTGCGAGTTGAGATCGATAATCCTATGCTTCAACGGGTTTTTCCAAAGGGGACGATTTTAAGGGATGTTCTGATTGAGAAAAGGGATGGAAATAACTATTTTGGTAGGCAGTTTGGAACATATCCCATTATTGTTGGAACTAAAGAAAAGGTAGAAATTGGAAAGAAGTATGACTTTTTGGTAGTAGATTATATGCTAAGAAGCCTTATAGGAGAGGTTGCTAAGTAAAAAACTAAAAAAATAAAAAGGCTAAGATAGAGAAGCTTCAAGACCGCTTTTATCTCTAATTGCATATTTTGGGTCCATTACATTTTCTTTTCGGTCTTTTACTGCGGTGTAAACCCCTTTTAATTTATCCGCAAGCTTTGTAGTCCAAGGCTTATACGTACCTACAGATTTTTCAAAGTTTTTTACGGTATCTTTTATCATCCGCTTTTGGATGATTCTTGAAAGCCCTTGATCTGCAAATGTTAATCCAGGGATATAACTAACCAATCCTTCTAAAATACATTGAAGCGAGTCAAGGTAGTTTCCAGTTTTTATGCCATAGGAGATAGATTTAAGCTTTTCTGGAACTTGTGCTACTAGATTTAGGAATTTACCCCCTAAAGTACCTACAATATCGCCAGTTCCTAAAAGCCAAGCGTCTGCGGTGTAACCAACAGCATGACCTGCTTTACTTAGTCCACTTGTAAAGCCTCCAAGATATTTCTTGTATTTTTCAACTGATTCCTGTGCACATTCTAAGAGAGTTTGTTTTTTTGAAGGGTCTTGTGATAAAATATCTTCGATAGAACCGTATTTTGTAGCATTGTTTGTAATATATTCTACGATTCCCCTGCTAGTATCGGGCAGTTTCCATACAATATCTCTAATGCTTGCCATTTTTTCATCACTTCCTTAGTTTGAAGGCTATTGCATACTCCAAAAGCCCTATTAATTTCTTATCCTTTGTTACTGGGATTGAGTTTGTTTCTAACTGATTCATTATTTCAAAAGCCTTTTCGTATGTATCTTCTAATTCAATGTATTTTATGTCTTTTGTCATTATTTCTTCAGCTTTTATGTCTTTTGGATCTTTTTCCTCTGAAACAACCCTGTTATTTATATCTACACACGAGATTATTCCAATAGGCTTTTTCTCATCATCTACCACTACAAGATGCCTCGAGTTGGTGTCTCTTAGTATTCTTGATACTTCTAATACGTTTTCATCGCCTCTACAAAAAACCACTTCAGATAAATGCTCTGTTTTTATCATTTTTAGCTTTCACCTTTAATATTTTTAATTATTATTCTCATTTAGGGGTTGTCGTTTATATCTGTTTTGTTTCCACTTTCTGATTTTTTAATTTTTCTGTTTTGGAAATAGTTTGCTATACCAGTAATGAGTTTTTCTGGCAGATATGAAATTATTCTTGAGATATATGAATCTATTTTTTTGCCAAAAGGAACCACTGTATTCATAAGACCTTTGTATGCAACTACTGCTGCGAACGCAACTACATAAGGATTTAGGATGTAATCTGTAAAATGCGGAGTGTCTTTAGTTGTAATTGGTGCCACATAGCCTATTTCTGTATTCAATTCTTTTGAAGCGCCTATATATTCTTCGGCAGTCGCTGCTAATGATTCGAGATCTTCTTCATTAAGTCCTATTCCCTTTTGGTCAGCTTCTTTTATGACTTCTTCTATTGTATAACCTTCTTTTAGTATTTTCAAAATGTCTGGAAAAAACTCTTCAATTTTTTCGTTTGCTTGAGTAGATGAAGTTTCTACTTCTGTAAGATAATTACAAAATTCTTCAATTGTCTTTTGGTTTTTTTCAACTTGCTCATAGAATTGCTTTGTCTGAGTGTAAAACTCTTTTAATTCTTCAGAGTCTTCTAAAGCCTTTTGAACTTTTTCTTCAGTTGTTAGATTTTTGTATTCGGGATCAAATAACTCACGAGCTTTTCCATAAATAGCGATTATTGGCTTGTCTACATACTCAAACCAAAAATCCGGCTTTATGTCATTACCTATTTCAAAAAAGAATTTTAAAGTCTGTTTTAGTTCAACAGTTAAATTTCTCGATGTGTTTACTAAAGTTTCGTTTTGCGCATATACATTTAGTAGTTCTTCTATTAACTCTAGTATTGAGTTCTTGTATCCTTCAAGTGCTTCACTAGCATCCCTGTTTTCTTGTGCAGCTTTTTCGACTTCTGTTATGCTATCATATAGAGTTCTTGCTGCTTTTTCAGCGCCAGAACCTTGTATTCCCTCTAAACCAGTATTAATAGCTTGAAGAAATGAGTCTATTGAATTTTTTGCATCATTAATTACGGGCGCAACATAATCAGAACCACAGAGTGTTAAACTAATTAAATATTCCATCCCTAATGCTGTTAATGATCTTACCTTTTTCAATTGCGAGTTAAGGTTTCCTTTAAATTTTTCATTATCTTGTTGCATATAAATTGCGTTGATAAATTTTTCAACAGATTTTATCTGTTCTACTGGTAGATCTACTTCTTTCGCTATCTCTTCAAGCTCTCCTTTGGATAGAGATTTAAGTTTAGGTTTTGGAGGTTCTGAAGGGTCTTTAGAGCTTTTTGACATTTTTTACCACCTAAACACCCTTTGTTTTTGTTTAATTTAAAGGTAA
>CAZTMQ010000048.1:0-7257 GCA_964615385.1 uncultured Methanosarcinales archaeon
AATCTACAATAGTAGAAATTAGAGCATGCTTCTAGACAGGTCATCTCAAAAATATACAACGTTTTTTTCCGCAAGTCTTTCAAATTTCCGTCAGGTGTACATCATTTTAGATTACTTTAAGTCTAAAACTCATTTTCAAGTGCTAGTAGTAAGCTTTTATTTTTATATTTATCCAAATATAGCCATTTACCCTCTCAAAACTGAGTATTTGCGGGTTTTTAATCATCAAAACTAAAAAAAATCAACACCGAGGTTTGCAGATTTAATACATAATAAGATCAGTTTCTTCATTTTTAGCATAGCCAAACCTTAAAATCTGGTTTTCTGCAGTTATTTTAAAAATCAAAACACTATCTCCTTGACCAAATCTTTTTTCAAAGCGATTTTTGATTTCTTCCTGCACAATATCAAGGATTCTTTTGCTGTTTTTTATTTCATATACTGAATATTGTAGTCTTCTTCCGTAACTTAAAATAAACTTAGAAAATTCAGTTCTTAACTGATCCTCTTGAATGTCATATGTCAAAATAATCATGCGTCCGCCTCAAGGGTGAAATTTGGGTACTCATTTATTTCTTTTCCCTTTATAAAAGACCTATAATACGCTTGAATATATAAAAATATTTTTTCTTTATACTGAAGAATTTCCTTCAACATCAATTCAGAATATTTTTTATTAAATTCTTTTTTGATATAGAATTGACCATTTTTAAAATAAAAATCATCATTATTTATCTGTTTTAAATTAAAACTTTTTCTTATACGCTTATCTATAATGCACCTGAAGGGCTCTACTAAATCGCATACCAAAGATTTCCTTTGAAAAAAGCATTTATGATAAAAACCATAATATGTATCAAACCCATAAAGTTCTAGATTTGCCTCTACAAAATTAAAAAGATAATAATAACCAATGTCCAATAGCAAATTAAATATATCATCCTTACACCTTGGTCTTCTGCCTTTAAAGTCAATATTCTTGAAATATGTTTCAAAAAACAGCTTTGAAGAAGTTCCTTCGAGGCCAAGTAATTCCTGAGAGTTTTGAACTAAATGGATCTGTTCTAAAAGCTCTTTTACCTTCAAAATACTTTCTTTTTCCTTAACCGTCTTATAACGTAAAGAAATCATTAAACTAAGTTGGTTCTTAATTTTATTGCTTATTATGTGTTTGGCGATTTCTAAATCATTGAAATTTGTGTACTGCTTTTTCCTCAACAGAAAATTGCCTTTGTTATCAGGGATTATGGAAAAATAAGGCTTAAGGCTATAATTAAGGAACACGAGAGGAATCGCATTCTTTTTCACATTTTTTATTAAGACGGATGTAACTGAAAACTCACCCACAATAAAAACTAAAAATATCTTACTACATGGATGTTGGAGGACAATTTTGTTATTTTCTTCAACAAGAACAAGATTTGAATTCTTAAATTTCAATTTCTTTGAGTGATTACTCTCAATAAAAATTACTTGTTTTTCCATAAAATCAGGCCTGCTTAACACATTACTCGCCTTTATAATAATCACATAACTCCTTATAGATACACATCTTGCACTTATTGGGATTTTGTATGAAATTTTTATTGCTTAAATCAAATGAACGCATTTGTCTTATAACTTCTTTTAATCTGTTTTTTTCAACCTCTCCAGGCAAATTAACATTATAAATTTTATTATCTGAAACCGAATAAAATCTTATTTTATTGACTTCGTACCCCCTTTCTATCAAACAAAAATATTGAGCGTATATTTGCAGATAATATCCTTCATAAAGAATGTTTATCTTGTTCTTTCTTTCGGTAAGAACTCCTTTATCAACATCAAACAAATCTATTTTGCCTATAACACCCAACTCTTCACTGTAAATATCAGTTCCTTCAAGAATTGTTTTTTTTGTTGAATATTTTTGGGCATCAATGTTCTTGTGAGCATTCTTGCCTTTTGTTTGATACGTAGTTTAGTATAGCGTCTCATTAAAAGAACAATAGAGATTGTGGAAATAGATACTCCTTGGACAAAAGATAAAATCATTTAGGTTAGATATTACAACATTTTGTTCCATTTTTAAATATCAATATTTTTTAACTAAAGACAAGAATTTCTAATCAACAAATAAAGCGTTATAAAAAAAATTTCGTTTCAATGCTCTGTATTATTGTTTTTTCAGCATCCTCTTTTTTTCAGGACTATTAAGATAATTTTCAGAAGTTGATACTTTCTGCCTACTCCTCATCTCGAGCTCTTTTCTAGCCACCCCTGCAACGGTACCCCCTTCTTTTGCGACATTTATATTTTCAACAAATCCTTGTGCGTCTTTGTTTTGAGCAATTCTGGTGGTTGAAGCTTCACCAAGCATAGAGAAAATTAACTCAAGATCATTCATGTGGTCTCTAAGGTTTTCTCGTTTCAAGCCCTTGAATTTCTTGTATTCACTTGGAGTCATGCCGAAAGTAGCTTTTGAAATCTCTGCTGTGAGTATTGCATACTCCTTTTCTTCCAAAACGCCTCGTTTTTTCCATTCATCTGTAAGTTCGTCCCTTATAGCAATGCCTCTTACTCTTTTCTCAATCCAATCATTTGAATACCCTTTAGATTTGTAAATATCTTTCATTCGCGTTTGTGCAAGTTCAGGATTTTCTATTTCTTGGACTCTTTCATAGCCCACTTTAGCTAACCATTGCTTGAAAGGTTCAGCTTTCTTAGATGGAATTGACTGGATTAGCCTAAATGCACCTTTTGTAGAAACACAATTAACTCTTTGTTTCCCACCAGGGGTAGATATTTGAAGGGGGGTGGCAATTTGCCCCCATCCTTCATTGAAACCTTCATCCCTTCTTCTGATATCCTTCAAATATCCTGAAGGGTCTTTAGAATCTGTCAGAGCCCTAACTATATCCGTAGCAACAAACCACCATTCATCATTAAACCATGTTCTTCTTATGTTTTTTCCTTGAAAAACTGCTAAAGATTTTGTCGAGTCAGTCATTTTTTACACATTCTTTTAAATATGAGTTACAAAAACTTTCAGATAGCTCGCTTCACTGCATAATTTATAAAATCAAATCTATCAATTTTCAGGTCTAACTTTTCATTAGTATCTGACTTTTTTATTTTTTCAGTCAACATCAATCCCTTTAATGCTATGTGATATGCCCCATTTGCGTCTGCATCTTTAACCTCATCATCCTGTGCATTCCTTGAATCAAAGAAGTGCCCGTTTCTATCCTTGACACAGGATAAAATGAAGTCATAATTGCTCATCCTAAACCCGTCGCCTAATTTCTTCTTGAATTCTTTGATTTCGTAATCAGTATAAGAATTTCTAAGTTGAAGTACACGCTTAAATAAATCTGTCAACTTTTCATAAAACAACCTGTCCTCAACTCTGATAATTTGATCAACAATATTTTCTGCTGAGGTGTATTTTATTTCATTATAATCGAATAATTCTTTCAATTCTTTTGTTACATTTATCTCTTTAGTCTTCCAATTGTAGTTATTCTCTTTATCTTTGGTTTTGGTTAACTTAATACCATTACTCCACACAGACCAGTTATCTCTTAACAGCTTGTTTTTGTTATTTTCTGAAGAGAAATCAGAGAAATTAAAATTGAATTCAAACAAATCTTCGTCGTTTATAAATCTGATAAATTTAAATTTCTTAAAGAAATTTCGAGAGCGATCTACATTTTCAAACTTAGGAAATAGTAAATTAGTAAAACCAGTTCTTGGGCAAATATTTGAGGTTTTGTAAGCATCAACGTAAAAGATTATTCCTGATTGTTTACCTAATTTTTCAAAACTTTCAAATTTATTTGTCAATTGATATGCTTTGAAACTTCCACCGCTTTGATTGTTATTTCTGTCTTTAAAAACTAAATAATTTAACTTATCTATAAGCGTCTTCTCAAATTTTTGGTATATTTGTTTCTCGATTTTAAATCTTCCCCTTTTAAATCCGAAATTTAAATCTTCAAGGACTATTATGGCATTGTGTTCAATAGCTAATTTTGCAATCTTATGAATCACGTGGGAAAGATATCCTGTTTTCATTTCTTTGATATTGACAATATTTTTCCATGTTTTTCTGGCTTTGTCCCGCTCTTCTTCAATAAAGTCAAGCTTTTCTTGATAGTTCACTAACCTTCTGTGCAAATCATCAGAAATTATATTAAACGAGTTTTGCTCAAGTATATTGCCCTGCGGGTCAATTAAGGTGTAATAAGCAAGATTTCGCTCACCTCGATCAATTCCCAAAATATTGATTTCCTCGTCAGTATTATGAATATATTCGTTAACTAGCTTATGGATAATTTTATTTTTTTCTCCAACTTTAAAATTCAAAGTGATTGGACAATAAAAGAAAAACTTATCTTCAGTATATCGTTTATCTTTTATTAAATCATAACTAAAGGTGCTTTTCTCTTTGCCGTTGATAGGATTTTTGTTTTTAATCTCCTGATTCTTAGGATGAGTTATGTCTCTTTTGATAGAGGCTTCCCTAAAGAATAGCTCTGCTCCACCGTTCAATTTATGAACAGGCTCTTTAATATTATCTTCAGAAAATATTTCCCGCCAATATATCGTATGGAGATTTGGCTTGCTTTTCTTGTTAAGATCCATTTCATTTCTTATCGAATAATCTGAAAAATCCTTATTCCATATCTGGAAGAGATATAACTTGCCTTCATCTACAAGTTTATTCACGTAATCCTTATCGATCCCAACAAACTCCATTTTGTGAGTTTGAGATGAAATATCATCAAAGAATTCTCCTAGGTTTTTGTAGTCTTTCGTTGGTTTATACGAAAGATTATGTGTCTCCTCGTATTTTTGAGAATGATTTTTTAGGACACTTTTATAATATTCAATGAGCTTGAAGAGCTTATCTTTATCAAAACTACTGCCCCACAGAGTTTTATCTTTTTTCTTGGAATCTTGAAATTCATCAAATTCTTTCTTTATATCTTCTATCTCTTGGTTCCAGCCAACTGCCTCAACACCCTTTTTTGCTTTTTCGGAAAAGCCCATTCTGGAGATTTGTCTTTTGATATCACCAGGATCTTTGTATATCATTTTCATAAAAGAAGAATTTTTAATAAATATCTCGGGATGTTTGTCTTCTCGCAGGACATTTTTATCTTCTTCAACATTAATTACTCCTAAGAAAAAGGATTTGCCTTCCTTAAAAATAAAAGAATAGTTTTTATCGTGTTCCTTATTCAAATCCCAACCTGAAGCTAAAGTAGCACTTTTAAAATTCAGTTTAAACTTTTTCGTACAAAAAGGCTTTTGAGTAACATAATTTCTTACTCTGTTGTATAGAGGGATAATTTCCCCTAATTTGCCAAATATCTCATCGAACTCATTATAAAAATCAGCATTTAGATCTAATGCATCGGTTCCTTTATCCCCTTCAGATTTCTTGAAATTAACATGTAGTGGCTTTATAAAGTGATATATATTCATAATAGAATCTAAAAAATCCTTAATAACTTCAACATCATTTGCAGATGTTTCATCCTTTAAGTCACCATCTTTATTTCTATAGATTTGTTTGAAAGCAGAGTACTTTTCTTTCACGTCTTCAAAAAGGTTCATATTAGCATTATCTATTACGCCACTAAAATTAAGGAAATAATCAATCAAAGATTGTTTTTTCTCTACGTTAATTAAACTGATTCCTCCCTCAATTTCGCTTATTGAGAAATACTTGCTTTTCATTCTTCTTTCTACTTCTTTTATACATTGTTTATCAGTTAAATCTTTGCCTTTAGACTCTAAAATAAAATACTCTCTCAATCCCTCATGTATCTTATTCCAGTCTCCGAACATATCTTGTGAAATCTTTGTTAAATTATTATCATTTTTTAAGTATACTGAATCAACATCACACTCTTTTAACTTTGCAATAACAGATTGAATTTTATCAGAAATATTATTGAAGTGCACATAGAACTCATCTATTTTTTGAAACACTTCATTTTTTTCCTTAAATTGCTCCAAAACAAAAGAAGCGGACTCGCGATCACTAAGAATCTGTTTGAATAATTGACTTAATTTCAATTTTCTTATCTTTTTTTGCTCGGTTTTCTCTTGTCGCGTTTTTGATAGTTCCTCGATATACTCGTTTACCCCTTTTATTTTTTGATTATGCTCTAGAGACTTTCCTCCAATAAGCAAATTATATAACTCTATCCCCGCCTGATTTAAACAGTTGCTAAGATTATTTAACGAAAAGAATTCGTCTAAAGACTTTCCATTTAACTCACTTTTAAAATTCTCTTCGATTTTTTTATAATCAAAGTCTATTAACTTCCTTGCCTCTTTAAATCTAGAAACATTATCCAAAAATTTGGGTATATTGTCATGCACTATTCGATATATAATTGACGTTGGAATTTCTTTCTCCGAAAAGATATTCTTTCTATTCTCAAAAAAACCATTAAAATAAGTAACCCATCTTTTAAATTTTAATACCAATTCCTTGTCTTGTTGCCTATTCTTGCTATCTAGCCAATCTGGGAGAATCGTATTAATAAAATCTTTACCAAAAAGATCACCAAATTTCTTAATATTTTTTATTTTGGAATATATCTTTTCTCTTAACTCTTTTTGATTTTTAGCATACTCCTCCCTTAGTTTCTGATTTTTTGTATCCTGTTTTAAGTAGGCATACACCTTTTCTAGAGCTTCAATGTCTTCAGTTTCAATCTTGATTTCAGATAAACAGATCTCAATGAATTCCCTGTAATAATCATCCATTATCTTTTTGACTTGATTGAATTCTTTTTCTCGTTCTTTGTCTTCTTCAACCAAACCTTTCTTTTTAATGAATTCTTTAGTCTTCCCAAGCGGTTTTAATTCAAATCTCAATGTTTTTTGTAGACTATACAGATTTGTAAATCCATCCCAAATTGATTCCTTAGATTTCCCAAACGTTGAAACATTAGAAAAAGCTGAACTCATAAGATTATCGTTATTGGCATTTTCATTAGAAATCGGGGCCAGTTGGCCTTCCTTTATCGTACTATCTTTGCCTATACCCATTGTTGCACCTTTCACATAACGCCATATAATATGGCCAATATATTTAAAGCTTGCGCGCAATTGTCCATTGGATTTACCAAAGAGCCACCTCCTTGGCAGATAAAAACTTTTCAGTCAGCGTCTCGTCTCTATTGGATAAAAAACTTCTTATATAAAATTTAGGACACAAATCCTTATATAGCCTAACAAGAGATATTTAAGCGC
>CAZTMQ010000049.1:0-7212 GCA_964615385.1 uncultured Methanosarcinales archaeon
CATGTTTTTTCTTTGTAAAGGACTAATATGTTATGTATCATTTCTTTGTTAAAACAAAAGTTTTTTAAATTTAGATTAGCTAAGTGGCCTTGGTATGGATAAAGAAAGGCTAAATGAACTTAGAGAGTGGTCGCGTTCTAAGTACGAGGAAGGGTACACCCCTCAAGAGGTAAAGGATGCGTTAGTGAGAAAGGGCTTTTCTGAGAATGATGCCGAAAGGGTAATTTCAAAGGGAAAGGCTATAAAAAAGCTTATGTATAATCTTTTAATGGTAATCGGAGTCCTGTTCTTTTTGGCGGTTTTGCTTCTTTTAATAACCAATATCGGAAATGTAAAGGATGGAAGCCTTAACACAAATAACAGGGTAAATATAAACACATTGCATTCGCTAGCGCTTTCGGATTTTGAGGGTATTTCTTTAGAGAATTTTACTAAATCAAAGTCTAGTAATATGCTCATTTTTACGTTCTTTGATGGGGAACATTTGCCTGTGATAATGACGCTACAGATTGCTAATAACAACAACCCAAGTAATTTCAGCTCTTATTTTTATACTACTAATCAAGAGATCTATAGCAATTTTTCTATTATTTCAACATGGAGTGAAGAGGATTTTGATGCAGTAGATTTCTCATATAGTTTTGAGGGGACAGAGTTTGTAATACTTCAAAGGGTAATTACAGTCAATAAGGATATTGTAGCATTTAGCCTAAAGTGTGAGAAAGAGAATATTGATGATTTTAAGGATTTGTTTGATAAAAAGGTTAGTGAAGCAGTAAAGATTAAGAAAGCTCTTATATCTTAAAATACTTTCTTTGACCTATTTTTTTAGAAGATAAAAAAAAGATTAATAAAAATTGTTTGCTTAGATTCCAGCAAGCCTTTTTAGCTCACTTACTTTGTCTGTTTTCTCCCAAGTGAAATCAGGGTCGTTTCTTCCAAAGTGGCCATAAGCTGCAGATTTTTGATAAATTGGCCTTTTTAGATTCAATTCCTTTATGATTCGCCCAGGCGAGAGCGGGAACAATTTTTTAATTAAATCGACAATTTTATCATCAGGGATCTTTCCGGTTTCAAAAGTGTCTACGTAAATTCCTACTGGCTCTGGAACGCCTATTGAATAAGCAAGCTGAACCTCGCATCGCTTTGCAATACCTGATGCAACTATATTTTTTGCAATGTATCTTGCTGCATAAGCTCCACTTCTATCAACCTTACTTGGATCCTTTCCGGAGAATGCGCCTCCACCATGCCTTCCAACTCCACCGTAGGTATCAACGATTATCTTCCTTCCCGTAACCCCTGAATCGGCAGCAGGCCCTCCTATCACAAATCTTCCGGTAGCGTTTATGTGAACCTTAGTTTTAGAATCCATCATTTTCCCAACTACTGGTCTTATAACCTTTTCAAGGATGTCAGACCTGACTTTTTCAATTTTGGCCTTTTCATGGTGTTGGGTCGCAATAACTACGGTTTCTACCCTCAAGGGCTTTGCATCATCGTATTCTACTGTTACCTGGCTTTTACCATCAGGACCTAAATAAGGCAAAGTGCCGTCCTTTCGCACCTGAGCTAGCCTCATTGTAAGCTTGTGAGCTAAAACTATTGGAAGAGGCATAAACTCAGGGGTTTCATCACTTGCATAGCCATACATCATTCCCTGATCACCGGCCCCTTGTTCTTGGATTGTCTTTTTTGATACTCCTTGAGCAATGTCAGGAGACTGAGGATGTATTGCAGTTAGAACCGCTGCACTGTCAAAATCAAATCCCTTTTTCATATCATCATACCCTATTTTATGTATGGTGTCCCTTATTACCTCTTGGACATCTATGTAGCCAGTGCTTGTGACCTCGCCTGCTACTAAGGCCATCCCCCTTGTAACAATGGTTTCTACGGCAACCCTGCTATCGGGATCCTTTTTCAAAAGGGCATCTAGTATCCCATCTGAAATCTGGTCGCAGACCTTATCTGGATGACCTTCAGTTACACTTTCCGATGTTATTAGTCTTTTTGTCATTTTCCTCACCATTAATATAATTGTAATATAATTTAACGCAAATTTCGACATTTAATAAAAATAGATTACAAATCACCTTGTCTTATGCCTCTATTTTTATTGTTTTCTCTTTTTTTATACAAGGCTTTGATATTATAGTTCATAGTAGCCTTGTATTGCCCTTGATAATATTGGTGGACTTAATATCTGGAAGGGGTCAATTGACTTGACGGGCTCAAGGTACAAATTCCTTTGCTCATAATCGGTACTGCAGTGCATTACTTTACACAAATCTATACCACACTCAGGACCTATGCATCTTTGACCTGCTCCGAGATAACCAGGGGAGTCAGTTGAATCTGATACCTTTATGTTATTAATGTAGGCTTTCATCTTTGAGATGCCGTTTGAAAGGTCTAAAATTGCTATTTTATAGTCTTCTTTTGGGTTTAAATCTATTTTATTTATGGCCTCTTCTAACCCCTCATCAGACATTTTCTTTACAAAGTCTGTAGCTTTATTTGTTGATAGGATAATAGTTTTAGAGGGGTCAATGTTCTCGAAGTAATTGGAAACTATCTCAGATACCTCTCTATTAAACCCAAGTATATATTCCCGGGAAGGAAGGTTTGGGTATTCTTTAATAGATAGTATGCCAATCAAATCATTTGGGAATTTGGCCAAATAACTTCCCTCTGTTTCCTCATTGTATAAGGTCAAAATGACCCTTTCTTTTAACGCATCTGCTATATCCAAATGGCGCGAGCTAATTTTACTTTCCATGTTTTTCACCTTTTATAGATTAATTTTTGTTCTAACAAAAAAGAAATTAGACGAAACGAACAAATTAGTGAGAACTGTGTTTTTCAAGCTTTTTTATAAGTATTGTTGTGTAGGGAACTAGATTTGAGGATAAAATCACTATATTAACTCAAAAGAAATTATTAATTTAAGAGAAATGGAAAATATAGCTTATGTTAAGGGCTGTTGTTTTTCATTTTTACACTGATTATTTCATAAACTTTAAAAATGATACAAATAAGATTGTTTACTGTTAGTGTTTTTGGTGGGATTTATATTTATTTTTTGAATTGCTTTTTATTTTGGCTTTTTAAGAATTTTTAACTATAGTGATATCCTTTCAGGCACTTTTGGTTTGAGGATAAGGCAAATAAAATGGGGAGACTTTACAAAAACAGGTTTGCTAGTAGCTCTTTAAATGATAAAAATGCACTGATTGAGTGGTATAAATATGAATCTGAGTATGTTAAATCACTTCTTAGTACTACGAGTAAAGGCCTTAGTGATAACGAAGCCAAAAAAAGGCTTTTGAAATATGGGCCTAATGAGATCAAGTATAAAAGGAAGCCCACAATTTTAATCTTCTTATCACAATTTAATAATTTGCTTACATATATTCTCTTGTTTACATCTATCCTTACAATAGTTTTGGGAAATGTCGCTGATACTATTGTTATTATTTTAGTGGTGCTTTTGAATGCGATAATAGGGTTTATACTTGAAGGGAAGGCAGAATCAACTATTGATGCGCTAAAACGGATTTTGGCTTCGGAATGCATTGTGATACGAAATGGTGGTAGGAAAAAGGTTGATACTAAAAGGCTTGTTAAAGGCGATGTGGTCTATATTGAAGCGGGAAACAGGGTCCCAGCAGACTTAAGGATTTTTGAGTGCAAAGAGCTTAGGATTGATGAATCTATGCTTACTGGAGAGTCAGTTCCCCAATCTAAGCATAGCACCCCTATCAAAAAGGAAGGAATTATACTCCCTGACCAAAAGAATATGGCTTTTAGTGGCTCTTATGTTGCAAGTGGTTTCGCGTTAGGTTATGTGGTTGGCACTGGAATGGAAACTGAATATGGAAAGATATCAAAACTAATCAAAAGTACGAGGAATGTCACTACACCTTTGATGAAAAAGATAGAGATTTTTACTAGGAAACTTATTATCTTCATTCTCGGTTTAGGGGCGGTTAATCTTTTCTTGTCGCTGGCTTTAAGGATGGATTTTAGCTACGCATTTTTAAGTTCAGTTTCAATTATTGTAGCGGCCATTCCAGAGATGCTTCCTACAATAATTATAATCTCATTAGGAATATCTGCGATTCAGATGGCTAAAAAAAGAGCCATTATAAGAAACCTTCCTGCTGCGGAGACACTTGGCTCCACCACTGTAATTTGCACTGATAAAACAGGGACACTTACCAAAAACCAGATGACTGTTGTGGAGGTTTTTTCAGGAAGAAGCTTCTATAAAATTAGTGGAACGGGCTATGACCCAAAAGGTGATTTCGTTATTGAGGGAGATAAAAAAGAAACTAAAAGGATTGGAAAGAGCGACATCCCATTGGAGCTCTCGGAGGGGCTTATTGCAGGATATAACTGTAATGATGCCCAGCTTGTTAAAAGTAAGGGCAGGTTTCAAATTATTGGAGACCCTACGGAAGGCGCTCTTTTGGTTTCTGCTACAAAGCTTATGCAGAATAAGCGATTGTTAAAGCTTGATGAGATCCCTTTTGATTCTAGCAACAATTTTATGGCGACCCTTCACAAAGGCAAAGATTCATCTATACTTTATGTTAAGGGAGCACCTGAAACGGTAGTCGGTTTTTGTAGTAAATGGATGATCAATTCTAAAAGATATCCAATTGATAGAAAATCACTTCATTTCAAAGCACATAAGATGGCCAGTAAAGCACTAAGGGTGCTCGCAGTTGCATACAGGGTTTTTCCAAAGCATAAAAGGGATGTCTCTGCTGAAGATATAAAGGATCTTACATTTTTGTGCTTTCAGGGCATGATTGACCCGCCCAGGGATGAGATTAAGGAAGCAATTACTAAATGTAATAGTGCTGGGATAAGGGTTGTAATGATTACAGGGGACCATATTGGAACAGCTGTTGCTATCGCTAAGGATATTGGAATTCTTAAAGAAAAAGATAGCTATATCTCTGGCGAGGAGCTTTCAAAACTTAGTGATGATGAGCTTTATGCTGAGATTGACAAGATCTCCGTTTACGCAAGGACTACTCCAGCAGATAAGCTTAGGATTACAACACAGCTTCAAAGAAAAGGGCATGTTGTAGCGATGACTGGCGATGGAATCAATGATGCTCCGGCACTTAAGAAAGCTGATATTGGGATTTCTATGGGGATTACTGGTACTGAAGTAACAATGGAAGCATCTGATATGGTTATTACTGATGATAATTTTGCGACGATTGTAAACGCGGTAGATGAGGGAAGGAATGTGTGGAAGAATTTTCAAAAGGCAATTTATTATACCTTGCCTACTAATGGAGGCCAGTCGCTTTTAATCATGGTAGCAATTCTTTTGATCCCTTTGATACCTTTATTTGGGATAAGACTTCCATTAGAACCCATTCATATTTTATGGATAAATCTTGCAGATTCAATATTTTTTACCTTGCCGTTAGTTATGGAACCTAAGGAAAAGAATCTTTTGAAGGAAAAACCCACAGGCAAAAATGAGAGTATTGTAAATCATTTTTTCTTTAGAAGGGTTGGGCTTGTGTCTCTTTTGATGACTATTACAGGGTTTTTAGTTTATTTATTCTTAGGGAGCCGTTTGTTAGCAGAGGGAGCTTCGGAGGGCTCGCTTATAATGGCTCAAACTATCACCTTTTTAAGTATACAATTCCTTCATATTGGATTTTTGTTAACCTCAAGAGATGTTTACAAATCTGCATTTAAAATAAACCCATTTTCTAATAAATGGATTTGGATAGGGATAATTACGAATGTTTCAATTAGTTTGTTTATGATATATAACCCACTTATGCAAAGTATTTTTAGGGTAGCTCCTTTCCCAGAGAGCTGGTGGCTTATTGCTGGGCTTGCATTTTTTGTGGGCTTTATCCCTGTTGAGATTGAAAAAGCTCTTTGGAGAATAAGGATTAAGAGGGCTAATTCAAAGATAATTTGAATCATTTTTGTGGAGGAAATGAGTATGAATATTCCATTTAAGGATAATAAACGGCTTGAAGCCGTTGTTAAGCTTGTTAATGAAAATGAGGAGCTAACTGCACTTTTTGAGGCATGCAATGGAATGGCGGTTAAAAGGCTTGGGATGACTGATCACGGGCTTGTGCATTCCTTTATAGTTGCAAACATTGCGTTAAAGCTTTTAAGAAACCTTGTTGCAAGCGGTGTAACACCAAGTATTGTTAAGGATTTTGATTTCTCAAATGATGATGCGGAAGTGGTTGTGGTTCTTGCGAGCCTTATGCATGATGCAGGAAATGCGGTGCACAGGGATTTGCACGATAACTTTGGAGTGCTTTTGGTAAAGGATTTTTTAGAGCAGATTCTTTCAAAGGTATATGGCCCAAGAGAAAAGATTATTATGACAACAGAAATAATGAGCGCAATGGTAAGCCACAGCGAGGAAATAAAGGTCTTTACTTTAGAGGGCGGAATTGTTAGACTTGCGGATGGGCTTGATATGGAAAAGGGCAGGGCTAGGATTGCCTTTGAACTCGGTGAAAGAAGCATTCATAGCGTTTCTGCAATGAGTATTGACAAGGTTAGCATTAACTCTGGGAAAAAGCCTATTATGATTGAGATTTCAATGAATAATTCAGCAGGAATCTTTCAGGTTGATTACCTTTTGAAAAAGAAGTTGAAAGGTAGCGGGCTTGAGAGATATACTGAGATTAAGGCAATTGTTAGCCAAAATGAGGAAAAGATTGTTACTGAATATAAAATGGAGTAAAAGGTTTTAAGAGTTTTAAGATGATTGTTTTGATTTCGTGAATCCGTCATTCGCATACTTTGGTTTTTCAAGCCGAAGTAAGAATAGACGGATTCACGGACGAAAAACCTCGACTATTCACGAGATACCTCGGCATTTATGCCGAGGTTTTTCATTTGTTAGATAAATTTGCTGAATATGGTTTGGTGAAGCCTTTATGAAAGTTAAATTAAGAACGAATTTGAAGACAAGTAAGTTTTATTCTAAGAAGTTTGCAACCCTAAAATCACAACTTGCACTAAGGGATAAAGCCATAAACGATTTGAGGAGCAAGAATGAGATTTTGGGAAAGGAATTGATTAGGCTTTCAAAGGAAATTGTTGAGATTAAAAAAAGGATTAATGAAAAAAAATAATGAGAAATGTTTAGGTTTAGATAAAGATCTATTTGTTAAAAGGACTTGGGTGAACATCTTCTTC
>CAZTMQ010000050.1:0-7070 GCA_964615385.1 uncultured Methanosarcinales archaeon
AATCAAAATTATCAAATTGACACAATTATCTGAAAGATTAAATGATTGCAACAACGACAAATGCAGTAAAAACACTCTAAAATCAAGTGCGATGTGAAAACAACTAAAGATTGGTTAAAGGTCTATAACATCTGATATATTAATAATGGGTTTTGGAGAGTTTCGAGAGTCATCCACCCCTATTCTTGGGCAAGCAGTATTTAAAAAACAGTCTACAAACGTAAAATCTTCAAGATCCTGAAAGTTGTATGTATCATTTATGAATAAGTAAAAATGTTTGTCCCTAAATTTTGATTTTAACTTATTTAAGCTAAAATTACCAAACTGTCCAGGCTTTATTGTAAAAAGTACTCCAACATTTTTGGATATAAGAAACTTAGCAAGCCCCGTATTTCTCCTTTTGCTAGCTTCTTCATTATATTTTAAAGAGTAATAGCTTTTAGAAATGGGATTGAAGCAAAAAACATCTTTTTCATTTGATTGAATAAGTGCCTTTGGATGAAACTCGCCTTCTCCAATATACAAAAATGCATCAAAATCCCCGGTCAATCTTGATATGTTACAGCCTAAAATCTGGCCTTTTTCTTTACAATGACGTAGTTGCCTTAGGAATACATTCTTGCCTTTAGCCTTAAGCTGTCCTTTTATCAAAGGAATTTGTTTTACATATTGCACCGTTGTAAAAAGCATTATTTTTTCAGGCAAGCTTTGTAGTAATCCTTTAGGAAGTGAAATTTTCTTTTTGTAAAAAAACGGGATATTAATCAGTTTCATTTTTTATTCCTAAAGACAGTTAAAGCATATTAAAAAGTTTATTAGCTACTAATAATTTATCGGCAGCCTAAGAGATTATGGGCAGGCCAATGGCTTTTTTTGGGATATTGAATAACTACTGCAAACAATGTCCTTTCCATTATCCTTTATAACGGGAATAACAGTGACATCTATTACCTCTCCAATTTCGGCCTTGTTGTAGATTATCGGATCTTTTCTTTTATCTAGAGTATTTCCTGGAGCCCAAGAGCCTAGGTTAATTGTGTTATCGATGCTTCCTTTTGATCCCATTATTGACACCTTCAAAGAAACAATATCTTTGTCACCAATGTTTTTCAATACATACGCAATCGAATTTGTAGACTCATCAATTTCATTATAGCAGATATAGGGGATTTCTAGAACTACGATATTCATATCAACCCCAAGGCACAACCGTTTAGAAAGTTGCTCTTCAGCTGTGGTTTCATTGTAACCGGCGGGCTGGGGGATAACCATGACATTTATAACTACCACAGCAAGTGATACTGCAAAAGCTATTAAAAACACTGTTGCTAAAAGCGGAGATATTGCCTTTCGATTCATCATTTTTACCACAATAATCATTTTTATATTTTAAACCTTTGTTTTCAGCCAGTTAAAATACTATAACATCAATTCTAATCTGATAATAAAAACAAATTGTGCCTCCTTTTAAAAGCCATCACGTTTATATAAAATATTAACTGTTTGAATTTAAATAAATCATATGATAATTTTTCGTTTACTCTCTACTATTAATAGCCCAAAATACATTGGAACTACTACCAATGCAAGTAGTATGGAAAGGGCAATGAAAAGTACCTGTATCCCAAAAGAATGTGCTATAAATGCGCCTAATGCAACTAAAATCACTGAAGGAAGAGATACGATAAAACTCAATGATTTAAAGTAAGCATTTCTCTTTTCACTTGAAATCATATCCATAAACGCCATTCCAAAGGCACTCTCTGCAATTGAAGCGCCTAATATCCCTAAAAGAGTTGCTATAGCTAAGGACATAAGACCTCTGTTAAAATACACTGCAAACGGCAATATTGCGCTTAAAAGAGTTCCAAATATCAATAATGGAAGCTTTCCTATTAGGCGTGAATTGCTTCTTACAATGTAGGGACCAAGTATTGATGAAAAGAGAGCGATTATAAAAATAATTGCAACGTTTCTAAATGCGCCAAATCCGGTGTTGCTTAGGGAGGTATATATAAAGATTCCAAGATAAGCATTGATCAGGATATTTGCAATGAAAGAAATTATCGAGCCAAGCGATAAAATCAAAAGTTTTTTATCATAAAATATTTCTTTTAGGGTTTTTATAGTGAAGCCAACCTTTTCCCAAAAATCAACCCTTGTGACAGGTTCGTCTTCCTCATGTTTTGACCTAAAAAACAGCATAATTAAACCCGATGCAAAAAGCATTAATGCAGATAAGAAATAAATTATTGCAGGAGAATTTATGCTATACCCAAAAATCTGAATTTTGCCAAAAAGGCTCTCTGAAAACGAGAAGTAGTCTAAAATCCAAGCTGAGAAGAATAATCCTATTGCTGTGAAAAAAAGGCCAGTTAGTGCAATGTTTCTTGTGAAAAAACCACGCTTTTCATTGTTAAGCAACAAGTAAGAAACCTTATTGTATTTGATTGAATATACCAATATGAACGAAGAGTAAGCAAGAAATGATAAAAGCAAACCAACTTTATTGCCATCCAGTGAGAATACAGCCATTGCTGTCAAAAATATAATGCCAAAGAGTTTTGTAATAAGTGAAAGAGCTTTACTGCTTAATCTTCTTTTTCCCTCAAAGAAGAAAGAGATTATCAACTGAAGGAAAAGGTTAAGCCCATGTACTAAGCCGACCATAAAAAGATTTATTCCGAATAAAAAAAAGAAAATATTGGTGTATTGAATTGAGCTTAAGCCAAAGCCCAGCCTGTCAAAAAACTCCATTGAAAGTATGCCGATTCTTTTTTTGATAACCTTTTGTTTATTTTCCCTTTTGATTTGTGCAAGTGCTTCTTCAATTGCAATTTGAGCATCATTAGGCAAATACCCCTTTTGTATAAGTATCTGAAAGGCAACTTCGTTATCCATTATTTCCGATAGCTTGCTTTTTGCAATTTCAATAGCTTTCTTATCTATCATAAGAATCAAAATCTTTTAAGAAGATATATAAACATTTCGATGAATCTTTTGTTAAGGTCCAATGATATAGAGTGAAAGAATCAGGCGAGATGAATTTTGACTATTTTTTCGTAGTGAATTAACTATTTAAATGTGTGTCTGTATTTTGATAAAAGAATGGCTTTTGAAAACGTATTTGGAAAGGGAAAGAAAGAATTGATTGAGGAATGGAGATTTAACTCCAAGGATCCTATACTCTCTTCTCTTGTAGCATCTAACTTGTCTAACAATGGCGAGAACCTAATAATATTTGGAACTAAAAGTGGTCAGGTTTTTGCTATAAGTGATAGGTCTGAAATAAAATGGCTCTATAAAATAAAGAGAAATATTGATAAAATCCAGGCATTTTTTGTTGACGAAACAAAGGATAATTCTATCTATGTTAAGCCGTTTGCTTACGATATAAATAATGACGGAAAAAAAGAAATTTTAATTGGCTCCGATTCTGGCGATGTTATTTGCCTTGATATCAATGGAAAGGAGCTTTGGAAGTTTCAAACTCAAGGAAGGATTAGGGGAATGCCTTTTGTTGCTGAAACTACTCAAGGTCTTTTTATAATAGTAACCTCAACTAAAGGCAAAGTTTTCTGGCTTGACTACATGGGAAACATTGTTGATGAAAGAGAAGTTGAATCAGGTATTGAATCTACCCCGTTATTCTTCAAAGACAATGGAAAAGATAGGCTCGTTTTAGGCTCAAATGATGGCAGCATCTATTGTTTTGATGAAAAAAAAGAAATTTTGTGGAGATATAAAACAAAGGGTAAGATTACTGCAAGACCAGTAATTACTAATCTTGACACAAAGGATAAACTATTCATCATAATCGGTTCTCATGATGGGTTCCTTTATGCCCTAGACTCATTTGGGAACTTTCATTGGAAGTTTAAAACACAAGATAAGATTGTAAATGAGGTTGCTTTAGCAGATTTCAATAAGGATGGCATACCTGAGATTGTGTTTTGTTCCTATGATTCAAATATTTATGCGCTTAACGCAAGTGGCGATATGATCTGGAACTACCAGACTGACTTCTGGATTGAGGAAAGACCCATTATTGATGACATTGATAATGATGGCAACCAAGAGGTTATTGTTGGCTCTTATGACCACTCATTGTATATCTTAGATGCACAGGGCTCATTTATGCTCAACTACGTTCCAGGGATATCCAAACTTTCTAATCAAGCTGGGCACTTTAGTGACCTTGTTACAAGCGATCCTGGCCAATACACAGGGAAGAAGCTTGCAAGCCAGGACCTAGGTGGTATTGTTGTTGGTACGGACCTTATAATTGACAAAAGTAAAAGAAAGTGGATTATTGTTGCCATCAAAAACGGCGATGTTCAAAAATTCGAGTTCAAAACAAAAGGTTAAGGTGAAAATCATGGGGATTCCTTTAGTAAGCGATAAAAACGAGATCATCAGGGTCAAAACCTACATAGAAGGTCTTGATGAAGTTATGCAAGGCGGGATACCAAAGGGGCACGTTGTTTTAGTCTCTGGGACCAGCGGTACTATGAAGTCATCTGTTTCTTTTGTAACATTATATTACAATGCACTTGAAAAGAAAAATTGTGTTTATCTTTCCTTGGAGCAATCCTATATTTCTCTTATTAATCACATGGTTAATCTAGACTTGGATCTATCTAAGATTAACATGATCATTACAACAGATATTTCAAAGCTTGAAACAAGGTCTCAGGAAGCAAAGAATTCAAAAAAGGGCAATCTTTTTGTAATTGACCTTGCGGCACTAAGAAAGGAGATAAAGGATACAAAAACTGGTGAAAGTGGCAACTGGGTAAATGTAATAAGAAATGTCATAAAAAAGGTCAAGGAATATATTCCATTAGACTTGCTGGTAATTGATTCGTTATCCGCACTCTACGTTCTTTCCAATTTTGTTAATCCAAGAGTTGAACTGTTCCATGTATTCGAATTTTTAAGGGACGAAGGAATCACCACCTTTTTAATTTCAGAGATGCCTTTAGATAAGTCGAAATTTGGCGACTATGAGATAGAGGACTATCTTTCGGATGGCATCATTTTAGTTGAAAGAACAGAGAAATATAGAAAGGTCGTGAGGTCTATTTCGATTGTTAAGATGAGAGCAACTAAATGCGATTTAGATGTTTATTCCTTAGAGTACACCGACCGCAAGTTCAGGGCTCTTTATGGCGGGCAGCCTCCACTAGTATGATTTACTTGGCTTTTTTATTTTGCTTCTTTCTTTTAGTTAGCTTTAAATTCAAAGGGAGAATTCTGATTTTGTGGTAATTATGAGATGCTCACTTTGTAAATCAAAAGCAATATACTCCGATAAAAGGCTTTGTAAAAGACATTTCAAAAGCTATTTTGAAAAGAAGGTAAAAAAGGTAATGGAAAGCTTGGCTTTCAGAGATAAAAGGCTTTTGGTTGCAATTAGTGGTGGAAAGGATTCAAGTGCCCTTCTCTACTCATTAACTCAAATTGAGCGAAAGATTCCTTTTGAAATTGAGGCATTCTATATAGATCTTGGAATAAAAGGCTATTCTGAAAAATCTGTTTCAAAAATAAAAGAGCTTTGCTCTCTTTGCAATATTAAGCTTAATTTGGTTAGCCTTTCTGATTATCCTAAAGATATTGATGCCATCGCAAAGTTTTCTGATAATGTGTGTTCGGTTTGTGGCACTGTAAAAAGATATCTTATGAACAGATTTGCATTTGAGAATAGGTTTGATTATGTTCTGACGGGCCACAACTTAGATGATGAGTTATACTTTGCCATAAATAATCTTTCAAGCCAGCATTTGGACTATTTTCTAAGGAGCGGAAAAATTACAAAAACTGAAAGTGAGAAAAAATTAATCGGGCGCGCTAAGCCACTTTACTACCTTACTGAAAAGGAAAGCACCATTTATTGCTTAATAAATAATCTTCCCCATTTTATGGATGAGTGCCCATATTCTAAAGAAAGCACCCAGGTAATTATGAAAAAGAAGATTTCTTATCTGCTAGATTCTAAGGATAAAAAGCTAGCATTCCTTAAAAGTGTAAATAAACTAAAAGAGGGCTTTCTAAGAGATGCTGATAACAATATTAATCAAAAGCAAAAAGGAGAAGGCCCACTTGGACTTTGCAAAGAATGCAGATTTCCTACTTCTAAAGATGTGTGTAGATTTTGCAGGATAATGAAAGAATGAGTTTAGACACTTATCTTTGTTCCCTTAGGAACTCAATGCATAAAACTGAATTGATTTTGTTTTAGAAAATTGCTCTAAAAGCCTTTGGTTACTTGGGTTAAAAAGAGCATATGCAAAATCAAACATTCTAATAATTCCAAAAAAAGGAAGATCCAAGAGTAGGAGCGATCGCATGATAGCTTTTGAAGCGCTCATCTTTCCATCTAAGCTTACAACGTATATTCCAAATGCCTTTTTTCCAAAGGTTTGTCCAAAGCTTAGTTCTAATAACACAAAGTAAAAAAAGGCAATAAACCCAGCATAAAAAGGAATCATCAAAAGATACTCGTCAGTTTCTACCTTTCGGCTGATTTCTTCAAAGCTAAGACCCTCATAATCCCTTGCAACCGGCAGATATGCTGGAAGCACTATTAAAGAAATTATTAAGATATCAATAATAAAAGCCAATACCCTTTTAGATATGAGAGCGTTTGTACCCAAAAGGCTTTTAGGCCGTTGAACATTTAATTTAGTTATATCAAGATTGTTTGGCTTATTGCCAGTTATTTCTTCTGGCGAAACTAAGTTCTGATTAGCTGAACGGGTTATAGATTGTCTAATAACCTCTTTTTCTTTGAAGGTATTCTCTTTAAAGCTATCCTCTTTTGAACCCTTTATATCTGAGTTCTTCGAATTTGGGCTCTTTTTACTGCTAAAAGCTTTCTTGCTAAAACCCTTCTTTTTATCAACCATGATAAAACTAATAGAACCTCTATTTAAAAAACTTACCTAATTTAAGCTTGGCTCCATGCAAAGCAATCAAAACTAAAGAATACAAGATTAAGGACATATCAAAAAATATAAAATAAAAAGAATAAAAATAACCTAACCCTAAAGCACCTTGCACTAAGCCTC
>CAZTMQ010000051.1:0-7046 GCA_964615385.1 uncultured Methanosarcinales archaeon
CCTTCCAGTTATATCTCCTTCCCCAAGTTCCTCATTAGTTCCTTTTCTATCATAATCCATTAAAATCACCTTTTTTACTAAGTTTGAGGGTTACAAATCAAACTATATAAAGATTACTACTGATAAGTTACTATTTTAACAATAACTACAGTTTTGAGATATATTTCATTAGTTTTCTCAAACAAAAATATATTTAAATAAAATAATTCTTCCCTATGCAGTAGCAATACGTGTTTTAAATATGAAAAATCAAACTATCGAAGAGCTTATTGAGGAAACGGTATTAGATGCCATAAAAAGAAATCCAAGCTTTCCAAGGATTGCCTCTGAGAAGCGTTATCTTTCAATAATTTTAAAAGAAGATTACCTTGAAAATCTGCACGATTATTTCTCAAGCCCAAAAGAAATCACCTTTAAAAACGTAATCTCATTTGATCCTGTTGGATTTATCGATAACTTAATCTATGGAGAATACATAATCCCTGAGAAAATAATAGATACATTACTTGAGCAAAAACAGTCATCTTCTAAAATCCAAAAAAAACCAGAAAGTTCCAAAGGCACTATCTTAAAATCCCTATTAGACAAAGCAATTGGCGAGCGTTTATTCCAACATAATGTGCTACAAAGAAGCCTCTTAAAAAGAAGCCTAATCACAAACTCCAATCATAGTTACCAATGCATGATTGAAGACATAATATCTATCAAACAAAACAAGGAAAAGCTTAAGGGAATGATAAATAAAATCAAATCACTTTCACACAGCGCTGATAAACAACTAAATAATTCCATTGTAGCCTATTCAAAACATGCTAATGATCTGATCCCAAGAGCTTCAAACAGTTTTCTTGGAAAGATATTAAAGGTATATACGCCTTATTTTGAAATTATTGATAACATGAGCGCAAATTTCGAAACTGCACAGGAAATCACTCTAATATACAACAATATTGCCGGAAAAAATTGCAATTTGAAAAGATACAAGCTAGCTTTGCACGAATTTGGAGTAAATTCAGTATACCAAAAGGTCTGCGATATTGAGGCTCAATTATTAAGAGGACTATATAAAAAAACAAAGAGTCTACTAAAAATTACAAAAGAGTATGGTGAAAAGGAAGTTCATAATGATCTTTACCAAATTCTCAATTCACTGTTTCATATTCCAAAAAGAGAGGCGATAAAGTATGAGCAAGGTTATAGTGATCTTAAGCCTCCATACAAACAACTAGAAGAACTAAAACAGATTATTACAGAAAAAAAGGCAAGGCTATATAGCTTAAATCCAGAAGAAAATGCAATATCCTATATAAAATCAATTATGGCCGAATACTCAAATAAAGATTCGTTGTTTTACAATATACCAAAAAGCCTGAGGGATTCAAACCTCGAAATTTACAAAACAGAATCAGCTAAACTAAGATATTTACTTTTACAAGAATTATTTGAAAGGTCACTTGATTTTGCAAAAATGATGGAAAAAAATGATGCTCAGGACACTTCACTTGAAAAATCCTTTTTATCTCTTGCCGATGAGATAATTTCAATTTCTGAAGAGCGTCAAATGCATTGGCCAAGGGGGCCTTATGCCAGATATCTTGCTTCAAAAGGACCAAGAGCGTTCAGAGAGTTTCCAAATCTAGTAGAAGTAGCAGAAAGATCTTACAGTAAGTATCCCTGCAAGTTTAAAAAATAATCCACTTTTTGTCTAAGTTTAAAAGATTACTAAAAACAACATGTTTCTAAATATATGCCTTAATCTTTGTGCAATTTAACTTAATATGTTAAAGTTTGAAATTTTCTCTCTAGATAAAATCAGTATTTTCAATGACATAAATAACAGATATATCTCAAGGGTCCGATAATTAAAAGGGTGAATTTTAACTATTTCATCATTTTGATCATTCTTCTTAAAGAAAACTATTTATAAGATAAAACCAAGCCACTTTAAATAATGGTGCTACTAAGGGTTTTCGGGCTACTTGACCTCTTCTGCGCCCTAACTACAACTCTCTTCTTTTTAGGCTCTTTAAGTGTCAAATTTCCTATACTAACAGTTCTATATCTTGGATTCAAAGCATTTCTATTCAAAGGCGATTTCGCAAGCTTTTTAGATGGGCTTACATCCTTTTTTGTAATACTCTTAATACTGGGATTTCATAACGTCCTAATACTTCTTTTCATAATCATATATCTTGGCCAAAAGGGAATAGCCTCTTTAGTTTCCTAAAATTTTAGCTATTTTACTGCTTAAAAGAAAAAAATGCGGACACGACTCTCCTTTGACGCTCCAATAGACAAACCATATAAGCACTTCCTCAGGTCCGCTACCTCTCAAGCACAAAATCAAGCGATTAGGGCTGCTTTCTTCCGAACCTGACCCGATTCTCACAAGATTTCGTCCTGAAAGACAGACCCTCATCGTAGGCAACCTATATAGTATTGAATAATGGTTTACGCCTAGGGAGAGCCTTCGGTCCTGCCAAAAGCCCGCTTGCAGTTACAGCAGGGGGCTAGCCTGCCAACCTAGTCCGCAAAATAGTAGTATTAGAGAATCGTTTTTATAGTTTTTCATTAGAATAGCCTTTAAAATAAAAAAACTACAAAATGCTAACCAATTAATCAGCCCATTTAACCAATTCCTTATTATAAAAAACACAAAGGCCACTCCCATCAATTCTCTTCCTTTCAGCCCTTAATCATCTTGCTCTTTTAGCAAGCTTTTCAGAAATCACAACCACAAAAAATCCAAAAATGCAAAAAACAATAGCCATCACTATCATACCTAAAATAGCAGTTGAGCCTGTTAGCGCTCCAATAATCTTATTATAGGTAAGTCTTAATGAGCCAATCATTAGCCCAGTAAGAAAAGCAAGCGTATGAGGCTTATACCTTTTCAAAAGAAATCCTATCGCAAAAGCCGTAGCCTTAAGCCCCAAAAGAACTCCTATCCCAAAAAATAAAATCTCAAAAAACCGCTCTTTAATCATATGAAGCGATTCAAAAAAGAACTTATATTGGCCTAAAATTAACAATATAAAAGAGCCCGAAATCCCTGGAAGTATCATTCCTGCTATCGCCAAAAAGCCAGCAAAAAAAAGCATAATATATGAATGGCTTGCAGAAATCTGTTCTAATCCAACAATAACATAACAAATCAAAACTCCCAAAACAAAACTTAGAAAGATCATTGCAGTGCTTTGTTTGGGTTTTTTATGCTCCATAATCTTGGGAAACAAAAGCGTTGTCGAGCCAATTATCAGCCCTGCGAAAAGAGCATAAGATTGGATAGGAAATTTATCCATTGCATTTGGAATAATAGAAGACAACAAAAATACTGATAAAAGTATTCCAATCCCTAATGGTATCAAAAAACCTAAATCAATAGCCCTAACATTTTCAAAAAACCTCTCTTTATTCTCGTTAGGCCTAAATAAAAACCCGAAAAGGCTTGAAATTAAATGAACAGAAAAACCATTAATAGCCTTAATAAGTCTTTCAAAGATCCCTAAAATTAGTGCAATAGTGCTCCCTGAAACCCCTGGAATCACATTCGCAGTCCCTACCAAAAATCCTTTAATAACGTGAACTAAAGTCCCCTTAAAATCCCTTTTTCGCATATTTAAACCCTTACAAAATAAATTTCCAAAAGTAATAAATACTAAAGATTCTATAAAAACATCACATTTAACTTAACGAGCCATTATATAAAGCTTTTCGTAAAGAACATAAACTTAAAAGAAGGTGTAAAAAATGAGCTTAACTGAATACAAAATAAAAAAAATATCTGTCTTAAGATGCGGGATTTTTTTCTCGATTTTCTTCATGGTCATAGGATTGTTAACTGGAATAAGGGCTATAAAAACGCAATCCCTTCTACTAAGCTTACTCTCTTCCCTAATATTGATACTAATATATGCAGTAGTGGGCTTTTTGCTAGGCGTAATTGAAAGTGCAGTATACAATCTAATCGCAAAAAAATTCCCAATAAAGATTACATTACAAAAATAATTAAATTTACATTAATCCCCTAAAAAAATTAAAAAACAAAAAAACTTCGATTGCGCCAAATAAATATATCTTTATCACTGTGTTTTAACAAATCGCCTTTATTCTAAAGATAAATATATAAACTTTCTATGATTTGTTTTATCTCATGGCAGGCCAAATACTAATTCTTGGGACATCTGGTGATGCATTAGTAACAGGAAAGCACTACCTCAGCGCAGGAGGTATCCTTTTAAAATTCGATGATAAAGTATTTTTACTAGACCCTGGACCAGGATGCATCTCTGATGCAGGCAGAATGGGCTTAAGTCTAAGAGAACTAACAGCAGTATTTGTAAGCCATAGGCATCTAAACCACTCTGGAGACCTAAACGCAGTAATATCTGCAATGACATTAGGTGGGCTAGATAAAAAAGGAGTGCTGGTTTCCTGTAAGGATGTAATACTAGGTGAACCTGAAAAAGGAATATATCCCGTACTAGATCCATACTTTCGTTCTGCCGTAGAAAAATTCATAGTGCTTGATGAAAAAGGAAAGTTAGCAATAAATGACATTGATATCTTTCCAACAAAAACAATTCATAGTTGTGAAAACCTAGGCTTCAAATTCTTTTCAAGTGATTTTTCTGTAGGCTATACTTCAGATACAGAGTATTCTCAAGAAATAGCAAAACAGTATGTCGGTTGCGATGTTCTAATAATAAATGTCCAAAACCCGCAAGGAATATCTAAAGAAGGGCTTATGAACACTGATGATTGTATAAAGTTTGCACGGGATGTAAGGCCTTCAATACTTCTTCTAACCCACTTTGGAATAAAGATGATCAATGCAAACGTTATTTCTCAGGCAAGGCTTATAAAACAAGAGACAGGAATAGAAACAATCGCCGCCAAAGACGGCTTTTTACTTGAGCCCTTAAGTTATGGGCTTAAAGGAACCCAAAGAACATTGAGCCATTTTTAAAAAATAAAAAAAAGAGTTTTGATTTATTTCAAACTCTTCATGTTTACCTTAGTGTATTTAAAAGGGACACGCTCTTCACTATTGATTTTCCATGCACCGACATACCCTTTAAAGCCATATTCTTTACACGCCCTAAAAAGCTCTTTGGTATCGTTTTTATCAATACTCTCAACTGTGCCTATCACTTCCTCAAGGCCATTTTCTGTCTTTATTCTTTTAAAATCAACAAGCTTACCAACAATTATAGTAGAATAGCCACCTTGTTTTTTATTAACTGAGCGCTCATCAAAACAATGGGTTTCTAAGATAAGGTAATTATTCCTTCCAATATTTTCAATCTTATCATTACACACGTTGCAAACAGAGTCTAGATCTTCATCAATATTACTTTTATGTATCTTTGGCAAGTCAAAATGCTTAACATCGCTAGCCAAATAACCCAGTTTGGCTAATTTGTAAGCGTGTACAAAAGTATAACTATCAAAAAAAGGCAATCTTTCCAAGTCTCTTATCCTTTTGAATTGATATTCCTTGTTAGCACCATTATGTTTTTTGTTATTTCCATTTGGCTTTAGATATTCATTCATAGCCTCTTTTATCTCTTTAAAATCCTTAGCGTAAAGAGTATTTAACGAATGCTTTGGAATGACTAAAACATATGGGCTTTTGCCATTCATTTCCCTCATTTGCTTGTCTTCAGCAAATAAAAATTCCTTTTCACAAAAAACATTTGGTAAATCACTATCATAAATAGAAACAAGATATTTCCCATTCGAAATTCCCATTGCTTTACCGATATCAATCGCCCGTTGAGCTTCATAAAATCCATAACTAAAATCCTGAGCATCACTCTCTGTAAGTGCCTCAACAAAGCCTTCGTCCAATTGGGCATCCAAAGAATCTTTGAAGCCGCAATTCATTTCTTCACTCGTTCCAATTATTTTGTCTGTTTTAGTCATATTAATCACTTGAAAGTGTGAAAGGACTGGTCAGGGGCTTAAAAACCTTTACCAAAATAGAAAATAGAGAACGAAAACTATATTCTAAATAAAGATTAAAGATGCTAAAAGCCCAACAATAGAGCCAAAAGTCAAATAAGGCATAGCTGGATAATATTTTCCCTTTTTAGAAATCCAAAACAAAAAGAAAAGGGCCAATGTTTGAAATAAAACAACAATTAAGCATATTAAAACGGAGATGCTTTTTATAGCAGTAATGGATAAAACATAGTGAAAATAGGTAGCATTTAATATTAATGGAAAAGCAATATCCCCTCCTCCTAAAATTGCAGTCTTATGCTCTTTTTCATCCTTGTTTTTTGATTCTCTATTACTACTTAATCCGTTGTCTGATCGCTTGGCTGTCTTTGCACTTCTTTTAACCTTGCTTTGCTCATCTTTAGACTCTTGAGCATTATAACCTATCTGAATCCCTGCAAACAATTTTGTTCCCTTCTGAAACTCAGCTAAAGTTACCATGTGCTTTGAAAGCCTTACTGCAACAAAATCATAAACGGATATTCCTAACAATAGGATAATCGCCCAAAAAACATTCAAAAGCGGCGATACGATTATTGCTATTGCAGAATACACAAGAATTTCAATTGTGTTTGCTAAAATTCCTTCTCTTTTCCAGACCTTAATTCCTGAAAGTATAGCTGAGATTGCAAATACAATCATTTTGCTATCAATAAAAACACCAAGCGTTGTAGCAATGCAAATAAAGATTGCTAAAGTGTACCACACAGCCCATATTTTAGTTTGCTTAAATTTGGCAAGCAAAAGCACCAAGACAGTTCCTATAGCAACGCCAATACTAATCCAAATAATCAAAGACAAATTTGTCTGGGTAGGCCTTTCACCTATCGCAGTATCTGGGTGAGTTATTGTCACATCTCCCTCAGAAACAAAAACCTTTGCATCATAAGCAAAGGTAAGAATTCCAAAAGTCTGTGCGATGAAAAAAATTAGTAAGATAACAAGGGTTACAGATATTTTGTGTTTCATTTGCATACATCTTTGTTAATTCATTAATAATCTTTTTGATTTCATGAAATCCTTCTCATTCGCATACTTTG
>CAZTMQ010000052.1:0-6696 GCA_964615385.1 uncultured Methanosarcinales archaeon
TATTTCCTTGTCATAATCTCAATAACATCTCCATTTGAGAGCACAAAATCTCTTCCAACAGGCATCTTCTTTTTCACATCAATTGCCTTCACAAAATTATCTCCAATATCACTATGAACCTTATATGCGAAATCTAGAGCTGTAGAGCCTGGTTTCATTAAAAAACAATCAGGCAACACATTTCCGTATTGATCTTCAAGCTTGCTAACCCCCCCTGGAAAAACATAAACATACCTTAAAACATCAAAAACACATGTGTTTAATATTTCTTGGACTCCTGTAGAACCGAGCCTTTTCAAAACAAAATTCCTAATAAACTCCAAAGCCTTCTTTTGTTTTTCATCAAGAATATCCTCCTTTAAAATCCTAAAATCCGCCTCTCCTGGGATATACTCAATAAGCCCTTTCTTGCCCGCCTCTTTTAACGCAAGTTCAGCTTCACTTGAGCAAGGTATTATCCTATAGTCTGGAAACTCCTTTCTAAGCCTTTCTATATTTTCCATTGCCACAGGGCTATCTGCCTTATTCGCAGCAATTACCATTGGCTTAGTTCTCCTTCTAATCTCCCGAACAAATGTACTAAGATCCTCATCAGACCAAGAAGTAATAGCCTTCTCTTTCAAAGACAAAGAATTAGCAATATCTTTAATCATATCTTCATCAGCACCAAGCCCTGTAAACTGCTTTGCAATTGCCTTTGAAATCTCCTCATGCTCCTGCATAACCTGCCTTGAAAACCTACTCCATACCTTCTTAAAAATCCCTAAAAACCACATATCAATCTCAGTTTCCAAAAACCTAATATCATTTGCAGGGTCATAAGAATTAATCTCCACACTTTCTCCTTTCTCATTTGTGCTTCCAGATACATCAATAATATGAACTAAAGCATCTGCTTGCCTTAAATCATCTAAGAACTGATTGCCCATTCCTTTCCCTTCAAAGGCGCCAGGAACAAGGCCTGCAACATCAATCATATCAATTGGAACAAATCTGTTATGGTTTATACAATATCCGTGCTTAGGCATACATTGAACATTAAAAAACTCATCTGCACACCTAACCTTTACAAACCCTACGCCATGGTTTGGCTTAATTGTTGCAAAGGGAAAATTTGCAATATACACATCTGCAAGAGTTGATGCCTTAAAAAAAGTAGATTTTCCAACATTTGGTTTGCCCACGACTCCGATTAGCATACCATCAGGATTTTTTTTAATTATATTTATCTCTTTCTATTCAGCCTCCATTAATAAACACTCCAAACAATAGCCATTTCAAAAAATAAGAATTCCAAAATTTGATTATTTTAAAAATTTGGTAAGCTAAGAACGATTCTAAAAAAGAACAAATTAAATAGCTCAATAAAAATAGCAAATGAACTACAAACTCTAAAAGCCTTTCTAAAATAAAAAGCTTTAAATAATCTTATCAAAGGATAAAACCAAGTGGTCGTGCGTTAATCCTTAATGGCTTTTTGCAATCAAATGTTTTTTGCAATTAACTTTTGCAATTACATAAATAAAATCGAAATTGCGATTAAATGGACTCAACCAAAAAGGATGTAATTATAAATGCGTGTAATTTAAAGTAATTTAAATTAAGAATTGCATTTAAAGCAGAAGTTATTTTTTTAAGATAAAATTATCACATGCAGGTTTGGTGTGTCTGAATGTAAGCCCTTTTTGCTCATTTATATTTAAGTATATGTGCGAAAAGTTCCTCAGAAGAATTATTATAACTAAAAGATTATAAAATGGTAAAGTCAAATACCGAAGTCTCAGGCGTAGTTAAAGCAATAGTAAACAATCGTGCTAAGCAAAAAAGGCTAAATCTGTTATCGCTTTTAATAGAGGTCCAGGAGAACCAAGGTTTTGTATCTGAAAACGATTCTGATTTCATTTCAAAAGCCCTCAATATCCCACAATCAAAAATATTTAGCATACTCTCATTTTATAGCTATTTCAGCTTCAAAAAAAGCGGGAATGTCCAAATCTTAGTTTGTGATGGTACTGCTTGCAGGGTAAAAGGAAGCTTAGATATCATCAAAATATTTGAAGAGGAACTTGGAATCAAGGTTGGAGAAACCACAAAAAATCAAGCCTTTTCCCTTCAAGTTGTAAGATGCCTTGGTGCTTGCGCGCTCGCCCCTGTAGCAATGATAAACGGGAAAATCTATGGTAACTTAAACGAAGAAAAAATTAAGGAGTTATTAAAAAAATATTCACTAAAGTAAAAAAATGAAAAAAATTAAAGGCGCACCAAAACCAGAATCAAATATACATCTTAAGAGTAATATCGGTAGCTATACTCTAAAAGAAAAAAAATTAAAACAAGAAGCAAAAGATTCAAAAGAAGGTACTTCTACTAGAAAATCAATTAAGGAATTTGTGGAAAATCCTGCTGAGAAATCTGCTGAGAAATCTGCTGGTAACCCTGCCGATAACCCTACTGATAACCCTACTGATAACTCTGTTGAGGGTCCTGTTAATTCTACCGAGAACTCAATTAAAGAGTACACCATATGCGTTTGCGGAGCAACAGGATGTAGATCCCGAGACTCACTAGATGTGATAAAAGCATTAAAGGAATCAGTTGAAAAAAATAGATCTCAGTTATCCTCAAAAAATATCTCAATTAGGATAAAACAAACAGGGTGCCATGGATTCTGCCAAGTAGGCCCTACTGCAATAGTCTTACCAGAAAAGATGTTTTATTGCCATCTTAAGCCTTGTGATTCTGATGCAATAATAAATTCCATAATCACAAAAGAGATTCTTTTAGAAAAAACATTTCACGATGAAAAAAAGTTCTATTCTTACTTTGATGAAATCCCTTTTTTTAAATATCAAAACCGGGTAATTCTAAAAGACTGCGGATTTATAGAGCCATTAAACCTTGAAGAATATCTACACATAGGCGGATTTGCAGGGCTTAAGAATGCGGTATTTAACGGCTGGGAAAAAACCCTTTCTATTTTAGAGAAATCTAAGCTAAGAGGGCGGGGCGGAGCAGGCTTTCCAACTGCAAAAAAATGGAAACTACTAAGAGATTCAAAGCTCCCTTCAAATAGAGATTCAAAAGAGGTTTTAAAAGAAACTTTAAAAGAAACTTTAAAAGAAGCTTCAAATATAGCTTCAAATAGAAATTCAAAGAAGGATTCCGATAATTGTATAGAACACGTAAAATATATCGTATGCAACGCCGATGAAGGAGACCCCGGAGCGTTTATGGATAGAGGAATTCTTGAAAGTAATCCCTTTATGCTTTTAGAAGGGATGTTAATCGCATCCTTCACAACTGGAGCAAAAAGAGGCTTTATCTATCTAAGAAAAGAGTATCCTTTAGCAGAAAAAACATTAAAAAATGCCATCAAAACGCTTTACGAAAGAGGTTTTTTAGGTGAAAACGTTTTGGGTTTGGGATTTGACTTCGATCTTGAGCTTGTAAATGGTGCAGGGGCATTTGTATGTGGTGAAGAAACAGCCTTAATTCACTCAATAGAAGGACAAAGAGGAAGCCCAAGACCAAGGCCTCCTTACCCTGCAGAGCAAGGGATATATTCAATGCCTACGAACATTAACAACGTAAAGACATACTGCTGTGCAACTCAAATACTAAAAAATGGAGCAGATTGGTTTTTAGAACTAGGCGATGAAAATTCAGGCGGAACGTTAGTGCTCGCATTAAGTGGCAAAATAAAAAATACTGGCCTCGTAGAAGTTAATTTTGGTGAAAAGATATCAACAATAATTGAAAAAATAGGTGGAGGCGCCATAGAAGGTCACCAAATAAAAGCCATCCAAACAGGTGGTCCGTCGGGTGGTTGTATACCATATAAACTAAAAAATCTTAAAATAGGCTACGAATCCCTAAAAGAAGCAGGGTCAATAGTAGGGAGCGGTGGAATGATCGTTCTTGATGAAACAAACTCCATATTAGAACTTGCCCATTACTTTCTAGATTTCACATCAAAAGAAAGCTGTGGCCAATGCACCCCCTGCAGGGAGGGAACGCGCCAGATGAAGTATATGCTTGAAAGAATTATATCGAAAGACGGTTCATTAGAAGATATTAAAAAGATAGAGCGCCTTGCACACTATGTTAAGGAAAACTCGCTTTGCGGACTCGGGCAGACTGCTCCAAACCCTGTTCTCTCTTCTCTAAAATACTTTAGAGATGAATACCTCTCAAAAGTCTCAAAACCTCATTTAACCTACAAAATAACTGACAGCTGTATCGGTTGCCACAACTGCTATGCAGTCTGCCCGGTCAAAGCAATCCAAGGGGAGCCTGGAAAAAAGCATATTATCTTGCAGAACAAATGCATCCATTGCGGACAATGCGTTCAATCTTGCCCTATTAATTCAATAATCAAAGTAGATATCAACGGAAAAGAAGTCAAATAAAATTTTTAAAAATAAGATGTTCAATCAAAGAAAAGGTGTTTGTTTGAGAGTAATAATAAATGATTTGGATTATGAATTTAATGAAAGGCTTACAATACTTGAAGCCGCAAAAAGGATAGGCATTGAGATACCTACCTTTTGCCACCATGAAAAATTAGAGCCGCGTGCGGCGTGCAGGCTTTGTGTAGTAGAAGTTTTCGGCAGAGAAAATCTCCAAACAGCGTGTTCTACGTATATAGAAGAGGGGATGGTGATAAAAACCAACTCTGAAAGAGTGATAGACGCAAGAAAAACAAACCTTGCGCTTTTGATATCTGATCATCAATCGGATTGCTTGCTTTGCAATAAGATGATAGATTGTAAGCTCTTAGCGTATGCAAATGAGCTAAACCTTTCAGTAACCCCTTATTATAACGTGCCTGATGAAAAGATTGCTTACTCTTTTACAATGATTGATGATTCTTCCCCTGCATTCATCAGAAACCCTGCGCGTTGTATAAAGTGTGGGCTTTGCGTTCAAATCTGCGAACAGATGCAAGCGGTTGGTTGCATTGATTATCGTAATCGAGGGGGGAATTTTGAAGTTGGGCCTGCTTTTAACAAGACTATTATAGAAACAAATTGTACATATTGTGGTCAGTGCGTAATAAATTGCCCCACCTGCGCCCTTGAAGAAAAAAGCGAGATAGATAACGTAATTAAAGCAATCAATGATAAAAAGAAGATTGTAGTTGCCCAAGTTGCTCCTTCAATAAGAGTGTCTTTGGGAGAAGAATTTGGGATGCCTTTTGGAACAATAGTGACTGGAAAAATCCCAACTGCTTTAAAGATGCTTGGATTTGATTACGTATTTGACACAGAATTAGGCGCTGACCTTACAATTGTGGAAGAAGCAAACGAGTTATTGGAAAGGCTATCTGAGAAAAATGAAAATTGCACGCTTCCTATGTTTACTTCATGCTGTCCATCTTGGGTAAAAATGGTCGAAGATTCTTACCCTTCTTTAATCCCTAACCTCTCATCCTGTAAAAGCCCCCACCAAATGCTTGGAAGCATTGTAAAAACCTATTTTTCAGCGATACTCGGATGCGATCCCAAAAACATTGTGCTCGTATCAATTATGCCTTGCCTATCAAAAAAGTTTGACATATCAAGACCTGAAGTAAAAGGTCAGGTGGATTATTCTTTAACTACAAGAGAGCTTGGAAGAATGATAAGAGGCGCAGGCATAAATTTTCCACAACTTTTAGACTCATTGTTTGATAACCCCTTAGGAAGATCTTCAGGTGCTGGAACGCTTTTTGGCTCAAGCGGGGGAGTTATGGAAGCCTCACTAAGAACAGCCTACGAATCTGCAACAGGAAAAACCTTAGAAAAAATAGAATTCAAGGAATTAAGAGATTTTACAAAATTAAAATACGGTGAGATTGATCTTAACGGCAGGATTCTAAGATTTGCCTCAGTAAACACATTATCCAAAGCAAAAGAGTTAATTGAAATGATTTTATCAAAAAAAATAGAACTTGATTTTGTAGAAGTGATGGCGTGCCCACACGGATGTATTGGTGGAGGTGGCCAGCCAATTCCTTCAACCGAAGAAATAATTCTTGCAAGGGCAAAAGCAATCTACCAAAGCGATTCAAAAAATCCTATTAGAAAAAGTCATGAGAACCCACAAATAAAAAAGCTTTATTTAGAATATCTAAAAACGCCAGGTAGTAAAATTGCTCACGACCTGCTCCATACTAAATACTACAAACGGACTTATTAATTAGCGCATCACTAAAAGAAACAAATAATGCAAGTATTTAATACAAGTATTTAATGCAAAATTTAATACAAAAACCTGAATAATTTAAGAGTAAAATCATGATATTATAATTAGAAATAAAAATACATCTGTTGAATATCTGTTGAAATTAAGAAATTTGGCTTTAAAAATTCTCCCTTATCAAAGGCATAACATTCATTATCAAAAACATAAGCCTTAAACTGTACTGTCTTACTATACAGTCTTAATATTGAAAAATTCTTTAAAATTAACGCTTAAAATAAAACATTTCTTAATCGAAACTTTTATAAATGGGGTAAGATTCCCCTACAATTACTCGACAATTATCACCTCCAGATTTCATAGCAAATGTTTTTGTTCGGGGTCTATGTATGCTTAACATCTTTCGTTAAGTATGAATCAGGCTGCTTTAAGATTTCTAATAAATTCAGCTTTGCGATTAAAAAACTTCATACCCGTTTATCCTGCGGGAGATCGCTGCTATAGGGATTCGAC
>CAZTMQ010000053.1:0-6617 GCA_964615385.1 uncultured Methanosarcinales archaeon
GTTTTTGGAAGTCTCAGATTTAATATAGTAATTTTAACGAAGAAAAAGTAATTTTATCAAAGAAAGCGCATTTTAAAGTTAATACTTTATGACAAAATATTTTGTGACAAAAATAGATGTGATTTTCGCAAAAGTATATCTGAAGAAAAATAAACTTTTAGGTAACGAATAAACTTTTATGAATTAAGTAACAAAATGACCCACAAGAATTATTTGCGAAAAAATGGATTTTTATAAATATTATATGGAATGTAATTTAATTTTGTATAAAATATAATGTAATTAACTATTAATGTAATTGATTATTATTCAGATTCAGAGAATATAAAATAAACTAAACTTAAAACAAACTAAACTAACGCGAAATTTAAAGATTTAATTGCAGAGAAATACCCGGGGGCTCTTTCTGACCTTTTTCAAAGAAAAATGTATAAGTTAAAAATAAAGAAGAATAAAAAAAAAATTAATAATAGGTTTGGCTCTCTTCATCGTTATCTTCGTCTTTTCTAATCTTTTTAAAAGCTAAGATAAGACCGATGACAACTAGCACAATTACAAGTACAACAATTGCAATCTCTAAAGCGCCTTTAAGGCTGACTGTTGCATCTTCACTTTCAGCTTCTTCAACATTTACAGTTAAAGGAACTTGCTGTGAAAGGACACCATCAACCATAACGTCTAAAGATAGCATTCTTTGTCCTGCTTCTGTGTCCTCTTTAGGTGCGACATAAACTGTTGCAACGCTTGTTTCTTCACCCTTTACAAGCATAATGTTTGAAGGTGAAATCTCTACAGTTGCCCAGTCTGCTCCGCTTACCTGTAGTGAAACAGTCTTTGTGTTTTTTCCTGTATTAACAACAGTTATTGGGAAAAATGCCTTTTCTCCAACCTTGGCTGTGTTTTCAACAGTAGATACAGAAACTATTGTTTTTTCAACAGGTTCTGAGCCGTTATCTATCTCACAAGCATCTGAAGCAATAACATTTATTGTTCTTGACTCGGTAATGCTCTCGTATAAGTCATTATAGTATACAGTAACTACAACACCATACTCGCCCTCATAAGAACAAACAGGGATTCTTAATGCAATCTCTTCGGTAGTCTTTGACTCTTCAGATTCTAACTCTTCGATGTAGTCTACTCCCTCAACTCCAAGCTCTGGAATTGCTATCTTTACCTTAACTCCATCTTGAGTGTTGTCTCCTGCATTCTTAACCCTTACAGTTCCTATTAAATAGGTACCCGCATTAACATTGCTATTTGGGCTTAGTATTACGTCCCTTATTGTAACTGACTCTGAGCTTAAGCTTATATCAAGATTATACTCAAAAGTCTGAGTATACCCATACTTGTTTGATACTAAAAGTCTTAACTTATAGCTCCCAGCTTTTATGTCGTCTGGAATCCTAAAATCAAGATTCTTAATGTATCTTCTATCCCCTTTAACATCAAAGACAGTTGTACTATCAAGAATTGGGTTTACATTTGAATGCTTATACCCTGTTATCAAAGCTGTTATCTGAATATCTTCAGAAACATCATAAGCATCTAAAACAATTCTTAACTCAGCGTCCTGATTTCTCTCAAGGTCTAGCAAGGTTGTTTCCCATGGATTAATATCTTGTCCATTCAATTCAACAGAAACCAAAGATACTGGAATCATTTCATCAGCTAGAACTCCTATACTGCCCAAAACTAAATTAAGGACCAAAATCCCTAAAACAAACATAAACGGTAGTTTTCCTTTCATTTTACATAATCCCCCCATATTTTGAAAAGTCATATCAAGCGACTTTGTCTTTAACGTAGGATGAGTAATAACTAATATTTAAACATTTCGTTATTTTAGTATCTTTGGAGTAGTTACAAAACCTTACCATTTTATTGTTAATAAAGATGTTCTCCACGATAAGAAGCAAATAGCCCCCTTCTAATAGTTGAATAATCAGAATTTAAAGAGATCTCTCCTCTCAAAGTTGTAATCAATGTTATAGTAAGAAGTACTATTCTTTGTTTTTAACCCCTTGAGAAATAGCGCATTTAAATAAAAAAGTTCAGAATAAATGCTAGAAGATATCTCGCAGATAATAAAGGTCAATCGTTTTGTGAATTTGTCCCTTCTTAATTCGGGCTAAAAGATCAAAGTATGCAAATGAATGAGGATTTCACGAAATCAGCTTATTTCTTGACCATTTTGCAAACAAAAAAGCCTTGTGTATCATTTGTATTAGGATAAAGCCTCAAACAATTTTTTACTAGTGGGTTATATCTCTTTTTATCAAACTCTAAGATAGGCTCATCCCTTTTAATGTCTAAAATGATCTCCTGTGTAACCATATCTTTGTGTTTATCTAAAAACCAAGAAATGTTCTCTTCATTCTCCTCAGGCTCTAAAGAACATGTAGAATAAACAAGCACCCCTCCTCTTTTAAGGCTTTGGTGTGCACTATCTAAAAGCCTTTTTTGAATTCCAGCTATTTTAATTGTCATTTTCTCATTCCATATCTTTAGTGTTTTAAGGCTCTTTCTAATAGTCCCCGTTCCAGAACAGGGAGCATCTAAAAGAACCTTATCAAAAAGAATTCCTGCCTTCTCAAAAAACATAGCATTCCTATTTGAAATTACTGCGTTTTCTACCCCACATCTCTGAAGATTCATTCCTAAAAGCTTGAGCCTTAAAGGATTTTCATCGTTGGCAACAATAACCCCGATGTTTTTCATCATCGCCGATAACTGTGTGGTCTTTGAGCCTGGTGCTGAGGCCATATCTAATACTGTTTCACTAGGCATAGGATCTAAAACAATCGGTGGAATCATGCTTGCAGGTTCCTGTACGTATATAAAACCCATTTGATGTTCAATTAGATTACCAATATCTCTTCTATTTCCTTCAATCCAAAAACCTTCCTTACACCATGGTACTTGCTTTAGCTCCCATGATTTTGAGAGCCTACGTGTAACATAATCAATACTCGATTTAATTGTGTTTACCCTAATTGCCCTTCTTAGAAAACTAACCGAACATGAAATAAACTCCTCGTACCTGTCTTTGAGTAAAGTCCTATACCTATCTTCAAATTTCTTTTTTATTATAATCTCTGATTGCTTGTATTCCTTACTCATTTTTATACTTCTCAAATCAAAGTGTTATTGACCATTTAAACTGGTTATTTAATCTTAAACTTGGTTATTTCCTCTACGTGACATTATGATAATCTAAGCTTGTTTGGTGCGTTATCTTAATAGTGCACATTAAACAACTGAACCCTTTAAGGTTTTGTTAAGCTCAATATTCCGAGCTCAATATCTCATATAGAATAAACAAACCGTATAAAAATGTTTAGTATTTCTTTAACATTCTTCTCTAACTAAAGTCTAATATACCTCTTATTTATCGATAATGAGAAACTTAAATCCATTCAGTTAATCTTGCCTTAATTTTATTTTTTGATATCCAATACTGTTTAGATCTGCCATATAGAATATGAGTTACATTTCACTCAAAACTTTCAAGCATATCATTAAGTCTTTTTAGGTGTGTTTGCTCCTCAATAGAAAAACCTTTTAAAAGGGCTTTAACCTCTTCTCCTTCTGCTTCCTTAGAATATCCTATATACTGTTTTATTGCTTCTTTCTCCTTTTCTATATTTATCTGAAGAATTGCCTTTATGACAGATATCTCATTGCCTACTCCTGCCATAAGATCCTTGCTAATTTGCATCTCCCAAAGATCATCGTTTATTGTTTTGAATTTAGGGTTCATGCGTTTAATTTCAGATAAAATTACATCCTTATGTTCCTTCTCTTCATTTAAGAGATTCACCAACAGCTCTCTTACCTTGTTAGCAGATACATTCGCTATATGCTTTGAATATCTTTTTTCTGCTAAAATCTCTTGGAAATAAACCTTTCTTAAAATCTCTAAATCCCTTTCATTCCGGGTATAATCAAGCATTTCTGATCCACTTCTTTTCTTCATAAATTACACCTTGCTCTCAAAGTATTAGTTTAATCAAACCACGAAAAGCCAAGTGCCGATAACCTATTTGACATAAGGCTGGCCTCAGTAGATAATCAAAGAGACTAAAGGACCTTATACTAAAGATTCGCCATCAATTCGCCACTGCAAAATCAGCCACCCCTTTTCATCCTATCCTTATGAAAGCCAGCTTTAACCTATTTAAAAATTACTGCGCTAAAAAATATAAGTGCTAGCTTTTTTAGGCATAAGCCCAGATATAATCAGATCTCTGAATATAAGCCTTTCATATAGAGAGCATCTTCCTCTATATTAGGGCTTTCGCATATAACTATTCCCTTACAGCCAAACTCCTTAAGCACACCCAAAAGTGCCTTTACATTAAAACCTGACTCAACTAAGTTCAAATGTCTCTTTTCACCTTTATCTCCAAATTCAATACCTGAGATATGGCAATGCATATTCTCAAGAGCAAAGGTTCCCAGGTTTCTTTTAAACGTCTCCATAAATTTATAAAACTCTTCATAAGAATTAAACTTGCCATTAGTCCTTGCATAGTTATGGGAAAAATCTATGCAGGGCAAAACATTTTCTACCTCTTTACTGAGTCTAATGAGCTCATCAAGGTCTCCAAATTGTGTTGGCTTTCCTGTTAGTTCAGGCCTTACAAAGATATCAATTCCTTCACCTTTTAGCCTTCGCATTAGCTCCGATAAAATATTTTTGACTTTCTCAAAAACTACTTCCTTTGAATCCGATAAATAATACGCTGCATGAAATGTTATACTCTTGGCACCTGCAAGATGTGCGATCCTAGCTGTTTGATAAATTCTCTCTACACTGCTTTTTATAGTATCCATTGATTCAGAATTAAGGTTAATGTAATAAGGGCCGTGTGCTGTAAGCTCTAATCCTAATCTGTTTTTTTTCTCTTTTACTTGAGCTGCGAGTTCTTCAGACATCCTTACACCCCTAACGAACTCAAGTTCCATTCCATCAAGCCCTATCTCTTTAAGATAATCTAAGGCGTTTAGAGTCCCCTTTGGCTTTGGGGTTTGTATAGGAGTTCCTGCAGTTGCAAAAAGTAGTTTATCGTAAGCCATTTACTTCACCTAAACGCTATTATGTCCTTTTCTCTTTAAAAATATTCTGTAAAGATTGTTCTTTAAAGCTATACACCCCATAAGCTACAAATACTATACTCTTTAAAATACCCTCTAAAATGAAAAACCTCAGCATAACTGCCGAAGTATCTCGTAAATATTCGAGGTTAATCGTTAAGTGAATCTGTCAATTCAAATTTTTGGCTTGAAAAATGAAAAACCTCGGCATAAATGCCGAGGTATCTCGTGAATAGTCGAGGTTTTTCGTCCGTGAATCCGTCTATTCTTACTTCGGCTTGAAAAACCAAAGTATGCGAATGACGGATTCACGAAATCAACAAACTCACCCTAAAGGGCGAGGTATGTTGGTAATACAAAAGCATGCGCTGCATTCAGCGAGGTTGTTGATTACGAAAAAGCGTACCGAGTCCTCGTGTTGAAAACACGAGGTATACTTTTCTATTAACCAAAGTATGCGAAATGATCAAGGATTTCACGAAATCAGGACATTCTCTAAAATCAAGAAATCAAAATGTGTCTTTAGATCTTTTTGAAATACTGCTTTTCATCAATTGCCTTACGATCAAAGGTTTTTAGTGTCTTTATTTGGTGTCTTTATTATAGCGTTTTTAAGAAAACAATCCAAAACAATCCAATGGTCTTATTCTTTAGCATAACAAAAGATTTATATTAAATCAAGTGCTCTACTAACAAAGGGAGAAAAAGTATAAATCTGGCTAATTGAAGCGTTGCCCTTACCGGAATTAAAAAAGTCTTTAAATGCAAATTAATTTGAAGCTAAAGCATTATAAAAGGCTAAATCTATCTGTTAAAAGAATACGTTAAAAAACGGGCAAAAATTAGGTTAATAAAAATAATGTTTAAACTTAAACTATAACAAAAGTGGTGAGATGAAATGGATGATGATAAAAATCAAAGTGGCAATGATTCGATCAAATTGAAGGTTGCTGAGGCTATGCTTGAAGACGTTAGCAAAGGGATCGTTAGGATTGATTCAAATTACATGAAAGAAATCGGGGCAAGACCCGGGGACATCGTCACTATCGAAGGCAAAAAAAAGACAGTAGGAATAGTTGCAAGATGTTATCCTGGAGATATTGGCTTAAACATTCTAAGAATGGATGGAAGTACAAGAAGAAATGCAGATGCTACATTAGGTGAGCTTGTTGTAGTTTCCAAGGCTGATGTCGCCGAAGCAAAAAAGATAGTTATTGCACCAATCCAAAAAGGGATAATGATTAAGGCCTCTGATAATATATTCAAAAGAGGTTTAATGGGCAGGGCGATGGTAAAAGGAGATGTAGTTTCAATGGGCGGAAGTAGCATAAGAAAGCAAACGCTAAGCCAAAACCCATTTTACGAAGATGTATTTAAGATGCTTGATGAGACTAATGTATTAGGATTTGGATTAAGTGGGCTTAAATTTCTTGTAGTCTCTACAAATCCAAAAGATAAGCCTGTTATAGTGACTGAGCTTACTGAGGTAGAATATAATCCAGAGCCAATAGAGGTAT
>CAZTMQ010000054.1:0-6188 GCA_964615385.1 uncultured Methanosarcinales archaeon
AAGTATTGATATGGAAGTGTTAGGTAATTTCCAAAAGAGCCAAAAACTTTCCCTGAAAACATCTCATCATCAACCATTAGGGTGGTAGTTAATTGTGCTGGCTTATCATAAAGAGGCACGCAGAATTGGTATGCCTCAAAATACTTACTGGGATCAGGTGCAACAGGGTATCCATTTGAAGACCAGTATTTATAAAGCTCATTTAATTTTAAATTATAGCCGTCTATTGACTTTTTTGTTTCTTCTTCTAAAGCTAAATTTACATCCCAACAGTAAAAATTATCTGATTGCAAAGTATCAATACTTTTATACACTAGATCAGGCTTTTCGCTTATGAGTTTATTATTTTCGATTTTTATAAGGATACATTTTGTGGGGAAGTAATCTTTTAGCAGGGCATTAATTTCTGGCAAGTAACTGTTTTTGTATTGAATCTCTAAGTCCATATCATCTGAACAACCCCATACATTACAATTGCTGTCATATAAAGGACCGGATGAGTTAAAAACACTAAAACAAGCAAGGTTGGGCTTGTTGCCTCTTTTATTTTGTGGTACTATAACAACAGATTTTAATTCTAAATTGTAAAATTTTGCAAACCTTCTTAGCTTTTCTATCCCTATATAGTTTATGTATTTTGTGTAGTAATTATTGCAGGTATCTTCTGTTTTGTTGCACAATAGATCAATTGGTATTATGCTTGCTGTATTAACAATAGGGCTAGAGGTTTCAGGCGAGTCAGTAATAACTATACTTTCTACTTCTTCAAATATGGAATGCTCTTCTAGAAATTGGGTACTTCTTATCGGTTCCGTTACTTTTTCAGATGAGTTGATTGAGATGTATGTATATTCCTTAAAACGGGCACTGCCTTCACTCTTTTCAGATAAAGAAACTTCGATATTCTCAAGACTTGGCTTTGTAATTTCCTTTTCTTCTTTGGCCAACCTGTCAAATAAAGATGTACTGATTTGAGTATCGAATGCATCAAAAATATTATCAAAAAAAGCGCAATCGGTTGGTTCATTACCAAAATACATTATATTTCCAAGCCGATAACTGCCACAGGGCTTTTGTGGTAATCCCCCTTCATTTGAAAGATTAGAGACTGTATCTTCAAATGCAAGATCGATCAGTCTTTTCAGATATTCATTTTTGGCGTTTAATCTTCCAAGTGCGTCGTTTACTTCTGAAGCTCTATCTCCTGCGGCGCTCAATTCCGTGTAGGCTGATCTTGAGCTAAAAAGCTGGCCTAATATTAATCCTAAAATAATCAATGTAAATATTACTGTAATGATTGCGAAGAACTGTGCCTTTTTGTTTTTGAAAATATTCATTACTACCAGCTTTTTGATTTTGTTGTTTTATTTTTCAAATTGAATTATAAGTTCTAATGAAGATAGAGGGTCGCTTGCGCTTAATTTTGGGATTGTTCTTGTTTTATAGATTGTATTATAATCAGAAGGAAAACTCACCATCTCATCACTAGTGGAAGACCTGATTTTTTCATTAGTAAAGCGGGGAATAATAATTACCTTATTATCAATAACTACATATTCTTTCCAAGTTGCCGTGTCCTCAATTTTTGAAAGAGCTGTTGAGATATAATCAGTTATCGTTTCCTCTAATTCCGTTTTGAAATCGCCAGATTCCTCTTTGAAAACCGATTTATCGTAATCTGCATAGATTGCTATTGCCTTCCAAAGGGGTAATGTAATTGATTGTTGTGGCCCTCCTGTTCCTATAAGACTATCCACTTCAGGTGATATAACGATACGCGATTTGGATAGTTTTGGTGTTTTGCTAAAATCATCATCACTAATATACGCATTGAAGGAGATTGTAATGTTACTATTTAGCATGTTATCAATTGCAGTATCCAAAAATAATGTTTTGTCAGAATCCGACGCTAAGGTTTCTAGCGTTTCGCTATCAGAACAGCCACACTGGCTTAATTGCACGATAAATGAAAATATAATAAAGATTGTTATTAGCAGAAGAATTGACATAATCCTTACTAAAAATTCTGAGACGACCCCTTTTTTATTTTGATTTTGAATTCTCATTTTTAATTTGAAGTTGTTTTCTTTTTTATTTTGGAATAACTGACTTTATTGTCGCAAGCGCCAGAAATTCATTTTGTAACTCATCAACTAATTTTACAAGTCTTTGGCTTTTTATAAGCAAGATATTGCTTTTTATTCCATCCTCATCAGATTGGGCCACTGGACTCCATCTTTCGTAAAGGTCTTTATCGTAATATATTGTCATTTTTTCGAATTGATTTTCTATTACAGGCGTTATAGTTATTTCTGTGGCAAACATTGAATAACCTTCAGGGAATCTTAAGCAAGTTTTGCTCTCATCTCCATCTTCTTTGCCCTTTAGATCAAAGTTAATAATCTGAGTTGTTTTTGCATAGTCCATTTGGTAAGGGTAAATCATGCCGTTTCTTTCAAGGGCAAGGCATGCGGGATTAGAAAAGAGATGATTTATGTAAACCTCATTTTCCTTAAATGGAATGTAAATTTTATCAGATGCCGTGTTTGTAGTAAAGATATAAATGCCTGACATCGCAATTATCAATATGAATAGGTCAAAAAAGACATCTATCATCTTTTGTGATATTCCCTTTTTGTTTTTTTTAAAATGCATTTTAATCAGGCTGTTTGAAATCAACCACGCCACCGTTGGAAGTCTTAATTAGGAACGTTGGAAGGGTTATATAGCTTCTAAAATATAATACTTTTTCTTCTTCTAATTTTATAAACTTTCCATTGCCAGAATATGGCCAGTCAAAGGTATAAAAGCCTTCTTTAGTTAGTGAGATAATGCCATTTGCGATCTTGATTTCATAGCCTGGAGAGTTGAGATTTATCAAACGGGGCTCATAATAATTTATATATGAACCATCTTGCATATACGCAAGGGAAGATGCACATAATGAAATGTCCTTTACTAAGAATTCAACTATAAATTTGTCGTCTGCGAACTTCCATTGCACATAGCTAAGCATTAAAAGCATTGACATTACTACTGCAATTAGTTCTATTAAAGTCCATGTTACTATACTTAATTCTGAGCGTTTGCCTCTTAAAGCCAAAAGACCACCACGTTTTGGTTATATTTAAAGGATTATTATGTTATTCTTGGGTATGTTATATACAAAAGTGCTTATAATTCTTTGCTTTTAAAGTTTTTTGGATTTTAGAGGGCTAAAGAATTTAAAATGCTAGCTGTAATATAAAAGATGTGTTTTAAAAGAGTATCATGAGCGCATCTCATTTTTGTGTACTTACATTTTTGTGTATTTATTATAAAAAAACTAAAACTATAAAAGAGAAAAGAGCTATGGGGTAATCATGAAGGTTGATAAAAAGGATATTAAGAAAGGATTTGTAAGGGTTAAACCAGAGAATAAAGAAGACCTTTTGGATTTATCTAAGGTCATTGAGATAAATGACAGAGTATATGGCCAAACATTTAGAAAGATTAAGGTTGGAAGCGAAGAGAAAGGACAGGTAATTAAGAAATCCATAAAGCTTGAGATATCCGTTGAAAAGAAGGAATTTGACAGGGACTCGCTTTCTTTGAAAGTGCTTGGAAAGATTACTAAAGGCCCTGAAGATATTCCCTTGGGAAGCTATCATTCCATTAAGATTGAGAATAACAGTGATGTGACTATTTTTAAAGAACGGTGGAAGAACTTTCAGATTGAAAGGCTTGTTGAGAGTACTAAAAGGGTTAGTTATAAAATTCTTATTGTTATTTTTGATAGGGCTGAAGCTACTTTTGCACTTCTTACGCCTTCAGGATACAAAATCCTTAGTGCAAATAAGGGAGATGTTAAAAGAAAGGATTATAATGTTGAGGGGGTTAATTTTTATAAGGAGATTGCTAAAATGATTGAGCAAGCCGATAAGGAGATTAACCCTGATTTCATAATCTGCGCAAGCCCTGGTTTTTATAATGAAGAGCTTAGAAAAGAGATAGAGCCGTGTTCATTTGCAAAAAAGATAAGGTTTGCTGTTGCAACTAATCCTGGAGAAAGAGGGATAAGCGAAGTTCTCAAAAGAAGCGAGTTAAAAGAGATTTTAAAGGAAGAGAGGCTTAGAAAGGAAAGCCTTTTGATGGATTTGCTTTTAAAAAATATTGCAAAGGATGAAAAGTTTTCTTATGGAGTAAATGATGTTTTTGAGAAGGCTCAGATTGGGGCAATTGAAGAGCTAATAGTTTCTGAGAATCTTATATTTTCTGAAAAACCTGAAGAGAACAAGACTGTAATGGACATTATTGAGATGGTTGAGCAAAACAACGGAAAGGTTAGCGTTATAGAGCAAGAGGAGCCATTAAAAGTTATTGATTCTTTGGGAAAGATTGGAGCAATTCTTAGATATTAAGAAGATTACTTCTCATCTACTTGTGTATAAAACACAAACGCAGCAATTATTCCACCCACAATCCCTACTAAAAGAGAGGTGAATAGGTTTGATACCAAGATTGAAAGCCCAATAATCAAGCCAAGAGCTAAAAGCCCAACGTATATTGGTCTTGAGAATTGGAATAAGTAGAATGCATCGCTTTCGTTTGGTATTGGAGCAAAGCTAAAGAGCATTAAAAGCACGTTTGCAGTTATGATTTTTCCTATAAAAACAGAATTTGGAAGTATTCCTTCTAGTATTTTGAATAGAATTATTAGTAAAAGGTTACCCAAAAAGCCTGAGATAGCTATTAATCCCATATCCTTTCTTAGATTTACATGTCTAAATTTTCCCAATCGTTGTTCGGGAATGTCTTTTACTCTGAAAGCTCCATGGACGAAGAAATAAATCACCCCATCAAATAGTAAAGTGGTGAATATTCCTGCAAAAATCCCATAGGGGTTTACCTTGAATTCTCCTTTGTATCCCCTTCTCTTTGCAGTTAGTTTTTGGAAGAATATCCTAACTATTAAGGCAAGTAAATACCCTAAAAAACAGACTATAAGGTTTGTTATCCAGAATTCATCTATTGAAGAAGTTGCTCTGCCATCGTTGAATCCTGAGATTATTCCTAAAAATATTGCTACGATTAAAAGGGTATATAATTCCTTTTTTGTGAAGTAAACCTTATTGCTTGTTAACATTATTATCTATTTTAGCTGTTTATATATAAAAAGATTGTTAAAATTGAAGTTTGCAGTAGTTATCTGCTTTGAACCTAGAAGCCAACAATAAAAGCAAAAGTTTTAAATAATGCAAAAGGAAGGAAATTAGGAGTTGATATTTAGGCTTTTAATGAGCCTAGTTTTTAATTGAGGTGAATACTAATGAAAAATAAGAAGGGCGCTGTTGAACTTTCAATAAATACTATAGTTATTTTGTTTCTTGCGTTGGCTATGCTCGGCGTAGGAATGTTTATGATTAATAAATTAAGGGAAGGCTTTCAAAAAGTGAATTTAGAAGAATTAAATAAGGATATGGTAAATCTCATGTATGAACAACTTCAAAGTGGCCCAGAAAAACTAAAGTTAAACAACTATGAGGTAACCGTTAAGAAGGGCGAAACAAAAGAACTTTACTATGGAGTTAAGAACGTTGAAGATATTGAAGCAGATAGTAGCGGTACGGTATTTTCAATAGATGTCAAGTGCCCGCTTGCAATAGGGGTAGAAGATCCTGTAGGTGGGAGTCATTTTGATGAGAAGGAGTTGAAGTATTTACCTAAATTGATACCTCTAAAAACTGAAGAGAGGGATGTTCAAAAAATTGTTATTCAACCTAGCTCTTCAAAAATGGTTACAACTTATACTTGTATAATGACTGTTTTGAGACCGGATAACACAGAATATGCAAAGGGCACATTTAGTATAGTTGTAATCTAGGGTTTTTTTCTTTATTTTTATAAGTTTTGGAAATTAATAGCTGTAAGTTGTGGATGTTAGAGTGTTTTTGAATTAAGATGAAATCTAAAAAGGGAATTGAGCTTGCAATAAACACGATAGTAATGCTCATTTTAGGTTTAGGTATTCTGAGCGTGGGTATTTTTTTCCTTACAAAAATAGGCTTTGAATCTAATGACATGATGAAGTGGATTGAGCAAAACAAGGATGATCTTCTTAAAGAGCGCCTCTGTGCCCAAGACACCTTGCAACGGGGAGTGTGTATCTATCCTAATAACCCTATAGAAGCGCCTAAAACAAATAAGGG
>CAZTMQ010000055.1:0-5871 GCA_964615385.1 uncultured Methanosarcinales archaeon
AGATGGTGCTAGTTCATACAAGGATATTTACGTGACAATCTCGCCAATGACTGATTTTCACTACCAGATTTTTGGAAACAAATTGATATACGATGACAATAAAAAGATCATAGGATCTGAGATTGTGGAATTAAACGATGCGACGATACAGCTAAAGAAGATTAAAGTAAATGAAATTAATCATCAAAATCAAAAGATTATTCTTAATCAAGATCAACTTCAAATTGTTTATGAAGGCAAAACTGATTCAACTGGGAATATTAAATTCAAAGCAGACCCTATAACAGATGCGTCATGGATATACCTGCCACAGATTAAGAAAGAAGGTTTTGTAGAAAGGGACCTTAGGGCTGTCAAGGGCGATAAGGATGAAGATTTCAAGCAGTTTCTGATTGATTCAAATCAATATGAGTTGTTACTTTGGAAACACCAAACAATTTTTAATAATGGAGTTGATTCTCCGATAAAAGAAATTTATGGCTTTCTTATCCCAAATAGTAATGCTAGCTGGCAATTTGAATTATTAAAAGACTTTCAAAGGCCTGAAGTTGTTCTTATAATAAGAAATGGACAGCCAGTGTCCGAAGAAATTATTGATGAAGTTAAATCGGCAATTGAGAAATACTATGGAATCGGGATGCATATAAGTTATGATAACCAGGCAAGAGAACCATTTAGCAACAAGATATTTTATGAATTTGTTGACCTGCTTGGTGGAGCCTATATGGTGTATCCCATATCAGGCACAAATGTCATTGATTTTGCAACAATTCAGGTACCAATGCAACCCTACGATGATATGGAAAAAGCAATCGCTATTATATCACATGAAACAATACACACAAGACTTGGTGGCAATTCACACATAAAAGAAAAATACCAATTAGATAGTACTTATGGATATTATGGGATACACACAAATTATCCATATCCTAGTTTTTTGGATTTGGCAGGACTTAAAAATAAAGAATTTTTGGGAAATTTTTTCCCAGGAGATAAGGCAATTGTTTTGCAAGGAGACCTAAGTAATCCAGAAGGCTTAGTCATTAGATTTGAAAGCCACTCTATGTTATATGATGGAAAAATATATTATTATTAGTAATTTTTTGAGATTATTATAAACGAAAAAAAAACAATCAAACAGAATATTTGATTTCCGTTTTGGTGCTACTTGAGGTTGGCAGTGTTTTACAAATTGCAAATTTGTAATTTCCTGAAGTTATATTTAAGCATTCGCAATTATAGGTTTTTGAGTATAGTGAGGCGCTTTCTGTTGAAAAAAAATCAGGAATTGAATATCTTTCCACTAAACGATTATTGTTGTTACATACATCCCAGTAAAGATTGCTTTCAGTTCTTTTTCCTTTACTGTCGAATTTTGCAAGCAACGAAAAACCAACAGTTGAATAATTGTCTGGATTCTTTTCAAACACTTTGTAGTTGTAGCCAAAAACTTGGTATGCATGGGGAAAAGACCCTTGCCCTCTGATTTTGGCTTTATCGACTTCAGGAGCAATCTTTAAGTTTTGTACATTTAAGCTCACTATCTTCCCATTACTGAAGTTGCAATATGAATGTGTGTCACCGCCACATTTTGAGTTCTTGTCAAATAAAGATGAGATTCCACTCTTTCCACAATTAGAAGGCAAAAAACACAAATCATTTATCTCAAAGTTTAGCTTTGGAGTACATCTTCTGAAATTAGAGTACTCATCTTCATTGCAATATATTTCCTTATTCTCAGAGCCTGAAGGGTTAAATACAAAGCTCGAAAGCATTTTTTCACCGGTGGAATTCACGCAGTAATAGGTTTTGCCATCAAACTCATCAATACATTTATATTCTCCCTTGCTACAAGGGGTTCCACGGCATCTGATTTTACATTCCCTATCTTCGCAATATTCATTTTCATAATAAGGCGTTCTATCTGGATTTTCTTTTGTGCAATCGTAATCGCACTCCCCGCAATGTTCTATGTTTGTTCTTGAATCAACCTCGCAATCATAGTTGCAAGGATCACCGTCACAGCTTAAGTAGAATAGTTCATCACAAATACAAAACCCCTCATAGCAACTGGAACCACCTTCACATATATCCCCGCAAGTAAGAGTCCCCCCACATCCATCTAAAATAGTGCCACAATTACACGTTTCACATTCTTTTGGGTCACAGCTATCTACGCAGACTCCATCATCACAGACCTCTCCTTCTTCGCATTCTTCTATAACGCATGTAATACCATTAGAAGTAGCACAGGCCCCCTTTCCATCACACCCAAACATTGTTTGTCCAACAGTATCTGTATCTATACAGTATTTATCAGAAGAACCACAGTAAGTGTCACAACTTAATTTTTTCTCATCCGAACTTGTACCCGCTCCTATACAGACGCTACCTTCTTCAACTGGATCAGTTGATGTTTTGACTAGTTCATTGCACTCTCCAACGGCATTACACTCATAGTGTACTGTATCTAAGTTGCACGCTCCATTGCAACGTTCACCAAATGCTGCACATTTAGTACCTTTCGGCATGAAATAGCCTGAAATAGTACAACATTTAGCCCCTGGAAGACTAGGATTGCATTCCGGCCATTCTGGGAATTCACACTTTCCTGTTTCAGGGTTGCAAGTTCCCCCATCATGTTCACACTGCCACGCAGAAGCAGTTGGCGGATTCCAACAAGTATCATCTGGAGAACAGAGATTCTGAGTACACAAATTATTATCATCACAACTGGAGACAGTACCGCACATGCAGGCACATTTTGTTGCACTAATACACTTAGCTGAGAACCCATTTTCACACTCGTCAATAACCTCATGGTTCTCACAAGTACAGTCTTGCCCCATAGAAAAAGAAGAAAATACTAATAACTCCAACGTAACTATTACCAATAAAATAACCAACAATTTTATGTTTTTAACTACTGATTTAAAGATCATTTAGCACCTCTTCTAATAATCTATTAGTATGAGCCCACAATATTAGTGCAACTTCTGGTTTTTAAATATTTAAAAGTATCGCTTTTAAAGATGAAACTTTCCAAAATGCAGATATATACTCCTCTAAAGATCTTTAATTAGTGTTTTTGGCAAATTATTTAAATCCTGTATATTTATATCCATTGTGAAACTAACCAAAAAAGGGGGGGGTATTGGCAAATGACAAAAATAAAAGAAGTATATAGGTGCAATATTTGTGGAAATATCGTTGAAGTGTTGAATGCGGGCGTAGGAGAACTTGTTTGCTGTGGTGAAAAGATGGAGCTGCTCTTAGGCAAATCAACAGATACAGGTCTTGAAAAGCACGCTCCAGTTATTGAAAGGTCTGAAAATGGCTATATCGTGAAGGTAGGAAGTATAGCCCATCCAATGGAAAGCGCCCATTACATCCAATGGATAGAATTAATAGCAGATGGAATAACACTAAGAAAAGAGCTTAAGCCAACAGATGAGCCCAAAGCAGAGTTTTGCACTAAGGCAAAAGAGGTATCGGCAAGGATTTATTGTAACATCCATGGCTTGTGGCTTGGCTAAAAGGATTTTTTTTATTTTCTTATTTTAGAGCATATCGCTGTTTAATAATTAATTTCTCCGAGGGAACTTAGTCATTTAGATATTAAGTTTTTAAAAAAGTTGTTTTAAACAAAGCAAATTAAGCCATTTGGCTTTTTTAACTTAATAAGCCTAGTTTTTTATATGTGATAAAATTATTCACAACTCCTTTTTTTAAGAATACAAAAAATTTATTTTTTCAAAAAAAAAACAATACTTATAAACACTCTTTCCAAAAAGGGTTACTGGAGGCGATTTTTATGCCAGCAAAGAAAGCTAAAACAAAAGCAAAAGCTAAACCTAAGAAGAAATAAGTTCATCTTAAAAAGAGATAATATCTGATGTTTTTTTTTTAATTTTTATTTTTTCTATCCTTATTTTCAAAGGGGCATTGACTTAGTTCTTCTTCATAAAGGGAAAGAAAATCACATCCCTAATAGACTTAGAATTGGTCAAAAGCATAATCAGCCTATCCACTCCAAGACCAAGGCCTCCTGTAACAGGCATCCCGTATTCAATTGCCTGCAAAAAGTCCTCATCGAACGGATGGGCTTCCTCATCCCCTTCAATTCTGCATCTCTCTTGGTTTTCAAGAAGTGTCCTTTGCACCTGCGGGTCGTTTAGCTCTGAATAGGCATTTCCAATCTCCATACCATAAACAAAAGGCTCAAAGCGCTCAATTAACTCTGGGTTTTCTCTATGGACCTTACAAAGTGGAGTTGACTCATAAGGATGGTCTATCACAAAGGTAGGCTGTATCATATGCTCCTCGCAAAAGACTTCAAAAAGCTCTAAAACAAGCTCTCCTTTGCTCTTAGTCGCAATCTCAATATCAAAGCCCTTGCTTTCAATAGCCTTAATAACCTCATCCTTATTCATCTTTTCAACATCAATCCCAGTATAGTGCTTTACTGCATCATACATCTTAACCCTCTTCCAAGGCGCCTTAAAATCTAGCTCGACATCAAGATATTTAACCTTTGTAGTACCCAAAACCTTAGTAAATATGTACTCATACATATCCTCTGTAAGCTTCATCATATCATTATAATCAGCATATGCCTCATAACTCTCCATCATGGTAAATTCAGGATTATGGCTCTTATCGATCCCTTCATTTCTGAAATTCTTAGAAATTGTATAAACCTTCTCAAGCCCTCCAACAATAAGCCTTTTTAGATAAAGCTCTGGTGATATGCTTAAGTATAACGGCATATTTAAGGCATTTATTTTAGTAACAAAAGGCCTTGCATTCGCCCCGCCATATATTGGCTGAAGAAGTGGGGTCTCTACCTCAATATAACCTTTGGAATCCAAAAATTCTCTCATAGCTTTTATTGCCTTAGACCTCTTAATAAAAACCTCTCTTACATCACTGTTCATAATAAGATCAATACTTCTCTGCCTATATCTAAGCTCAGGGTCTTTTAGCCCATAGTATTGGTCTGGCAAGGGTCTAATAGCCTTACTAAGCACATTAAAGGACTCAACAAAGATCGAAACCTCACCTGTTTTTGTCTTAAAGGCATGTCCCTTCACCCCTAAAATATCTCCTAGATCAATATAGCTTAAAAGCTTGTATTTATCCGTTCCCAAATCATTTTCTCTAAAAAAGAGTTGAATCTTTCCTGACAAATCCTCAACATCAAAAAACATTACCTTGCCCATATGCCTAATTGATGTTATTCTGCCCGCAACAGAGTATGTATCTTCTGTTTTATCACCTGGATTTAGATGAGCGTATTTCTCCTTGATATCTTTACATTCTGCAGTTCTGCTAAATCTGTAAGGATAAGGGTTTACCCCTGCCTTTTTTAGATTCTCAAGGTTTTGCTTCCTATCTTTTATAAGCATGTTTTCGTCTTCCATTCTTCAATAAACCCCTTTTCTATCTTAATCCTAAGTAATTCCAGTTTAAAAACATTTAGTATTCTTTTAAGTTAAAGATCCCCTATTAACCCCTGTTAAAGAGCCTGATTTATATCTTTTTCTATCACTCAAGGCAATAGATATTTAGACAGGCATGAATAATTGAAAGGTTAAGGAAAGTACTTTGGGTTTGCAGCAGATTTTTTTCAGGCGAGGCTTTTTTGCTTCTTAGTGCATCAAGAACAAGAAGAGAAGGGCAGTTCGTTATATTAAATCCGAAGGCTCATAGAGTTAAAGAAAAAGGGCGTTTTGTCGTTTGGAAAGTAAGATTTATAAATAATTTAGTTTATATGGATTCATATGGGAAGAAAAACTGTAGCCTTAAGCTTAGATGAAGACATTTATGAAGAATATCAAAGATATTGCGAGAAACATTCTATTATTC
>CAZTMQ010000056.1:0-5767 GCA_964615385.1 uncultured Methanosarcinales archaeon
AATAGTGAAATCGGAATAGCGAAATAGGTGGGATTTGATTTATGAGGTTTTTAATGCTGGAAATTTTAATAACTCCAAAGTTTAAACAATTGAAATTTAAAGAGATGAACGCACAATGAAGAACCTCAGAATGAGTGTGGAGGTATCCTGCAGATATTAGAATTTAATTGTTGCATGAATCCTTCTCTTCTTACTTTGGATTTGAAGACCAAAGTATGCGAATGACAGATTCACGAAATCAAAATAATGAAGTGATATCCTCAACAATTGTAAGTTTAGGGCACAAGAAATCATAGATTTCTTCCTACATTACTGACAAAACCCAAAGGAAACTTTTAATACATCAAAGACGAGGGCTCTTGCGTTCATGGAATTAAAGGAATTTCATTGAGAAAAAGCAAACATTTATATAATGGCTATTACAATTATGTAATATATGTTACAAAAAAGTAGTATGTTTCGGACAATTGAAACCTTCTTCATCAGTCCAACTAAAAAACATTATCTTATGGATATTAGCAGGACTATTGGATTAGCACATACCTCGGTTAAAAAAAATTTAGATGAATTAATTAATCTTGGATTGATAGTCCGTTCAGTAGATAAAAAAGGCGACAGAAAATTTCCCCTTTTCAAGGCAAATTTAGATAACAAGTTATTTAAGAACTACAAAATGATTTATAATATTTCAGTCTTATTTGAATCAAAACTTGTTGATTTTATTGATGAAAAATTAATGCCTAAAACTATTGTGTTATTTGGTAGTTATCAAAGGGGTGAAGATATTGAAAAAAGCGATATTGACCTCTTTGTTGAATGTAAGAAACATCACTTGGAGATATCTTCATTTGAAAAAAAGCTTGGAAGAAAAATCGAGCTTCATTTTAATGATAATTTTAGTTCATACTCAAAAGAGTTGAAAAACAATATTATTAATGGGCTAGTATTAAGTGGTTTTTTAGAGGGATATAAATGATTACAAAGGTTAAACTCGATAAGCAAAAGTCTGAATCATTAATGAAAATGGCAAAGATTACCTTAGAGAGGCTAGAAAATACAGATATGGAAAAATATCCAAGTAACACTTTGTCAGATTACTATGATGTTATTCATAAACTGATAGAAGCCATGATCCTTAGAGATGGGATTAAAGTAAAAGGCGAAGGAGCTCATCAAGAACTAATTGATTATGCTGCTAAAGAAAACAAGATAGATGAACATATGCGAGTATTTTTACAGCAAATGAGAGATTACAGAAACCGTATTTCATATGAAGGGTTTATTGTCAATAAAAATTATATCCACTTAAACAAAGAATTTATTAAAAGAATAATCAATCATCTTTTTGAACAGTTGAAATGAGCCATCGGAGAGTTATTCTTATAGCTCATGATGCATTACGTTGCTTTCATAGTCTATGGTAATGATCCAGTTTAATAAGCTTAGGGGATCAATTGATTAAAATTTAAATAGATGAACGCACTATCAGATTATTCAAAAAACTCTAAATTATTTTGGTATAGTATTCCCTGTCTTAGCTGAACAGGCCTAAACTTATCTATTATGAGCGTTGCGTTAAGCCATGCTGATAGCTCTTCAGGGTTTCCTATTGTTGCTGAAAGCGAGATGAATTGTGCGTTCGGGCAGATATCTTTTAAAAGGGTTATTACCACTTCTGTTGTTGGACCCCTTGAAACATCGTTTAGTAGGTGTATTTCATCGATTACAAATACTCCCACATCGGTTATCCAGGGTGTTTTGTGCCTAAGGATTGAATCAAGCTTTTCAGGCGTTAGAAGAATTAAGTCATATGTTCCAAGGATTGAATCGTTTGAATCAAAATCTCCAGTTGATTGGGCTATTTTTATTATTTCGCCGTACTTTCTTTTGAAGTCTTTGAATTTTTCATTAGCAAGGGCTTTCAGGGGAAGGACATATACTGCCTTTTGGTTTGATTTAAGTATTTTTTCAAGCATTGCAAGCTCTGCGATAAGTGTTTTTCCAGAAGCAGTGGGTGTGCAGATTAAGAGATTTTTTCCTTCCAAAAGCCCTGAGTTTATGGCTTTTAACTGCGCGGGCCTTAGGTTTGTTATCCCTTCAGAAGAAAGTATTTCATATATTTTTGGAGCTAACTTTCCTTTTAAGATATTTAAAGAGTCATCCATTTTTATTCTTCCTGAATTTGCTCAGCCCTTTCTTTTTCAATGAGAATTTCTGCAATATTGTAGGGAAGGGAAGCTACGTCATCTTCCCTAAAGGGGCCTATTATTTCTCCTGAGTTATCTACAAACTGGGGAACTGGAAGTTTGAATCGCACAAGCAAAAGCCCTTTTTTAGCATCTGATTTTATGGGCTCCTCACTTTTTGATTCCAAAAGCGAGATATCGGGCTTTTCAAATACAAAGAGCTTATCTAAAACTGCCCTTTTGTAATTTGAATAAAACTGCTCTAATGAATTATAAAGGGCCTTTTCCTCAGCAAGCATAAGCCGTAGGTCTGTACCCTTTTGGCCCGTTCTAACAGATAGAAATGCAAGGTCTGTTATCTTTTGCTCCCTTTTTTCAAGTATATCTTTTACAAGGTTTTTTATGTTGGTTATCTCTTTTAGCTTCTTTTGCCTTTCTACTGAGAATATTAAGTCGTCTGTTTTGAATTGTGTTAGAGATTTTTGCTTTTCTTTAAGATATCCCAAGAGGTCCTCAAAAAAGCTTGAGTCTATCTCTTGGAGCTCTCCAGATTTTTTCTCTTTTAATAAGAGGTTATAAAGTGTTTCGAATGTGATGTTTATTTTGGTTTTTTCTTCCATTAAAATGAGAGTATAGTAGTTTTGTTTATAATGTTTTTTGATTTAGAGAGATTAATTTAACATATTGAACTTTATTTAAATGGCTAATCGTAAGCAGAAGAGATTTTTTCATTTTATGCAACCTTATATGTAATCTCATGTTAAATATTTTAATAAAATACGCTACTTTCCAATAGTAACAAAAGAAAACTTTATAAATTACTTTGAGTTACATCCGCGAAGGTGATATTTTATGGATATTAGAGATTTGTATAAGGATACGAAAGAGATTGTTGATTTTGATTGTTTTGATGGAACAAGGGCATATCTTAAGGGTGAAAATCTTAACGATTTAGCTGTTTTAGAAATAGGGAGGACACAATTTTTATATTCTCCAAGTGCAAAAGAAACATATAGGATTATTTCTGATATTCCACAAGATAGTGATGAAGGAAAAGCTGTTATTATTAAACCTAACGATGACTTATTAGATGTATTAGAACTCATGTATTACACCATTGAACCTGATTTTCTACACATGCAACCCCCAACAATAAAAACATCAGAGATATCAAAGTTATTAAACTCTGAGGAAGACGATTATTGTTATTATGAGAATGAAGATGAAAAATCGATAAGAGAATTCTTAATACATGACGGTGTATTTGCTTATCCAGTACATGATGGCGGGTTCTATGGAAAATGCTGTGATGATAATGAAGTATTTGGGGTATTTGAATTTAAAGGTAAAAACTATTGTGTCCAATCTGATGAAAAACGAGTATATGAATTGAATAGAGATTGTTATAGCGATAGGATTTTGGAAGGCAATAACAAAGATGATAACTACAAGGGGATACTCGTTGAGGGAAAAAGAGTTGAAGACACAGACCTAGTTAAACTAGTGCTCGATGCTTGTGCTCATATTAGAATAAATCCATGCATAATGAAAAAGTAAATTGAATTTTGATTTCGTGAAATTCAGTCCTTTCACATACTTTGGTGTTAAGACCTATGTGAAAAGGGATTTATTCACGGACGAATAACCTCAAATATTGACCAGATAACTTGGAATTTGTGCAGAGTTTGTTCAATTTGCTTTTTAGGGTTTTTTAGTTCTTGTATTGTTATATTTCTGTTTAGGTATTTTTCTCCTTACATCTTTTTTTGCTTTATTTCATCTAAAAGCATTTTTGTGAAATCACTTAGCAAAACGCTTCCCATCACCTTGTTTTCGTATGTATTTCGGATGTTAACCGTTTTGTTTTTTTGCTCTTCTTCACCTACGATTAATAGGTATTTTACCCGTTGAAGATGGCTTTCTCTGATCTTTTTTCCAATGGTTTCAGAGCGAACATCTTTTTCAACTCTTATTTTGTTGTTGAAAAGCGTATCATAGACTTCTTCGGCATAGTCGTTAAAGCTTTCTGAAACAGAGATTACTTTAACCTGCGTGGGGGCAAGCCACATTGGGAATTTGCCTGCAAAATGTTCTGTTATTATCCCGATAAATCTTTCAAGGCTTCCATAAATGACGCGATGTATCATTACAGGCCTGTGATTTTCCGTTCCATCTTCTCCCATGTATTTTAAATCAAACCTTTCAGGCATTGAAAAGTCTACTTGCACCGTAGCGCATTGCCAGGTTCTTTTAAGAGAATCAAACACATGGAAATCTATTTTTGGGCCGTAGAACGCGCCATCTCCCTCGTTTATTTTATAAGGGGTTTTTAACTTATCCAATGCGCTCATAAGCGCACTTGTTGCTTTTTCCCAGGCTTCATCGCTTCCTATTGAGTTTTTTGGCCTTGTAGAAACCTCTACTTTATACTCAAAACCAAAGGTCTTATAGAATTTATCCACTAAATTTATCACTCCAATTACTTCGTCCTCGAGCTGATCAGGTGTTACAAAAAGATGGGCATCATCTTGGTTAAAGCATCTTACCCTAAAAAGCCCATTTAAAACCCCACTTAGTTCGTGCCTATGGACTAGCCCTACCTCTGCGATTCGCAATGGGAACTCTTTATAAGAATGCTTTTTTCCTGAATATACTAATATTCCTCCAGGGCAATTCATTGGTTTTACTGCGTAATCAGCATCATCAATTTTAGTAAAATACATATTGTTTTTGTAGTGATCCCAATGGCCTGATCGCTCCCATAATGCTCTTGAAAGTATTATTGGGGTCTTTATTTCCTGATAGCCTGCAATTCTATGTTCTTCTCTCCAAAAATCCATTAGGGCGTTCCAAAGCAATACTCCTTTCGGCAAAAAAAAGGGAAATCCCGGCCCTTCTTCTTTTATGTCGAAAAGCTCCATCTCAGCACCTATCTTTTTATGGTCCCTTTTTTTTGCCTCCTCGATAAGTGCGAGATATTCTTTTAAGAGCTTCTCCTCGGGAAAAGAGATCCCATAGATTCTTGTAAGCATTGGATTTGCACTATCTCCCTTCCAATATGCGCCTGCAAGTTTTGTGAGTTTTATGGCTTTAACAAAGCCTGTTGATGGCAAGTGAGGCCCTCGGCAGATTTCTATGTAATCTCCTTGTTTATATGTTGAGACCTTATCGTCTTCAATTTCATTTAGTATTTCAAGCTTATATTTCTCATCTTTAAAGAGTTTTGAAAGCTCTGTTTTGTCAATGTATTCATGAATGATTTCAAGATTTTCTGAGGCTATTTTTTGCATCTCTTTTTCAATTTTTAAAAAATCCTCTTCTCCTATTTTGAGGTTGTCAAAATCATAATAGAATCCTTCATCGATTGATGGCCCTATTGCTGGGAGCGCTTTAGGATAAAGCCTTTTAACAGCCTGAGCAAGTATATGAGAGGAGGTGTGCCAAAATGCCTTTTTAGCTAAGGGGTCGTTGAAATCTAAAAAGATTAGGGCACCATCTTGCTTAAGTGGCTTTTTTAGGTCTATTAATTCATCGTTAAATTTTGCGCATATGAATTTTTTTGAAAATTTTTCTCCTATGCC
>CAZTMQ010000057.1:0-1370 GCA_964615385.1 uncultured Methanosarcinales archaeon
GACACAATGATTTAATTGTCATGCTCAAGCATTATTGTTTTAAATAACTCAATTGCTTTTGATAGCTCATTTTGAGTTAGCGTGTTAGAAAGCCTCATCCTTGTAAGAGATTTTGCCATCCTTATTACGCCAAGAACCTGTCTTGGCGAAGAGTCTGTTATCATATCATCTTCTTTTTCTCTTATCTCTTTTGCAAAAGACTCAAGTTCTTTTTCAAGGCTTTTAGGGAAATCAACCTCTATTTCTCTTGCAAATTCAATAAAACCTTTGATAAACTCTTTATCCTTTTGTGATAACTGCGCGGATTTTCCTAAAGCTAAAGATGATGCTATCTTTGCGAATTCTTCAGGCTTTGGCCTCCTTACAATAGCAATTAAATGAAAACGGGACAATAGAGCAGGATCGAATTTCACCTGCGTACGCAAGTATTTTATGTCTTTTCCAACAAATATTTTGCCTTTTGGGTTTGCAGTTGCGATTACCCTTATATCAGCATCAAGGGTCTTGTGGACATTGCCTTTATCATAAGATACAAAGCCTTTTTCCATAGCGTTGTATAATGAGCCTAGATCATCTTGCTTTATCAAATTTAGCTCGTCTATCGCACATATTCCTTTGTTTGCCATAGGTAAAAGCCCTTTTATCACTTCTTTGCCAGATACAGACATTGAAAGCCCCACTCCACTTATCCCTGAGCCAAGACCAAAGCTTCCGATTGGAGACAACTCGTATGCTGAGCGGGCAAGGTCTGTTTTCCCCGTTGAAGGGTCTCCAAGTATCAGTATATGAAGACGCTCTTTTGAGAAAAGTTGGATTGTTATTGCCTTCTTTAGATTATCAAAACCTAGTATTTCTGGTGCAATTAGGTTTGGGATGATTTCATAAGCCCTTTTTGACAGCAATGCGTATTCTTTGTGCCTTGAAATTCCTTTTATCTTTTCGTTTATAGAATCAACAAAGGTTGTTATAGAAGTTTCTTTTGATTCGGAGAAAATCAAAGGGTAATGGATTGTTATTCCAATGGATTTTGAAAAGTTTTCTGTTGTGTATGCACTCCAAATCAAATTTTTCTTTAAAAGCTTCTTTGCGTCTTTTAACTCTGATTTTGAAAGGTAAACTGAAAGTGATGTAAGCTCCTTTTTCTTCTTTTTTGAAAGAGGCAAAAGCATTTTTATCATTTCTATGATTGTGGGCTTCATTTTCTCACCTTTCTTAAAAGCACTCTTTTTTTAAATACTATTTTATCCTTGATTTTATGACTTTTCTAGTATATAAAGCATTGCAAATTTCTATAAGAGGAATGATGAAAAAAAATATAACAATCAATAAACGGCACAAAGATTAAAAGACAAATTAAAAGATAAAAAAAA
>CAZTMQ010000057.1:1470-5572 GCA_964615385.1 uncultured Methanosarcinales archaeon
ATCTTTGTTTCTTGATTTAGCTAGTAGGCGATTTTATCCTATGTGTAAAAAATCAAGGTCCTTGGCACCCATGTGATTTTTAGGGTTTGGTTTTCAGATGTAGCTTTATTTGAATCGGGTTCAGTTTCAGGTTCAGTCACCTCTTCTGAAATAGCTTCACCTTTTGGGCTTGCAATATTTGAATCGTGTCTAATAGGGTAAATTAATTTGTAGCTTTCGTAGTCCCAAACATCAACAATCCATTCTTTTGTGACTGACTGAATTCCATCACAGATATGTACCTTTATGGATTTTTCGCCTGGCGTCGTGAAGCTGTAGTATACGAAACTTACATTTCCTACATCTTGATTGTACTTGCCTAGCTCCCAGCGATATTCTAATTCATCTCCATCTGGATCTTTCGCACTTATTGAAAAATTTATAGGGTTATCTACTATGGTGTCAAATACCATTTCAGGATTTACATTCAAGACTATAGGAGCCCTATTAATATCCGATACAGTTACATACACTTCTTTAGCAAGTGAACCTCTTTCATATTCTCCGTTAGAGATTTCTTTTTGATATTTAATTTCTAAGGATAAATTAAAAGATTTCCGTGGCTCTTCTTTCGATGCAATGTCAAAGCTAGGATTAAAGATTAGGTATTCTCCTTCTATTGACATGAAATCAGGAAGGTCTTTTACAAACATCTTTTCTATTTGGCTGTCTTTACTTAAAACAGCCTTTATTTGCACAGGCTGGCCTTCTTTTAAATTGATAGTGCTTGGGATTACAAGCTCCTCAACGGGAGCCTCTTTTGGAATCACTGTAAGTTGTACTAGTTGCGAGGCTTTTTTAAGCCCGTCTGATGCCCTTAATTCGTAATTTGCTGATTCTTTTGGCAACACGGATAGCCCTTTTAACTGATTTCCGTCTAGGTTGTAAAGTTGATAATTTAAGAAATCGCCATCATATTCGCTTGCGCCTTTAGGAATTTTTATAGCTTTATTGGATTCTTCTAAAGTTAGCTCTAATATTTCTTCTAAAAAGACAGGCGCTTGGTTAGTGTCATAAATCGTTATTTGGGTTTTAGCTTTTTCTCCAAGATACTCTAGCTCAAGATTAAAAGTTTTAGAAATCGGCCAATCTACACCTAAAAATTGAATTAGCTTTGTAAAAAAATTCTTTTTTATAGTTCCAAAGCCTATATCCCATACTATGAAGCCATTTTGGTAAGAAATCTCTTCTGGCAAGTTTTTGATCTCAACAACATTGGATGAATTTAGAGGGTTATCCAAGGAGTTAATTGTTGAAACGCCAAAAGCGATTTTTTGGCCTTCGTGTCCGATTATACTTTTAGGAGTAATAATGGATTTCTCCGAAACTTTTGGCTCTACCTTTATGTAAACTTTTCGTACCTGCGATTCATTTCCTCTTTTAAGTGTAATATTTGAGCTATATTCCTTAGAATCACCCTTTTTAGTTACAAAAACCCCAAAGCTATCAAAGGGCTCTGAATAAACTACATCAAAGCCATCTAAAGGCGCTAATGTTTTTAGTGAGATAACATCGCCTTCTGTTGCCGTTATAAAATAATCGTATTCCCCCAAAGTCATTTTATTGTTCGCTTTGAAGGGATTTCCAAATATAAGAGAAAGTAGTGCAAATATTGCTACTATTATCAGGATAAAAACCAATATGCTACTTAGATTTGAGCTGTTGTTGTCTTTTTGCCCTTCTTGGTTTTTATTGGTTTTAGATGGCTTTTCTGGCAATGGCTCTTGGTTCCTAATCAATTGAGATTTTTTGGAGGAGCTGTTTACTTTAGTGTTGTTTTTTTTGGACAAATTTTTGTTTTTGCCTATTTTGTTGGAATTAGATTTTTTTACTGGACTCATTTTCTTCACCATATTTTTTAGGCTAAATGCCATTTATTTTGACTAGTTGAATTTTTTATTTGGCAATCTTTAAGTTAAGATATGAAATATCTCCACATTTGATAGTTGGTTCTTTCTAATGACATTTATCGTCACATTTCTTTCGACAGTTGACTCATAATCGGAAGCATATACCGTTATAGAATGCACTCCTTCATCCCCGGATTTTGTAACATAATCTGCTGATTTCACCCAGCCATCAACCCATGTTAAAACGTAGTCACTATCTGTATCATATACATGATAAGCCAGATTCAATGGTGCACCTACTTCAAGAGTGATTATCAACGGCGCCACTATAAAAGGAGTGTGAGATAGATACTGCTCATTACTTTTTTCTTTAGATTCTACTTTTGAATTGGATCTATTATTGTCACTGGAATCGTTTTTTGGCTCTAATGATTCTGAGGAGTCAAAGGAATCATCTCTATCTATTTTTGAACTATCTATTTCTGAAGTAGCTTTAAATGCAGGCTCCCTTTTATCATTTTCAGAATTAAAAACTATCTTTTCCACATCATCGTAGATGCTTATGTTTCTTTGTGAATTAAGCTCTTTAATTAGTTCTGATACTAATGAATCCTCAGAAGAATTATTTGAATTACAACTCGAAATAAGAATTGATAATGAAATTATTAAAATTACCTGTATAACAGATTGTAAGTGCTTAGGCTTTTTCGTATTTAGATTTGCTTTCTTTGTTGAATTCCTTTTACAGACTAGATCTAATGCGTTCTTACTCTCTACTCTTGTGTCAATCTTGAAAAGTGTTGTCATTATAAAATAACAAAACTTTAAATTATTTAAAGTTAACTATTCAAAAGGCAATATTGTACTTTTTACGACTAAAATAGATTCTTTTATCTGCTTCTTATTTTTGCCCGAGATATTTTGTGGGCTTTTGAATAATTTGAATGAGAGATAAAAGATTTGCTGAGAGGTTGTTAAAAGAGGAAGATTTATATAAGTTGATTTCTTGAGGGATAGAAAAGGCTTTTTTGGGTTGATTTATATGGAAAAGGTAAAGATTAAGCTTGAAGCGAAGGATATTGACCTTCCAGGTTACGATGATAAAGATGATATGGGCATTGATTTGAGGGCTAATGATGATTATGAGATTAAGCCTCAGTGCTCTACTGTTATTAAAACAGGGGTTTTTGCGCAAATTCCAAAGAATTGTATTGGGCTTGTTGGCGATAGGTTGGGGATTACCTCTAAGTATGGAGTATATTGCCTTCCGTTAACAATTAATTCTATGAGCTCTGATGAAGCAATTGTTTTATTATTTAATGCAGGAAAAGATAGTTTTTTTGTTGAAAAGGGAATGAGAGTAGGGCAGCTTTTTATTCTTCCTGCAGTCAAATCTGAGATTGAGGTAAGTAGCACTAAAAAGAAGAAATAGCTATTTTTGTGTAAGGGGTCTTTAATGGAACTTAAACAGGCTTTGATTGTAAGAAGCGATTTAAAGATGAGTAAAGGCAAAACTGCTGCGCAGGTAAGCCATGCAAGCGTGGATTGTGTTTTAGCGCTTTTGAAAAAGGATAAGGCCCTTGTTGAAAGTTGGGTTTATGATGGGATGAAAAAGGTAGTCCTTAAGGTATCTGGTTTAAATGAGATGATAGCGCTTTTTAATGAGGCTAAAAGAGAAGGCTTGTGTGCCAAAATGATTAGAGACGCTGGGAGAACAGAGCTCCCCGAAGGTACAACAACTGTTTTAGGAATTGGGCCAGATTATGAGAATAAGGTAGATAAAATATGCTCAAAGCTAAAGATGCTTTGAAAGACTTGACTATGTTTTGGCTTTGGATAATCCATATTTCTTAGCAATTAGTTCTTTACTTTAGCACAGGATATAAATATATAAAATGCAATGATTAGAGTACTTGTAAATATGAAAAGAAGAGGCTGGGAAAGCAGTAATAAGAAGAGCAGAGATAGGGTATTCTCTTTGATTTTTAATGCGGTCTTTTTATACGTTTTTTTTGTCTTTTTTAGCGCTTCGATATATCTTTACCACCAAGGAATTGGTATATTTGGGACTGGGCTTAGTGGCCATCTTGAGAGCTTCTTGGTTGGCGTGCTTTCTTTTTTTGGGATGATTAAGCAAGCATTTAACATCTATTTTGCATGAAATCTTTAGGGTTTTTTCTGAACAAAAGCTCGTTTTGGTTTTGCCTGTATTC
>CAZTMQ010000058.1:0-5564 GCA_964615385.1 uncultured Methanosarcinales archaeon
TTTGATGGAGTCGGTGTGTAAGTGTCAAGCTCACGCGAGACATTCAGCATGCGACAACCAATAGTCTGATCTGGATTTAATCTTTTAAAAATACGTTTCCTTCCTATGCATTGGTTTCTTCTTTTTTTTATTTTTTTTTAATAAGAATCTTATAAGGAATTTATTCTAATTGTTAATGCTCTACTTTAATATTCTAAATTTTACGTTTAAGACCACTTGCGTTTTAGCACAAAATACTTCAACAAAAACTTTTTTAATGAAAAGGATTTTAATTCAATCTAAAAATCTCTTTAATTACCTGTTTTCTCCTCTGAAAATTTTCAGGAAATCTTATTTTTTCAAATAATTGCACAGAAATTTTTATAAAGAGGCTAATTTAACCCTAAATATTGCCTGTTTTATAAAAAGACGAAAGAAAATGGACAGGACCCAAAACGGAAAAAAACAAACTTCAAAAAAAGGCCAGAAAAAGGCCAAAAATCGTTTGATACGGGGTCCTTTCGCAAAAAATTCTCATATTTCACCTCAAAGTGGCTCTTTGTCTTCAAGAAATTCATTAGCTACTATTCATTCTTCTAAAAATAGCCCTTCAACAAAAAGCAATAACACAAAAAAATCTAGCAAATCTCAAAATGATGTTCAAAATATTCATATTAATGAAGTTTATTTTCCTCAAGAGGATAGCAGTCTCTTAAAAGAGGTTTCCAAAAACATAGCCAAAGGTGTAGTCTTGGAAATGGGCTGTGGCAGTGGATATGTGCTTTGCTCTTTATCAGGCCAAATTGAATTTGGTATAGGTTTAGATATCAATCCATTAGCAGTAAAAGCATCCGAGAAGTATGCAAAAATTGAATCCGAAGGAAATCTTTGGTTTTTCCAAAGCAACTTATTCTCATTTCTTGAAGGCTTTTCAATCGAAATTTTCATGAATAGAATGTGGTTAAGAAAAGGAAAAACCCAAAAAATCTTTGATTATATACTCTTTAATCCGCCATATCTGCCTGATGAACTTGACAATTCTCTTAATGACATTGCTTTAAACGGCGGAAAGGAAGGCACGCAAGTAATAGAAAAATTCTTAAGATCCTTTCGGAGCTATTTAAAATCAGATGGAAAAGCGTTAATAATTATATCAAGCATAATTAAGGAAAAATTTCTCGCTCTTTTAGAAAAATACAAAATCCATTTCATACTTTTAGATAAAAAGGGGCTTTTTTATGAGGAGCTCTACTGCTATCAGTTGTGGTGAGGGCCGGCTTTTATCAAAAGACTCTTATTCTAAAATCTTTAATCCAATAATCAATCCAATAACGTAGATTCCAATTTCAACAACCCTTTAAATAACCTTTTGTGTAAAACTCAAGTTCTCGTTAAAAAAATCGGATTCTTTTGGCTTAAAACAATTAAAATTTATCAAGATTTGTTTTTTTAGAATAAATTTTCCTTTAAATAATCATACTTTAACCCCTGTTTTATAGATGAAAACCTTTAAAAACTAACTTCTTTTACCGCATATGAGCTGGTCGAATTGGATATCCAAAAAGCAAAACAGGAACTAATTGCCTCAAAACGCCCTATATATTTCTTTGATGATGATCCGGATGGTTTATCATCCTTTTTACAATTTTATAAATTTAAAAAGGAAGGAAAGGGCTTAGTAATCAAAAGTAGCCCTGAACTCAGGTACTCATTTTTAAGAAAGGTTGAAGAGTATAATGCTGACAGGGTATTTATATTAGATAAACCAATGGTATCTAAGCAGTTTATAGAAGAATGCCTTGTACCAATCGTATGGATTGATCATCATGAGCCAACAAAAATCACAAAAGAGAATCTAACCTATATAAATCCAAGAACAAAAGAGCCTTCAATAAACAAATCTGTATCAGAAATCTCTTATGAGATCTTTAAAGAGAATCTTTGGATTGCAATGATTGGCGCTGTGGGAGACTGGACGCTTCCCAGCTTTTCAAAAGAATTTTCACAAAAGTATCCCGACCTTTTAAACCCTAGTATAACCGACCCTGCTCAAGCCCTTTTCTCTACAGAGCTTGGAAAACTAATAAAAATAATCTCATTCGTTCTCAAAGGGAAAAGCCAAGATGTAAATAGGGCAATTAAAGTGCTAATAAAAATTGATTCTCCTTATGAAATACTTCACCAAACAACTTCAAAAGGAAAATTAATATTTAGACATTACTCAAAACTAAACGATGAATACTCTCAACATATAGAAGAGGCAAAACAGATATCAACTGCAGCGATAAAAAATTCTGAGGATAAAAACTTCCTATTCTATTTTTATGATGGAGCTAAAACAAGCTTCACAAAAGAGATATCAAATGAATTGCTTTACTTATTCCCTGAAAAGCTAATAGTTGTTGGCAGAAAATCCAATGGTTTTGTGAAAATGAGCATTCGCTCTTCAGTGGCATTACTCCCTAAGATGCTTGAAACTACGCTCAAAAATTTCTCTGCAAGCAGTAGTGGAGGTCACGAGCATGCCTGTGGCGCCCATATAAAAGAGCAAGACTTACAAAAATTCATCAATGAACTAAAAAACAATTATAACAAAAGGGAATTATAGCAAGAAAGTTGCTTAATTAAAGAAAAATTCCTTGATATTATCCGTTACCCTTTTAGCCTGCCATTTTTTTCATATCTTCTTTTGGCTTTTTTAAATCTTTAAAAACGTAATTTTTATAAAAGAAAAGGCTTATGTTAATCTCATTTTAATTTAAAATATCTATTTATCTTTTTAGATCTTAAATACATCAACAAAAAAATTAAAGAGGTGTTAAAATGGATGAAAAGAATTTGTTCTTTGATGAAAAAGAGTCGTGGGTAACTATTGATTCTGATATTGCAACAATAGGCATTACAAAGGATTCAGCAGAAAAGGTTAAGGAGTTTGTTTTTATAGATCTTCCAAAGAAGGGTAAGACCATAAAAAAGGGAGAAGTATATGTCTCCTTGGAAGCGGTAAAATGGTCAGGCCATATAGAAAGCCCACTGTCTGGGGAAATAGTAGAGGTAAACGAAGGGCTTTTTGATCAGCCAAGTCTTATTAATAACTCCCCTTATGATTCGTGGATAATAAAACTAAGGCTTTCAAATCCTCAGGAAAAGGCATCACTATTAACTTATGAGCAAAGAAGTGAAGCAAAAAAAGGGCAATAAGCAAGTAATAAATTAATTAAGTGAATGCATTTTTTATAAATGTACTTAAAAAAGTAAATGGTGAAGAAAACATGGTTGGCTCAAAAGCTCCAAAAAAACAAAAAAGTCCATTAAGCTACAAAAAACTAATCTCTCAGCACATAAAGATTTTAAAAGGCCTTCGCCATAAATCAGGCCTTTTCTTAGCAAGTAAGCCAAGCGTAACAACAGGTTATGATAAGGCATGGCTAAGAGATAATTTCTATGAATGCATGGCATTTGAAGTGTTAAATGACTGGGAAACTGTGCGCCAAACATATAGAGCAATACTAGATATCTTTCACAAACACGAGTTTAAAATAGATCAGGCAATAAAACAAAAACCCACATACGTTTATGAATATATCCATCCCCGTTACAATCCGGAGACTTTCGATGAGTTTTGGGAAGAATGGGGCAACAAGCAAAATGATTCAATCGGTTGCATCCTTTTTAAAATAGGCGAGCTTGAACATATCCGAAGGATAAAGATTCTTGATTCAGAAGAAGATTATCGCGTTATACAAAAGCTTGTTAACTATCTTGCAAGCCTTGAGTATTGGCAAGACCCCGATTCAGGAGTTTGGGAAGAAACCCAAGAGGTTCATGCATCAAGTATAGGCGCTTGTGTCGCAGGGCTTGAGATGATTAAAAATCTCGAAGGCATTGAAGTGCCTGAAGACTTAATAAAAAAAGGTTATGCAACTCTTGCAAGGCTTTTACCAAGGGAATCGGAAAAGAAATTTGTAGATCTAGCGCTCCTATCATTGATATGGCCCTATGAGGTAACAACCAAGAGGCAGACCGAAGAAATACTTAAAAACATCGAATATCATCTTCTAAAAAGAAGGGGCGTTATACGCTATAAAGGTGATGCTTATTATAACAAGAACCCTGATAATTTTTCTGAAGAAGCTGAATGGACCTTTGGCTTAGCTTGGCTTGCGATAATATACTCAAAGCTTGGAGATGAGAAAAAGGCGCAAAAATTCTTAGACAAATCTATTTTAACTCAAACAAAAAAGAACGAAATCCCTGAGCTTTATTACTCCAACACCGATAAGCCAAACGAAAATACGCCCTTAGGATGGAGTGAGTCACTGTTTGTCACAGCACTTTACGAAGTAAATCACATGCATATGAAAATGAAAAAACAAAAGGTTTCAGGCTCAAAAAAACCATTAAGAAATTTAAAAAAGCCCTCAAAAAATAGCACCTTAAAAATGAAAAATAAAAAGCAATCTGGCAAGAAAAGCACTAAATGAATAACCTTGGCATAAACGCCAAGTCATCTCGCTAATATTTGAGTTCACTCACCAATATTTGAGTTCATTAATCAGCGAATCTGTCTCTTCTTACATTGAGCCAAAAGAGCAAAGTTTGCGAATGAATGAGGATTTTACGAAATCAACAACATCGCCCTAAAGGGCGAGGTATGTTGGTAATATAAAAGCATGCGCTGCATTCAGCGAGGTTGTTGATTACTGAAAGGTGTACTGAGTCCTCGTGTTAAAACACGAGGTATGTTTTTATATTAATCAAAAAAGACAAATAAAAAAGGTACAACTTAAAAAACTATTTAAACATAGACAAAAAAGTAGGACTAAAAGAGGATAAAAGCTCTTATTTATTAAATCGGCAATAATTTTTAAAAATGTTGATAGTATTAGCAAAGAACTTTTAGAATCCTTTTTTAAAAGGGCATTTCCATAAAAACTTTCCGAAAGTCTTTAGGATACACACTTAAAAGTTTCAAAATTTAAAAATATTAAAAGGTGCAAAAGGTGGAAGAATTTAAAAAGATATTAAGTGAGTCAAAAGATGAGCTTGCAAAGCTTTCAAAAAGCAATCCAAAAGAGATCTCCTCATTTATTGAATTTATTCATCACGCCGAAAAAGGAGGCGCAATAGATGAAAAAACAAAGGAATTAATTGCAATAGCATGTGCTGTAGTACTTAAATGCGATTCTTGCATCGCATTTCATGTGGAATCCGCTATAAAAGCTAAGGCTACAAAAGAGGAGATCCTTGAAGCTGGAATCGTCGCAGTACTAATGGGCGGGGGTCCTGCTCTTATGTACCTTTGTCATTTAAATAGAGCAATAGATGAATTTATTAAATCGTAAAGCCAGCATATCTTTAAAAAAGCATAAAATGTTAATAAAACTCTGAGAGTGCAAAAATGAAAATAGTAATAATCGGTGGTGGGACAGGTGGAGCAACCCTTGCATTTCAGATTCGAAAGATAAACAAAGACTGCGATATCCAGATAATAGAATCCTCTGATAACCTTCAGTATTCTCCCTGCGCCCTTCCCTATGCAGTTTCTGGTGAAATCCCTTCCTTTGAAGACATATTCATCTTTA
>CAZTMQ010000059.1:0-5491 GCA_964615385.1 uncultured Methanosarcinales archaeon
AAGGTGGTAATATGAAAAAGGGAAAGGATATTGGCCCGATGGCCTTCGTTGTTATAGGTGCTATTGTAGGAGCATCATCAATTATATTTAATTTGGTTACGGGAACGTGGAAGTTTACGCTTTTTATTATTGCGGGATTTGCTCTTATGATATATGGCTTTGTTAAGAATAAGCAAAATTAAAGCTTGTGTTGTTTTTCTTTTTTTGCTTTGGGTAGCAGATAGGTGGTTTTTCCTTCAGAGCCCCCTGCTGTTTTTTCTGTTGATATAAAGTTGTCTTTTTCAAGCCTTTTTATTGTTCTTTGAAAGGTTTTATATGTGCCTTCTCCGCCAAGATCTGAAAAGATTTTATAAGCATCGCCAATTTTAATCTTATTGTTTTGTTCTATTAGGTCCATTATCTTTTTATCTGTGTCCGTCAATGATTCTACAGGCTTTAGGAAAAATTGCTTTCTTTTTTCTATAGCTGATAAAACATCGGATTCGCTAACGGATCTACTCGATCTTTTTTCAGCAATATTGCCTGCTTCAAGTAAGAGAAACAATGCGTATCTTATATCAGCTTCCTGAAAGGTTTTTTTGGATACTAACTTTATCGCTGGCTCGCTAAAGACGCCTGAATTGAATGCAAGCTCTATTCTTCTTCTGATTATACCTAACACTTCATTTTCGTTGTATTTGCGAAATTCTAATAAGTCGAGATTTAATCTTGAGCTAATCCTCATATCAAGATTCGCTCCCCACTCTTTGAAATTGGTTACTAAAAGGATTGTTTTTTTGTATATCTCTTCGAGGATGTAGTAAAGGTAATCAGTATCTTCACAGCGGTCTACTTCATCGAATATGAATACTGCGCTTGATTTGTTTATTATCTTTTTTGCTACCTCGAATAGTTCTTCGGTATTTTTGTTATGGGTGAACTGATAACCTATCTGAGAACAAATCTCATTCATTATTTTAAAAGAGGTGTTTTTCTGCCAGCAATTTATGTATATCGGGTAGATATCATCAGTTTTTTCTGATAGCTCTTCAAGAATTCTTTTTACTGCAAGGCTTTTTCCAATTCCCGCACCTCCGAAGACTAAGAGGTTTCTGCCGTTCCTTTGCATGAAAAGTGGCTTTATGCAATCTGCGATATAGTGCTGCTCGTTCTCTCTATAAGGGATCTCTTTTGGCATATAGTCAAACTCTAATGCGACCGGGTTTTTGAATATGCTCTCATCGCCTTTTAAGATGTCATCAAACAAGCTCATAATCAGACAAAGTTTTTTGGCTTTAAAAATCTTTTTGATTTTATGAATCCATTTTTCGCATACTCTACTCTTAAGAAATAATTAAGAAAAAGGTAATTCACAAGGCAAATTATCTATATTATTAGCAAGAGACTTTGGCATTTATCCTGGAATTTATTCATCTTTTGCCATAATTGTTTGTTTGAATTGTTAAATCAATGCAGGAATGATGAATACTAGAACGGGATATCAGAACAGCTAAATGAGCTATTTGATTTTCCCTAAAACACAATGTTTATAAAAAATTTGGATTTTCTTTTGGCTAAAATAGAGGATAAGGTGAGAGAATGAAATATGTGTATTCTTTTGATGAAGGAAATAGAGATATGAGAGAAATTTTAGGTGGCAAGGGAGCTAATCTTGCAGAGATGGCTTCATTAGGGATAAATGTTCCGTTTGGATTTACTATAGGAACACAGGCTTGCAGAAAGTTCTACGAGGATGGCAAAGTAATCTCTAAAGAAATTGAAAAAGAGATTGAGGAAAAATTAGGCGAGCTTGAAGAGAAGGCAGGAAAGAAATTAGGTGATAAAGAAGATCCTTTGCTTGTTTCTGTAAGGTCTGGTGCAGCTGTTTCGATGCCGGGCATGATGGATACTGTTCTTAATTTGGGGCTTAATGATGAGTCAGTGAAAGGACTTAGCAATAAAACAGGTAACGAAAGGTTTGCATATGATTCTTACCGAAGATTTATTCACATGTTTTCAGATGTTGTGATGAAGGTTGAACATTCCAAGTTTGAGAAAATCTTACATGAGATTAAGGAAAAGAATAATGTAAAACTTGATTCAGAACTTACTCCAGAAATGCTTAAAGAGGTTGTTTTAAGATATAAAGAACTTGTAGAAGCTGAAACAGGGAGATTGTTCCCGCAAGATTCTAAGGAACAACTGTTTATGGCAATCGGCGCTGTGTTTGAGTCATGGAACAACCAACGGGCGATAGAGTATAGACGAATCAATTCCATCAAGGCTTTGATTGGAACTGCCGTTACTGTTCAGATGATGGTTTTTGGGAACATGGGAAATAGCTCTGGAACAGGGGTTTGCTTTACAAGGGACCCTTCAACTGGGGAAAAGAGATTTTTTGGGGAGTACCTTACTAATGCCCAAGGTGAGGATGTGGTTGCGGGCATAAGAACGCCAAAGCCAATAACTGAGCTTGAGAAAGAGATGCCTGAAGTTTATGAGGAGCTTTGTAATATTAAAGATAAGCTTGAAAGCCACTATAAGGATATGCAAGATATTGAGTTTACAATACAGGAAGGCGGGCTTTTTATGCTTCAGACAAGGAATGGAAAGAGAACTTCACAAGCCGAAGTAAAGATTGCAATTGATTTGTTTGAGGAAGGGCTTATTGATAAGAAGACTGCGGTTTTAAGGGTTAATCCAAAATCAATTAACCAATTACTTCATAGGAAATTGGACCCTTTGGATAAGGAAAAAAATCAAGTAATCACAACAGGGCTTCCTGCATCTCCAGGAGCTGCAGTTGGAAAGCTTGTATTCAATCCTAAAGAGGCGGCAGAGCTTAAGGAAAAGGGAGAAAAGGTAGTTTTGGCAAGAGTTGAAACTAGCCCTGAGGATATTATTGGAATGAATGCTTCAGAAGGGATTTTAACCCAAAGAGGCGGAATGACTTCACATGCTGCGGTTGTTGCAAGAGGAATGGGTAAATGCGCAGTTGTTGGTTGCTCAAATTTAAATATTGATGAAGAAAAAGAGACTATTGAGATTAATGGCACAAAAATTTTGAAGGGCGAATTCATTACTCTTGATGGCTCGACAGGCGAGGTTTTCAAGGGGATGATAAATACTGTTGAGCCCGAGATTTCTGGCTATTTTGCAAAGATTATGAGTTTTGCAGATGAGTTCAGAAAGCTTGGAGTAAGGACAAATGCAGATACTCCAAAGGATGCAAAAAAGGCAAGAGAGTTTGGCGCTGAAGGTATTGGGCTTTGCAGGACTGAGCACATGTTTTTTGAAGGGGAAAGGATTAAGTCTATGAGAAAGATGATTTTAGCCGAAAGCCTTGAAGAAAGGGAATATGCTTTATCAGAGCTTTTGCCAATGCAAAGGCAGGATTTTGTTGAGCTTTATGAAGCAATGAAAGGCTATCCTGTTACAATTAGGTTACTAGATCCGCCACTTCATGAGTTTTTGCCACCTGAATCTGAGGTTGAAAAGACTGCTAAAGAGTTTGGGATAGATAAAGAAAGGCTTAGGGAAAAGATGCATAGCCTAAAAGAGACAAATCCTATGCTCGGCCATAGGGGATGCAGGCTTTGTATTACTTATCCTGAGATTTGTGTAATGCAAACAAAGGCGATAATTGAAGCAGCGTGCATTGTTAAAGCTAAAGGATTAGATGTTGAGCCTGAAATAATGGTTCCTTTGGTTGCTGATGTAAAGGAACTAATCTTACTAAAGAAGATTATTATTGATACAGCAGAGCAGGTCATAAAAGAAAAGGGCGTTACTCTTAAGTATAAAATAGGAACGATGATAGAGGTTCCTAGAGCTGCACTAACTGCCGATGAAATTGCAAAAGAGGCTGAGTTTTTCTCCTTTGGAACTAATGATCTGACACAGATGAGCTTTGGCTTTTCAAGGGATGACATAAGCAAATTTTTGCCTGAATATCTTAAAAAGGATGTCTTGGAATCAGACCCATTTCAGACAATAGACCAAACCGGTGTTGGCAAGCTTATTAAAATGACGGTTGAGTTAGGAAGGGCTACTCGCAAGGATTTGAAAATAGGTATATGCGGCGAGCAGGGAGGAGAACCGGATTCAGTTGAGTTTTGCCATAAATCAGGCTTGAATTATGTTAGCTGCTCGCCGTTTAGGGTTCCTGTTGCAAGGCTTGCCAGTGCGCATGCGGCGTTAAAGGATTAGATTTTTTTTCTTTTATAATTTCTTTTTTAAGAATTATTTTTCTTTTTTTTGGTAAAATTTAAGGGATTAGAGAGGTGTAATTTTATAGATCTGCAGTGTTAAAGTAGACACAAAATAAGAAAATTAGATTTTGTTTTTGTAATTGTTAATTATTTTATTTGTTTCTTGTTATTTCTTATCACTTTTTTTACTTGCTAAATTAAATGAGAATTCTTTAAAGAGTTATATTGAGTTTGCGGGATTTAGTATGGAAAGATACCAGTTTCCGCATGTATTAAATCCCTTGTGTGATAACTTCATTATGTAATTTCCAAAGGGCCAATAGACGTTTTCCATGCGCCTAAATGAATGCGCATTATCTTCGGATAAGTTTCTTATTGATTCATATTTTTCTGATAAAAAACTTTCAAAAAGGCATTTTATTGTATTGATTGTATCGGCTGTTAATCCAGACTTTTCAAATGAATTGGAAAGGCAACAATCTATTGTTTTTTTTGCGTTATCTTTTACCTCAAGTGTAAGCCTATAATTTTGGGATGACCTTTTATCTTCATAGATTTTTTTTACGATTTCCTGACAGGCAAAAGTCGCCAATTTGTATTCAAGATCGTTTTTCATATCTTTTAAAACAGGTTCTTTTTTAAGAGCTTTACCTAAATTAAGTGCAACGGTCTTGTTAAAATCTGCATACTCAAACATGTAAATCCTTTTAGAAACACACTCATTACTCATTATAAACACCTTTTTGATTTTTTAAAAGTTTTTTTGGATGGTTCTATTGGCTTAATAAGGCTTTTGAAACAGTGATATATATTCAAAATCATTGCGGTTTAAGGATAGAATTGAAAGCGAGCAGAATTTTTAGTACAAAAACCTTAACGCAAGAACCACCATAAAACGAGTAAGAAACAGCTTTAAAAGAATTAAAATAAAAAAATAAAAGTCACAAAAAGGATTTACCTTCTTTTTCTTCCTCTTGCCATCTTGGCTTGAGCGACATCTCCGTCTTTATCTATGAAATAGAGGAATCCAGTTTCCTTTTTAACTCCTGGCTTTGCAACAACTTCTGCCCTTCCTCTTTTTACATTCTTTCCTCTAGCCATTGGCACTCTGGCAACGTCGCCGTTCTTGTTTACAAAATATAAAAATCCTTTTTCTTTCTTAACTCCTACTCTAGCTACTTTTTTTGCCATTGTATATTTCCCCTCTTTTTTAATTCATGTGGACTATTATTCCAAGCCCCTTGACCAATCTTTAGAAGATATATTATATAAACTTTTTGTTTTTATTGACTAAAAAAGCT
>CAZTMQ010000060.1:0-5188 GCA_964615385.1 uncultured Methanosarcinales archaeon
ATTCTTTCAATTTATCAAGCTCCTCAATTAGCTGTTTTTCTTTTCTTGAAAGCTTTTTGGGCATGTCAAGATTTACTACAACAAACTGGTCGCCATTTCTTCCTCTTGTATTTGGAAGCCCAAACCCAGACATTCTAAGGATAGTTCCAGGATCAGTTCCAGGGGGAATTTTTAACTTTCCCTTACCTTTTAATGTTGGAACTTCAATTACCTTTCCCAAAACCAGTTCAGGATACTTTAGGTCTCTTGATAAATAAATGTCCCTTCCCTTTCTTTCAAAAATTTTATGCTCTTTAAGATAAATATTGATGTATAAATCCCCACGTTGTCCGCCCCTTATGCCCGCTTCACCTTCTCCCCTAATCCGCAGGGTTTCTCCTTCTATCATCCCCTTTGGGATATCAACAGAAATCTTTTTTGTTTGTTTAGTTCTTCCAGTTCCATTACACTCTTTGCAGGGGTTTTCAATAATCACGCCTTCCCCATTACAATTGGAGCATCTACTGGTAGTTGAAATTATTCCAAAAGGGGTTCTTCTTGCGTTTTTAACGTATCCTGTGCCATGGCATACTGGGCATTCCTTTTTACTTAACGCACCTTCCGCTCCTGTCCCTTTGCAACTAGGGCATTCCTCGAATTTAGTAATTGATATGTGTTTTGTAACACCATTAAATGACTCTTCTAGCTCAATTTCCAAATCAAAAGAGAGATCCCTTCCTCTATTGCTTCTTCTCTCTTTTCTCCTTCCAAACCCGAAAGGATTTCCAAAGCCTACATCTTCGTCATCATCATCTGAACCACCGCCAAAGATTGTGCTAAAAATATCGCCAAAATTAGAGAATCCCCCAAAATCAAAGCCACTAAAAGGCCCTTGGGAGGAGTAACCTTGTCCAGCGTCATCTTCAGTAGTCCCAAAATTATCATACTGTTCCCTTTTTTTAGCATCTGAAAGAACAGAAAAAGCCTCATTTATCTCCTTGAATTTCTCATGGGCAGAAGGGTCGTCTTTGTTCATGTCTGGGTGATACTTTTTAGCAAGTCGCCTATATGCTGTTTTAACCTCATCACCGCTTGCCCCTTTTTGGATGCCCAAAACTTCATAGTAATCCTTTGCCAAGTTCAATACAACCCCTTCTCAAAAAAAGAAAGTTTTCAAAGCTTCTTTAAAAATCTTTTCACAAAAAAATAAAATAAAAAAAGTAAATCATCTACTTCTTCTCGTTTTCTTTGTCGTCTTCAACCTTAAAGTCAGCGTCGTAAACCTTTTCTTTGTCATTGTTGTCTTTATTTTCACTTTTTTCGCTTTTGGTATCAGGTTTACTCTCCGCCTGGGCTTTGTTATAAATCTCAGAGGATATCTCTTGCACTTTTTTGTTTAATAAGTCTATTTGAGCCCGGATCTTTGAAACATCACTCTCCTTTTTGTCAACGAGCTCTTTTAACGCTGCAATCTCTTTTTTCACTTCTTCAAGCTTCTTATCGTTAACCTTTCCCTCGATGTCTTTTAATATCTTTTCAGATGCAATCACTAAAGAATCTGCTTCATTTAATGTTTCAATGCTTTCTTTTTTCTTTTTATCTTCTTCAGCAAACTTCTCCGCTTCCTTTCTCATTCTCTCGACTTCATCATCAGAAAGATTTCCGCTTCCTGTAATTCTTATTGATTGCTCTTTTTTAGTTGCCAAGTCTTTTGCAGATACATGGACAATCCCATTTACATCTATATCAAAAGTAACCTCTACTTGAGGAACTCCCCTTGGTGCTGGCAAAATTCCAATAAGGTCAAATTGACCTAAGAGCTTATTATCTTCAGCCATTGGCCTTTCCCCCTGGAAGACCTTTATTGTCACAGCTGTTTGGTTATCTGTTGCAGTTGTAAAAGTTTTACTTTTCTTAACGGGCACGGTTGTGTTTCGGGGTATGAGATTAGTCATAATCCCTCCAAGGGTCTCAATCCCAAGGCTTAGAGGTGTTACGTCTAAAAGTAGCACATCCTTAACATCTCCTGCTAAAACTCCTCCTTGAATGGCAGCTCCAAGTGCCACCGCTTCATCAGGATTAACGCTTTTCTCGGGAGTCTTACCAATTATCTTTTCAACTAAGCCCTGAACACTTGGAATCCTTGTTGAGCCCCCAACCAAAATAACCTTGTCAATCTTATCAGGTGTTATTTTGGCATCCTCAATTGCCTTAAGGGTGGGTTCCTTTAGCTTTTCTAAAATCTCAGATATTAAAGATTCAAATTTTGCTCTTGTAAGGTTTACATTCAAATGAAGTGGAACACCGTTCTTATTCGCAATAAATGGCAGATTTATTTCAGTTTCAAGCTTTGAGGAAAGCTCCTTTTTGGCATTCTCACTTGCTTCCCTTAATCTTTGAACGGTAGATTTATCAGCCATCAAATCAATTCCATTATCTTTTTTGAAATCGTTTGCAAGCCACTCCACTAAAAGATCATCAATGTCATCTCCTCCGAGTTTATTGTTTCCTCTTGTCGCCTTTACTTCAAACACGCCATCACCAAGTTCTAAAATAGATACATCAAATGTGCCTCCTCCGAAATCAAACACCAAAACCGTGTGATAGTTTTGTTTGTCAAGTCCATATGCCAAAGCAGCCGCTGTAGGCTCATTAATTATCCTTTCCACAGTAAGACCTGCAATAGTCCCCGCATCTTTAGTAGCCTGTCTTTGAGAATCGGTAAAATAGGCAGGAACAGTAATCACTGCCTTTTTTACTTTTTTTCCAAGGTAGCTTTCAGCATCTTTTTTTAGCTTTTGCAAGATAAAGGCGCTTATCTGCTGGGGCGTATAAACCTGGTCATCAATCTCAACTGTATAATCTGTTCCCATATGCCTCTTTATACTTCTAACTGTATGTATTGGGTCAATAATTGCCTGTCTTCTAGCAGGCGTTCCTGCAACAATTTCATTTCCTTTTATCCTTACAACACTTGCTGTGGTTCTTTCACCCTCTGAGTTTGGAATAATGATAGGTTTTCCACCTTCCAAAACTGCAACAGCTGAAAATGTTGTTCCTAAATCAATCCCGATAATCCTATTTGTCTCTTCCATTTTTTCTCACCTTTTTTAACCTTTCAAATCCTTACTATTTTTAATAAATTTTCTTTGAGCTGATGTAATCAGCCTTTGAGGATATATGTCTGTCTTTTCTATTAACTTAATCAATCGGTTAATATCTATCTTATTTCTATCTTCAAAACTGATAAGTGCATCAAATAAAGCCCTGTCCGTAGTTGAGCATCTTATGTCACTGCCTGAGCATGTAATCAGAGTATCAATCTCATGATTTTGCTCAAGCAAATACTCCCTAATCAATGTTTTATTAACGAAATTTTTAAGTCTCATTTTAATCATTCCTATTTTTTAATCCCAACAACTACTTTTGCAGGTTTTATGACGTTTCCATGAATAGCATAGCCTCTTGAAATAACATCAACAACTTTCTTATTGTTAGACTCGTCTTTAACGTCCTTAGTTGATACTGCTTCGTGAAGTTTGCAATCGAAATCTATTCCCACCTCTTCAATAAAACTAACGCCTTCCGATTTGATAATCTCATTAATTTGATTGTTAATCATTTTAACGCCTTTAGTAAATTCGTCCTCTTTAGCAACATGCTTAATTGCTGTATTGAGATTATCAAATACTGGTAAAAGCTTAAATATGATATCTTGTGAGGCCATTTTTGTTAGCGATTTCCTTTCTTCACTAGCCCTTTTCTTATAATTGTCAAGGTCTGCTGCAACAGTTTTAGCAGTAACAATTAGTTTTTGGTTAATGTCCTCTTTTTCGCATAATTGCTTGCTTAGCCGATTTAACTTATTGCACAGTTTTGAGTGCTTTAAAAGCAACTTTCTTCTCGGCAAATCCTTGTTTTTTGCTGTCTTCATTTTAATCAGTCTGTTGATTTTAAATCAACCATGTTTATTTGAGATGAACAACAAGTATATAAATCTTTTGGAAAAGGTTTAAAAATAAGTTCAGCTATTAAGCAATTTATGGATAAAAAAAATCCCAATTACCGCTACATAAGTTTGCGTTACGTTGAGTATGAAGATGGTTATAACGTGAATGAGCTTATTCAGTGGTTTGGTAAATCTATTGGGCTTTTTGGACCAAGAGATAGAGAGAAATCTTGCTTTAGGCTCTTTGTAGAACTATTCAAGGCAGGAGCCAATAATAAGGCTCTAACAAGCGATGAGTTAGCGTCTCTTTTGTCTTTATCTCGAGGAACTGTTGTGCACCACCTTGACAGGCTTATGGAAACAGGGCTTGTTGCAAGCAGGAAGAACAGGTATTCTATAAAGGAAAAAACATTTGAAGAATTAATCGATGCAATTGAAGAAGACATATCCTCTATGATTAAAAACCTAAAGGTTGCTTCAAAAAAGCTTGATGAAAATCTTGCTTTCTTAAAGCATTAGAAAAAACTAATATTCTTCTAAATCTGATTCTCGCCTATCCTCAGGCTTTGCAGGTCTTGGGCTTCTATGAATCTTTGCAAACGAAGGCGTTACAACGAGATAATCGTCGCCAAATCCTGCAATATCCCCATCGATTGCGTCAATCGTCTTTTTAATTTTGTTTATAGCCCTTTTTAATTCTATCATATCTTTATCCTTTAAAACCTTGATATTTACAAGTGCAATTGTTCGCCCTTCTCTCACTTCATCTAATATCTCTTTTACATCTGAGAAATCCTCAATTGAATAAGGCCTAACAATTACTTTGGCATTCCTTGAGTCTATTGAACCCGATTCCGTATCCAACTCAACATATTCAGTATTATTTTCAGGCATTAAATCATCATCATCATTTTCCCTTCGGGAGAAAGTCCTTTTAAGCTTTTCAAACATCTTCATTTTTCTAGCCTCCTATTCAATAATTATGAGCAATAGTCAAACCTAGTCTAAACGAATCCATTCCTAATTATTTAAAGCTTTTGTTTTTTCAGAGCTTATTCTTTTAATTCTTAAGTAATGTTCATACCGTTATATGTCTCCTCTAAAAAACTCTCTGAATGTTGCGTGACAAAACAATTAATTATCCTTTTTGTACGGGCCGTTTATTAACTTTTAATTCTCCTCATATTTGTTGTTTTAATGTTTCATTCTTTTCAGTTATCTTTATATATTCAAAACCATTCTAAATAACGTATGGAATTC
>CAZTMQ010000061.1:0-4860 GCA_964615385.1 uncultured Methanosarcinales archaeon
AGTATGTGTTGGTGCAATTTATTTGTATAGACCTCGCATATATGTCTAACTTTGAATCACTAGGAATCCTCGAATAGTTAATCTGGTTGTTCCTTAATTGCATAATTTTCTTCCCCATACCGATAAGTTTATATATTATTTTGCATTATTATGCATAATGGCAAGGCCAAGAAAGCGGCGATTCGTCGAGTTTGAACCAGATGTTACTTATTTCAAGCCACATGCAATCCCATTAGCAAAGCTTGAAGAAGTTGAGTTAACGGTTGATGAATTAGAAGCAATGCGGTTATCTGATTTAGAAAAGCTAAACCAGATAGATTGTGCAGAAAAGATGGACATTCATCAATCTACATTTCAAAGAACCCTTGCAAAAGCCAGAGAAAAGGTCAGTTTGGCGCTTGTCAATGGAAAAGCAATAAAAATTCACGGAGGTGAATATACCATGCCAGGAGGAGATGGAACAGGGCCTGCAGGAGCAGGCAGAGGTAGAGGAATAGGACGAGGACAAGGACAGGGCAGAGGGCTAGGTAGAGGTGGCTTTAACGCAGGTCCAGGCGGGAATTGTGTTTGCCCAAGTTGCGGTTATAAAGAACCACATGTATTTGGTCAACCCTGCAACAAGAAAAAGTGTCCTAAATGCGGTAATCTCATGACAAGAGAATAAAACTAAAAAAAACAATAAAAACCGAATAAAAGAATAACAAAATGAACAAAGAAAAGATATCCGTAGTATCAATAGTAGTGAATGTGGTATTAGCCTTTTCAAAAATTATAATTGGGCTAATTAGCAAAAGCTCTGCAGTATTTGCTCAAGGGCTTGATTCAGCAACGGACATAGTCTCATCTCTTTTAACTTTTATAGGAATACATATTGCAAAAAAGCCTGCAGATAAAAAACATCCCTATGGGCACCATAAGTTTGAGGTATTATCAGGGCTTTTAGTAACACTCATCCTGTTCATTACAGGAATATGGGTTATATATGAAGGCTATAAAAGTTTCTTAGACCCAAAATTAACAGAGATAAATTACTTAGCCCTCGCTATTATGTTAGTTTGTGCATTAGTAAACGAAATAATGGCAAGAGCAAAAATATACTACGGAAAAAAAGAGCATTCAATAGCATTGATTTCAGATGGGACGCACTCAAGAGTAGATGTTATATCTTCTGTTGCAGTCTTTTTGGGGCTTTTATTAACCCCTTTTTTCAAATATACTGACCCGATACTAACTATTATCATTGGGCTTTACATATTAAAACAATCTATATCCTTAGGAAGAGAAGCACTAGACTCCCTTTTAGATGTATCGGCAGGAGAAGAAACTGAAAACAAGATCAAAAATGTACTAAACAGCGAAAAGGTAAATATGCTGGAACTTAAAACCCAAAAAAAAGGATCTGTAGTTACAGCTAATATCTCAATAAGCCTTCCAAAAACGCAAACTGTTGAAGATGCAAGCAAGTTAATTTCAAAACTTCAAAAAAAGCTAAGTGAAAAAATAACTAATCTTGAGTATGTTGCAATCCAGGTTGGAACCCATGAGATAGAAGGGGATTATTACAACACCTCTAGGATAATTCCAAGACTTTTTGGAAGAGGAGAATATGGCTGGCAAAGAAGAGGAAGGTTTAAAGAAGAACTCCCACAAGCAAAAGGTAGTGGGCCTAATGGCAAGTGTATCTGTCCTAAATGTGGCCATGAAATTGAGCACAAAAGAGGAATACCTTGCTCGAGGATGAAATGTCCTAAATGTGGAAGTAATATGGCAAGAGAATGAACCAATAATGCCAATAGAAACAACAGAGCAAATAGAACCAACAACCCCAACAAAATAAATAATAAAAATCAGAAAATGAAAACCAAAAATATCTTAGTAATGAGCGGGAAAGGCGGAGTAGGAAAAACCACAATTGCAGTAAACCTTGCACAATACCTATTCCAAAAAGGCTTCGCGATAGGATTATTAGATGTAGACCTTCATGGTCCAAACGCACTAAAGATGCTTGGCTTTAAAGATGTTAAATTAGGGGTCGTAAACGAAAAGCTTGAGCCTAAAATAATAGACCCACGATTCAAAGTCGCATCCATTGCAGGATTCATAGATGACAATTCTGCCCTTATTTGGAGGGGACCAAGAAAACATGGGGCAATAAAACAATTAATAGAAGAAACAGATTGGGGGCAATTAGATTACCTAGTAATAGATTTTCCGCCAGGAACAGGCGATGAGCATATATCCACCGCTCAGCTCCTAAAAGAAAACTCATACAGCTTAATAATCTCAACGCCACAAAGCGTATCAATAATGGATATGAAAAGAGCAATAGATTTTTGCAATCAAATAAAGCTTCCGATAATCGGTGTAATAGAAAATATGTCCGGGGACATCTTTGGAAAAGGGACTGTTGAAAAAGAATGTAATCTTTTAAACAAAAAGTTCTTAGGCGCCCTTCCCTTATCAAAAGATATCAATGACTCTTCAGAGCAAGGCAAGCCCTTTTTTCTTGCCAAAGACAACCCCATATCAGCTACCTTTGATTCAATCGCAAAAAAAATAATGGAGGAGATAAAATGAAAATTGCAATAACATCAGTTGGAGAAGATGAGAATAGTATGCTAGACCAAAGATTTGGAAGGTGCCAATACTTTCAGATATTTGATGTAGAAGACAAACAAGTAAAAAAACACGAAGCAATTCAAAATCAAGGAACAATACAAGGACATGGTGCAGGGATAAGGGCATCTGAGCAATTAGGAGATATTGGAGTAGATGTAGTAATTACTGGTCAATTAGGTCCAAATTCTACGTCAGTTCTAAAGCAGCTTGGAATAGATGCATATTCTGGAAAAGGAACAGTAAAAGAGGCACTTAACGATTTTTTAGAAACTAAGTTAAATCAGATAACAGACATTTCAAAGCCACACTCTCAACCACCAAAAGAGTCATTAAAAGAATCATCAAAAGAGGTCACCAACGAGCGAATATTCATTCCTTTAATGAACAATAATGGAATGGATTCTGATATAAGCGAGCATTTTGGCCATGCACCCTTTTTTGGGGTATATGATGTATCAAGGAATCAGTTGGAAATAATCCCAAATGATTTAGACCATGCAGACCCAACTAAAAGCCCAATAGAGCAGATTCAGGATGCCGTGAACCCCACTACGATATTTGCTAAAAGCATCGGTGGAAGAGCGATATCTTTGATCCATGAAAAAGGAATGTGTATTAAGACAGGGGATTTCAATAAAGCAGGAGACGTGATAGAAAACCTTGATTCCCTTAAAGATAAAACAGATGACTGCGGACACAAGCATTAGATAGGTACCTTTACAGAAATTAAAGAGGCATGCCTTAGGTAAACCCTAATCAAGTATGCATAAACTAGGTGTCAGCACTCATTTAAAAATAACTTCAGGTAACGTAAAATGGCTAAAATTATTGCAATCACAGGTGGCAAAGGAGGTACTGGCAAGTCAACAGTATCCACATCACTTGCACTATCTCTTTCAAAAGAGTATTCCGTTCTTTTAGTAGATGCAGATGTTGATTGCCCAAATGACCATCTTTTGCTAAATTGCAAATTAAAAGAACAAAAAAAAGTATATCAAAGAATCCCAATATTTGACAATTCTAAATGCCAAAAATGCGGTCTTTGTGGAACTGTTTGCAAAAACAAAGCGATTGTATCACTTAAAGGCAAATTCCCTATATTCATTCCGGAGCAATGTAACGGATGTGGTTCATGCAAAATAGTTTGCCCATTTGATGCAATAAGCTGGGGCAAAAAAGAAATAGGAAAAATATACTCTGGAAAAGTGGAAAAATTGAGCCTTCTTTCTGGCGAGCTAAAAGAAAATGAGCCGGTTTCAGAATTCATAGTAAATCGCTTAAACGAGGAGATAAACGCAACAAAAAAAGATTATGATTACATAATAATTGACACTGCCGCAGGCTCACATTGCCCTGTAATAGCCTCATTTGAACTTGCAACGCAAATAATTGCAGTAACAGAGCCAACACCCTTAGGAAGCCATGACCTTGAAATAATCCTAAGGCTTTTAGAATCGTTAAAAAAGGATTGCTCTATAATATTAAACCGCTCAGATATTGGTGATAAATCAAAAATTCTAAAGCTTACTTCTAAATACAAAAAGGACATAGCCTTAGAAATACCTTATTCTAAAGATATTGCAAAAGCATATTCAAAAGGAATTCCTGTTTTAATTCCTAATATAACTTCGGTGATAAAATAAATGAAATCTATTGTTATTTTATCTGGAAAAGGAGGAGTGGGAAAAAGTAGTATAACCGCTTCATTAGCAGTAATATTGTCTAAATCCCACTCAATTGTATGCGCAGACTGCGATGTAGATACATCAAACCTTTCATTACTCTTTAACATCCCTGAAGAGAAATATAGCGAATGGAAATATCTTTCAACAAACCAAATTGCATTTGTAGATAAAAAAAAATGCATTAATTGCAATAAATGTATAGATGCCTGCTACTTTGACGCTTTGAAATTAAGTGATGGGTATCCTAAGGTAAAAGAGTTTGGCTGTGAAGGTTGCGGGGCTTGTGAATTAGTTTGCCCAACAAAAGCAATCTCACTAAAAGATATAAATAACGCGAAAATAGGCTTTTCAAAAACAAGATATGGATTTTTAATTGCAAGCGCTCAGCTCATGCCAGGATTCTCAGGCTCAGGCAAAGTAGTCTATGAGGTAAGGCAAAAGGCAAAAGAGATTTCACCAAATTCTGAGATTATGCTAATTGATGCATCCGCAGGGATAGGCTGCCCAGTAATAGCTTCCGTAACAGGAAACGATTATGCTCTGTTAGTAACAGAAC
>CAZTMQ010000062.1:0-4694 GCA_964615385.1 uncultured Methanosarcinales archaeon
TAGAGGAAATTGTTCGTAAGTAAAGTACGTTATTTAAAAATTTTTCAATTCTACTTTAGTTTTTCTTTGTGGTTTTGTCCATATATTAGGGGCAAAGATTTATAAATATAAGGGGAATTCTTTTGAGAAATGAATAATGGACACAATCGTAGAGACCAGGGTGCAGGCTTGGAAGAAGGCACGTTCTTTAGGGTGAGGCTTCCGCGAGGAAGAGAGGTAATAGGTATTTTGGAAGAAAGGCTCGGAGGCTCTCGAAATAGGGTACGGTGCCTTGACGGTAAAGTAAGGATTTCAAGAATTCCTGGCAGGCTTAAAAGAACGCTTTGGGTAAGGCCAGGGGATTTTGTGATTGTTGAGCCTTGGGAGTTTGGTGGGGATGAAAAGGCTGATATTGTTTATAAGTATAGAAAATCCCAGGTTGAATGGCTTAGAAAGAACAATCATATTGAAAAGCTTGAGCTACAAAACGAGTTTTAAGGATTTTATTTTGGGGTTACTACGTTCTAATCTGAATCTTTAATTGAGGGAATCTATGTTCTAAGAAATCTTTTATTTCTTTCATTTGGTTATCAGATAAAGGGAGAAGCTTTTGATACATGGGATTTAGAGGCTTTTGGCTTTCGTCTTCAGAAAGAGTGAAGTTCTGAATTATATACAAAGTTTGAAATTTCGCAATCTCTCTTCCAATTGCTTCGAAGTGCTCCTTTTTGTAAAACACGCCAGGAACAACGGTTGAACGAAATTCTAATGTTAGCTCTTCTTTTTTTTCATAAAAGATTTGAAGGGTTTTTCGTATATCTGTTAGTATTTGAGAAGAGCTTATAAAAAAGCCTTTTGAGTTTGTAGACTTCTCAAAGATAGATTCTTCAAAAGGCGCCTTTATGTCAACTATGAAATTTGAACAAAGATCATTACTAATCAAATAACTAATAACATTTGGCTTTGAACAGTTGGTATGCACCCAAGGAGTAAGGTTTAGTGAGTTTGTATAGCGACAGAGATTTCCAAGAGCAAGCCTTTGGAGTGTTGGCTCACCACCAGTAAACACTATGTTCTCAGCATTTGGATGTATTCTTTCAATTTCTTGCTTTATTGATTTTATAGAAGTTATTGAGTCACTTTTGAATTTTATATAGCCTGGCAAAAAACATATGGGACAGTTGAAGTTGCAACCCAAGAAATTGATTATTATTGAGTTTTGGCCATCTAAGTAGTCAGAGTCGATTGTGAGATTTGGGTCAATGTATGCTTCCATGTTAAAGCTAATAATAAGTGGTTGTTTTTATATTTTTGTCTGGCAAAGGAAGGGTATTTGTTTGATAGTGCTCAAAGTAAGGGCTTTTTTTGATATTTCAAAGGTTTTCAAAAGAATAAGAGCAAAATTGCCTTATGTTTGCTTTGGATGATTTCTTATATCTTTTTCATAAGAACATTTCTTAAAGATATTTTGAAGGCTAAATTTATTTAAAAACTATTGAATAATTCAGACATCTTGTGAGCAAAAAATGGTTTTGGAAGCGATTATTTTTGATTCGGATGGCACTATATTTGATTCGGGCATAATTAAGAATATTTATGAGGATATGAGAGATTTTTTTGGCTCAAAGTATAAAAGCCAGTTTGGAAAAAACAGCGAGGAATACATCTTTAGCAAAAGTCTTGCGAGAAAAGAGATTAATGACACAGGGGTTAGCTGGCGAGAAACATGTAAGAGGCTTGGGATATTAGAAAGGGATTTCAAATATACCGGTACGATGTTTCTTTTGTTTCAAGAGTTGTATAAAAAGAAGATAAAGCCTTTTGATGGAATCGAGGAAGTTCTCAGGTATTGCAAATTTGAAAGCAAAGAATCATACGGAAAGGAGATTGATTGCTATATTTTATCAACAAATAATGTTGCCCATATACAAGGCCTTTTGCGAAGATTTGCACTGAATTCATATTTTGATTGGCCAAAAGAGATATTTCCCACGCAAAATTCCAGCTTCCCTGGGGAGATAGAGAGAAAGCCAAACCCTGCTCCAATAAATCGGCTTATTGCTAAAAAAGGATATGATAAAAACAATCTGGCTTATGTTGGAGATATGGTTGTAGATGCACATACATGCCAAAATGCAGGAATTAAGATGATACATGCAGGTTGGGGCGCAAATGACAAAGATACAATCCTTGAGAATATTGACCCTTCGTTTACAAGCCAGATTACTTTTTTAGATTCTTTAAAACAACTTTACTCATTAATTAAGGAACTGCATGAGATGCCATAATTTCTTTTTTGAGTGTAAAAGCCGATATTATAATCCATAGAACAACCGCTTGGTTAAAAGAGAAAGATTAATAAATGAAAATCTGATAATATTACTTACTATGGTATCTGCAGAGCTTCTTTCAAAAAATGGTTTTGTTAAGAGAGATTATATTTCTAAGTTTGAATCTATGTTTAAGAAAAGCTTTGAGAAGTCCACAAGTGATGAATGGAATGATTTTATTGAAAAGCTTGTTGATGTAGAGGTTAAAAACAAAAAGGATCCTGATAAGGCTAGAAAGGATGCCAAAGAGAAGATTTTAAAAGACATGGCTGAGATAGAAGAGCTTGAGGTTCAAAAGGAAACGTATCAACCAAGTGGATTTCCAAAGCCACAGTTTCCTGCATTAAGGCTTGTACATGAGTCCTTTTCTCAGTCAATTGAAGAGGCATACTATTGGATTTTAAGGTCGCTTCAGATTGATTTTGGAATTCCTAATGCGATAAAAACAATTGATTCTTTTGCTGCAAGCGAGCATTCGGCATTCTTTGGGGTGGCATCGCAAAGGCTTGGGATTCAGCAAGATAAGGTATCTCAATACCTTGCAACTATTGGAAAGATGCTTAAAGACATGTTCCAAATTGTTAGGGAATTAAGGATAATGGATGAAAGGCTTGAGCTATATAAGGAAGCAGATGAAGGAAAGCAGGCATCAGATATAACGTTGAAAGGGATTTGGATTGATTTGGTTGAAGGGGGAAGCAAAAATCCTGCTTCGGTTTACGGAATGGCAACACAACTTGGGTTTGCTATACTTCCTGATTTATTTTTTTCAACGATGATAAGGGAAGGGGATGATGTTGATAAGGTTGTGGATTCTATGGAGTTTAACGACCATGTCAAAAGGGTGCTTAAAAGAAAGCTTAATAGCTTTAGAAAATGGCAAACACAAACTAAAAAGGAGATAGAAGGGAGACGAAAATTCACAATTCAATATCTTTATCAGCATTATCATACAATTAAGCTATATATGGATTGGGTTAGGCCTTACCTGAGAAATATAAAAAGGCTTACTGCAGATATGGATAAACTTGACAGTGTTGATTTGGTTAGCGCCTTTGAAGGCTCAGTTGTTGAGATTGAGGTTTTAGCATATAAAAAGTTTAAAAAAACAAAGTATAATGGCTGTGTTTTAGCTCATTTTTATTATCGAACTTCGCCTTCAATGTCCTACCAGGAAGAAGGCTATCAAAGGGGGCCTTTGCATGTAGGAAGGGTTGAGATTACATTAAGAGGCTACACTTTTACAGATAAGCAAATTGAGAATTTCAAGAAGATGAGACGAGAAGAGGATTTTGAGATATTGGGCTCACTTAATGAAACTATTGAGAAATCTATGGCCGAACTTGGTGGGGATGTTGAGAAATATATCAAGGAAGCTGAAGATAAGACATACAAAAAGAACGATGATTCTTCAAGCAAAAAGAAAAAGGAATCTACAAGCAACGAGAGTATACTTGAGCCGTTTTTAGGGCTTGTAGGGTTTTTTAAAGATGCCCTTAAACCCATAGCAAAGGTAGACCTTGTGGGTTCAGTAATTCCAAATACTAAGGAAAAATTCGCAGATATTAAGGATCAGGATGCATATAAAGCAGCTGTCGCTCAGGTAAGAGTTGCGATGGCAAAGACATATGAGAATTTTAAGAAGGCTCATGGTATGCTTGCATGGTGATTATCACTCTTTAATAAAATAGATAATCACAATATTTTAGCATGGTTTAGTTGTGTTGAAAATATTTATTTTGGGAAGTAGAGAAGATGGCGGATAAGATCCAAGAAAATGCTATTAAAAAACTTGAAGAGCTTAAAAGAAAGAAAGAGGCGGAGCTTACTAAGATTGTTAGAGAGCTTGAAGAAGCTACCGTGACTGCTAAGAAAAGGGTTGAAGAGGAATTAAAAGAAACACTTAAGAGAGAAGAGGATGCTAAAAAAGAAAGAGATGACAACCTTGAGGAGATTGCCAATGCTGAAAGTGAAGGAAAGCCTATTTTAAAATCCGATGAGGACAGAAGTTATTTTGGCCAAAACCAATTATACCAAAGCGCGGTTGGAGAGGAGGCCGAAAGGATTAGCAATGCAGTAGTAAACGCCTATGATATGCTAAAGGATTTGAGGGAAAGTTCAATTAATAATGGGCTCTCAAACGATGATCTAAGCTCGGTGGGAGAGATTTATAGTGCGCTTAAGTCTTTTGAGGGAACAGCTCTTTCAGCGGATGCATCAAGGATGCTTTATTCATCCAAGAAGATGATTGAATCTATTAGGAATTATAATAAGTGATATGATAACGATAATATAATGATAGTAATCAAAAATGAGATTTAACAATTATTATCAGGCTGCGGATGCTTGGGGAAAATCAGAGCCCCTTTTTGCTTTTGATAGGCC
>CAZTMQ010000063.1:0-4688 GCA_964615385.1 uncultured Methanosarcinales archaeon
CTTGTCGCGACCTCATATAAGCTTTCAATATGTTTATGTTGGTTATTACGTTTGAAGACCATTATATGCCGAGGTCGCATAACCTGGTAGTGCGCAAGCCTGGAAAGCTTGTCCCATCTGGGATTCTGGGTTCAAATCCCAGCCTCGGCGTTTTTCTATTCAAAAGAAGTAGGCATTAAAGCGCTTAAATTTATGGGATTATCCCTCTTTGTTTTAGCATGCCAATATTTACAATTCTCTTTATATTGGGATCTAAAGAGCTATATTCGTATGATACAATTATCCCTGATGGCAGTTTTATACTATAACTCTTTGAAAAATCACTATCCCCGTATAACTTTTGATATATCTTACCTTCCATTTTATTACAATCATCAATTGCCAACTTTTCCTTTTTTACATAAAATTTGAGCATATTTTGGTAATCGTTCTTCAAGAACTGAAAAATCGTTTCCTCCATTATACGAGTGTATATCTCATTAGATACACTAAGAATTATTTTATGTTGATCAGATTTATCTAAAATCTCTTTTTTTTGTTCCTTAGTTAATTTGTTAGGTTCTTTAAGCAATTCATCATATTTGTTGTTATTCATTCCGTTGAAAGCATATCTTGGTTCCAAAAAATCCAAACTAATTAAATTTTTTTCTTTGTCTTCGGATATCTTTTTAATAAGGTTTTTTTTAATTTCTGTTAATGTAGGCTTATCAACGCCTGCATTTTCAAGTTGAAGAAGGCTAAACGCAACATAGCTCTTACAAAAGGTCTCAAAGTCTTCATTTATGATTGATTTGTTTCTTAAGGCCTGAAGTGAAACATCATTGTTTTCATTTGACATTACAAAATAAGACTGATACGTGGATGAGCGTGAACTAAACGAAGAATTAAATGAATTTTTATCAATAATAAAACCTCTGTGGCCATAAGAATTAAGGAAAGTCTCAAGCGCCTCTTTTTTATTAGGATATATCGCTGTAAATTCAATAAAGTCAAACAAAGTCCCTATCTTTTTTCTAGTATTAAAGTCAATTTCAAGACCGTTTTTTTGATAATCACCTATCGCTTTCTCCAACGCTCCTCTTTTTTCAGGAGCAATACTATCTCTTAAACTCTCAAGCCCTTTTAGATTCTGGTTGAAATATACATAATTTAATAAGTCAAAATGACCCATGTTTATAGCTTCTTTTTTCAACAAATCGAATTCTTCCTGCGAACTTGCATTGTTTATATCATTACAAATCTCTGATAAATCCCTTTCCATATCACTAGGGACAAAGAAGATGTTCTTAATTACTTGCAGTAAAAACATTGATTTTTCATTAAATCAAGGGCAAATTTTACTAAATTTCAAAAATGATACCTGTTTTTATAAAAGATATTGCTCTTTTAACCCCTTATAGCAATATTCTGCTAAAGGCAAGAGATTCACTATATCGGCCTTGTTGTACTCCAAAAGTTTCGCTAAGTATTCTTTGCTGTGAGTCCTTAAGTATGTATTCCAAAGGAATACTGCATCAGCCCCATTTACTCCTTTTATCAAATCATTTCTTTTAATATCTAAGCTCTTTTCAATCTTTTTCAGCCCACCGCTAAAGCCCAATTTTTTAAGCCCAAACCTAAGGTCAAGATGTGGTACCTTTGGAATCACATTACCAAATTCATTAATAAGCACTGGCAAATCAAAGCAACTTCCATTAAAGCTAACAATTAATTTAAAACCTTTGAGAGCCTCATACAGATTATCTGCATTAAGATTATAGCCTCTTATTAACTGATATGAGCTCTCACCATCAAAAAGCCCTACAACAGTAGTTTGTAAACTTAAATTAGTCTCAATATCCAAAAATACACAATCATTTCGGAAGTCTTCAAAAAATCTCCAAAATTCTCCTTTTGGAAAATTCTGATAAAAAAAATAGCTATCCTTTGAATAAAAGGCATCTCCAGATTTTCTTAAAAACTCATCGAACCCTTGCTTTTTTAATTGAGAAATGCCCTTTAAACTCTTGGCTGAAATAAAATCCTCCCAAAACTCAATCCCTTGTGCCCAGACACTCTTTTCCTTTTTAAGACCAAAATTTTCAAGATGTATAAAGCTATTTCGAATCATACCTAAACAAATCTCTCTTTTTTTAAATAATTAACTGATTAATAAATCTATATTGGCCGGTTTTTAACGAAATTACATCTTAATCATAACAATATTTATAAAAAGAAAAAATAAGGTCAATTAAGCAAATGGAAACAAAAAAAAAGGGGATTTGGGAGTATCAGAAATACGAACCAATAAATGATATATTTGTTGTTAAATACAAAAAGCCATTAGAAAAATATTCAAAAGGCTACATGTTTGAGCTAAGGCTTGCAGATGCAACTGGCGAAATAAACGCTAAATATTGGGGCCCTGATGACAAAGAAAAGGTTTCTTTAATCTATCAGGACATAACAAAAGGGACCGTTATTAAAGCGGAAGGGAATATTAAAGAATATAAAAACAAGCCAGAGCTTAACCTAACTAGTATTAAGCTAATAGGCGAAAATGAATATGACCTTTCAGCATTCATAAAAACGTCTCAAAAGGACCCTGAAAAGACGTTTGAGAAAATAACACTTGCCATAAGCTCAGTCAAAAACCCTGATTGTAAAAAACTTCTAAACTCCTTTTTCGAAGATGATAATTTTTCTAAGAGATTTAAGCGCCATACTGCTGCGATATACATACATCATAACACAATAGGGGGGCTTTTAGAGCATACAACTAACGTCTTGGAATTGTGCCAGAAATTATGCGAGTTATACCCTTCACTTGACAGAGATCTGATTATTACAGGAGCCTTATTACATGATATAGGAAAGCTTGAAGAGTTAGATTTTAAAGCAGGCATCTACGCAACAGAAAAAGGTAGGCTTATAGGCCATCTAATCCTAAGCTACGAAATGGTTTCAAAAAAAATAGAGGAACTAAATATAGAAGGCACACTCAAGAATAAAATACTTCATATGATACTCGCCCATCATGGTAAAAAAGAGAATGGTTCTCCAAAAGAGCCTATGTTTCCTGAAGCAATGTGCATATATTTAGCAGATGATATGGACGCAACACTGGCCCATATGTTATCACTGAAGGAGACGGCTTTTACAGATGACGATTTTATCTATTCAAAGGAATTTGGAAATATTTTCTTAAGGTAAATATAGCTCATAATTTCTCAGAAGGCGTATAAACGTACATAAAGGCCTCGTTTGTTTTCATCTTATCTAAGGAAGTTGGAACATAAATAATTGCAGGCCTAAACGTCTCTTCTGGGAATATAAATGCCAGATAAAGCCTGTAGAGTGTTTCTTCAAGCTCTGTTTCTAAGAGCAGTTCTTTTTTAGATTCATTACTGATTTCTTCAAGGCTCTTGCTTTTTCTACCAGAACCAGAAAGGTATTTTACCTTAAAATCGCCAAAGTGAATCTTTGATAAAAAATCTGCATTCTGCTTAAGTTGTGAAAAGAATAAATCCTGATAAAATATAGTACTTTCTTCAATCAGGTAACTGGCATTATTACTATTAGCATTATTATTGTTATCATAGGAAGCCAAATCGACAAACAAAGCAAAGCTAAGTTTCATTCCTATCCCTTCAATGGTAAAATTAACAAGGTAATCTATTGTTTTTACATCGTTTTCTATGTATGTTGAATGTGTCTTTTCAAAAAGATTTTTACTAAATATTTCATCCCATTTCCAATTTGATCTTGGTTGCATAATAGCCTTCCTCTTTATCTGGATATTGATTATTTAAATACTTTAATATTATGCAAAATACCTTGCCAAACATTTCTATTGTTATCGTGTAAGATATATATTTTCAAACATACAAAAATGTTATAAAGCACTTAATTTCACGAACACAAGACAAAAATTTTAGCCCAAAAGAGTTATATATGGGCAGATAGCTCAGTAGTAGAGCGCTGCTCTCGCACAGCAGAGGCCCCGGGTGCGACTCCCGGTCTGTCCATCTTGTTAGGTTAGGCTTTTCTCAAAGGATAAAACAAGAGTTTTATAGGTTTTTAGCTGAAAAGAAATACAGCCAAACGCATATTAAATTGTGTAAAAAAGCCCTTAAAAGTGTGTATAAAAACTCGCATATCAATATTGATATAAACAAAACATACATTGGTTGGAAGTGTAAAGGGATAAGAGTTATATGTAATTTCTTAGCGTCTATAAATATGTATCCCCAAGAAGTTGAGTTAATAAGACAACATATCAAAATCATTAGGGGAGGTATTGATTCATACGTTCCAACTGATGAAGAAATAAGAATATCTATACACACTTTAAAGCAACCCTATAAAGATATGTATAAAATCCTTTGCTTCAGTGGGATACGAGCAACAGAGCTTGAATATATCTTAAAGAATGATTGCAGGGTCATATGTGGCGATGGGTTCAACAAGATATATATCAACTACAACAGGGGGAGCAAGAATTCAAACTTCGCCTACATTCCTGCATTTTTATCTATACCTACCCAAGCAACACTAAATGGGCTTAAGAAAGCTGTTAAGCGTAAAAAGGCAGTGGTTAATGTAAAGTATTGTAGGAAGTGGTTTTTCACTAAGTGTATTGAATTGGGCATCCCTGAATCTGTTGCGGATTACTACGAAGGCCGGACATCAAGAAGTATTGGCGTATC
>CAZTMQ010000064.1:0-4522 GCA_964615385.1 uncultured Methanosarcinales archaeon
AAGAAGCAGGATCCTTTTCTGAGAAGATTAATCCTATTTTTTTCATTTTGTAAGATTTGGTAGTTTACTTTATTTATTTAACTGTTTTGTTAAAAATCTTAATATAGAGATTCGAATAAAATGAAAGCTAAATAAATCCTATATTTCAAAGACCATGCCTAAAGGACCAGGGTTACATAATAAAATATCTTTTTTTCTTCCTAAAACATCTATAACCCCGAAGTTTTCATGAAGATGCCCTGAAAATGCATATGCTGGCTTAAGCCTTTGAATGAGCTTTCTTAGGGATTTACTGCCAGTGTTAGCTGAAATATAATCGAGTTGCGTGTTATACGGTGGGCCATGTGTAGCGATTATTAGAGTCTTTTTTACGGATAGAGATTTAGCCTTTTTTTCAAGCCTTGGAATCTCCTTTTCTAATCTGCTGTCTGTTAGTGAGAACCCATCTCCGCCATAGCCAAAGAAGGTGAGATTTTTTATTGAAAAAAACCTGTTGTGTATTGGCTTTATAAATTGAAGGCCAGATGATATCTCTTTTACTAATCCATTTGATTCATGATTTCCAGGAATTATTAAAAAGGGCTTTTTAAAGGTATTAAAGAATTTCATTATTCTTTTAATGTTTGATTCAAAGAGGGTAAAATCGCCACAGCAAAGCACGAGATCAGAATATTTTGATTTTTTCTTTAGCTCTTTGTGGATTAAAGTATCACCATGAGAATCTGTGAAGACCAGTAATTTTACCATGAAAAGCCTTTGATTTAAAGCTCATATTTATTTGTTTCCCTTAAGGAAGGCTACCTAAAACGGATTTAGTCTTTATAAATGAGTCTTAAATAATTTTCAAAGTTGGCTCATAAAATATGATACTTGTCTTATAAAAGTCTCATAATCTCCAGTGGAAATGAAGGGGTTCTTTGTAAGTTTCTCCTTAGTGAATTGACGGGAATGTTATTTTCCAGTGGAAATGAAGGGGTGTCTCAAATTAGTATCAAAATTGTATTGAGACTGATTTATTTAGTATCAATTATGTATCAAAAAAGCGTTAATTTTATATATTAATCATCTGGAAATAACTGCATATGGAAAAGGGGGAGATTGCACTAGTAATGGATTCTATCAGAGGCTCTTTTGATAAGATTAAAGAGGAGCTTAAGAGGTTAAGAGAAAATAACGAGGGAGTTATTAAGGAAAATAAGATTTTGAAGGCAAGGCTTGACAGAATTGAAGATATGGTTAATAGCCCTCTGCGAGAACAAAAGGGCGATGATGATAAAAAAAGGGATTCTTTAGAAGAAGAGATGCTAAGCTCTTTGAAGCGCAAAAGAAGACAGGTAATAAAAGGAAAGATACTAAGCATACTTAAATCAGGAGCGATGAGCATCCCTGAGCTTAAGCACATGATTGTAGATGAGCTTTCTTATTGCTCAAAGGCAACCTTTTATAGATATCTTAATGAGATTACACCTTTTGTTGAAGAGGTTATTATAAACGGAGACAAAAGACTTATATCGAGCCAACCACAAAAAGAGCCATAGGATTTTAAATGTCAACAATAGGATGTAACTAAAGATGAAGAAGTGCAAGATTTTAAGGAAAGAAGTTATTATTTTTCCAAATGTTAAAATTCTAAAAAGTATGTTTGAAAAATCAAGGGGGCTAATACTAAAAAGAGAGTTAAAAGAGGGTGAGGCACTACTCTTTAGGTTTAAGAAAATTGGAAGATATGGCTTTCACATGTTTTTTGTTTTTTTCCCAATTGACATTGTATGGCTTAACGAGAAAATGGAGATTGTAGAGATTCATAAGAATTTTAAGCCTTTTAGCTATTACTCACCTAAGTGCCTGGCAAACAATGTGATTGAGATGAGAAAAGGCTCAATTTCAAGGCTTAACCTTTCTTTGGGCGATAAATTAACCATCAGTTACCTGCTTCACTAAAAACTATTTTATATATAAAAAGAGTGTAATATAAAAAAAATTATTCTTCTAATGTTATAGAATACTCGTTGTAGAAATCGGTTGCCTTACTTTGAACTGCCAATTTTATTAAGTTGTTATCCGAGTTAATATCCTCGCTTGGCTCTTTAAAATTTACATAGAATTTTGAGTTGGTATTTGGTTTAAGGCTTAAAGAGATTGGGCTTATATCAACGTAGTTTTTTAATTCGCCAAAGACCTTTATTTCATAGCTGTCAGTGATCCTGCCGCAGTTATTTACATCTATTTCTATTCGCCTGTTACCTTCGCTAAAATCTAGTGTTGTTTTTGATATCTCAGACTGAGCACAATAGCATTCCTTTTCTTCTAAGAGAGATATCTTTGTTGAATATAGGGCTCTTGTAGGCTTGTTCTCTGATGAAACAAATACTGTGCAAAAGGAATCTTTGCCAAATTCCTTGGGGATAGTGTATCTTAATGAAAACTCTTTTTCTTCCCCGCTATTAAGTATGAATGTTTTGTTTTGGCTTACAATATAAGATGGGCAGACAAATTCTATGAGAAACTTATCCTCTTTTTCTCCTGTATTTTTAAGGATAATTGGAATATTCCCTTCTTCATTTGCGCAGACCCTAACATTTTTAGGCAATTCTAATTGATGGTCATAGCAATTTGAAACCTTAAATGTTTTCTCCACTACCCTAGTAAGATCAGGCTTTGAAAGAGATGTTATTTTCAAAACAATCTTTTCTTTTTCGTTAGTTGAATTTATCCGCTCATTAAAGGTAATCTCTAAGTCATCTGTTTTTTTGACTTCATATTCCCCAAGCATTTTGGGATATAAAAGCACCATCTCTACAAGGTATTTATCATCTGCCTCGCCAAAGTTATAAATTGTTAAATCATAGCTTAGATTAAGGCCATTACATATCTCTTTTTGCAAATCGAGATCAACCTCAAAGTCAAAGCAATCCAAAACGTTTAATGTTATATACTCATAGAGGGCTTCTTGGCTGTTGTGCAAGCCCAGCACATTGTTGTATTGACCGGCTTTTGTCGGCACTAATATATCAAGGGGTATCTCTCGCTTTTCAAAGCTTGAGAGGATAATATTAGGGTCAATAGAAATGTTTAACATACCACTTTGTGGCTTTATAGTGTAGGTTTCCTGAGTTGGTCCGTTTTGAATCTCAACCATATATGGTACTGATTCCTTTGTGCCTCTACATACGTTTAATACCGGATCCTTTGCATGTAAGGTTACATCTGTACAAAAGATATATTCTAAAATAATAGGCAGAGTCTGCTCAAAGCCATTCTTGGATTTTATCTTAATCTCCATCGGAAAGTTCCTTTCGTAATCAGTTTCTTTAGCTACATTAATTCCTAGGCTTTTTTCTTCGTTAGGATTAAGAGAGAAATTTGCCTTTTCTTCATTTCCTAAATAGACCAAAAATTCATCTTTAGCTTGCCCTAAATTCTTTATAGCTAGATCAATTCTACCTTGTGCACCGATGCATTGCTTTTGGGTGCTATCATAAAACACCTCTGCCTCGCCACACTCCTTTACAAAAACCTTAGTTTCTCTCCTAATGACTTTATCATCAAGCCCATCGATTTCCAATTCATAATAAATATCAAACTCATTAGCCGGCTCTTTTGGTTGGGATGATATAGATATAGATTTCATTTGATTTTTTTCAAGCGAGAAATCGTGTTCATCATCTAAGTCCTGCAAATCAGAATCTATCAAGAGTGTTATTTTTTCCTTGTATTCCCCGAGATTCTTGACATAGATTTTGTATTCTAACTCACCCCCATTACAAATCTCTAAAGTGTTAGGTGCATCAATTTCTATGTTATGACAATCTTTTATCAGCAAAGGCACTCCTTTTGTAAAGTTTCGGCCATTATACTCAACAACTAGCCACAAATCTGTGTTTTTAAAGGGCACATCAATACCAGGGGTTATTTCTATTTTGAAACGCTGCGATTTTCCGGGAAAAAGCCCAAATTCGCTCTCTTCTATAAATGCCAAATCTTCGTATTCGCTATTGTGGGTAAGGATATAGCTTTGAAATGTGTCATCGTCGTTTTTTATAAAACCGGATATTTCTGCCTTTTCCCCTGAACAAATCGGGATAGGGTATTCATTTTCAATGTATATTTGTGGGATTGCGGATGAGAATTTTGATTGTGAAACAAAAGCGATTAGTACTGCTAGCATTAGAATAATTGCAAGGCTTTTGAATTTTGTTTTTTTCATTGCGATACCCTCTTTTTAAAAGCTCTTTTCATTGCAGAATTAAACATCTTAAAAGCAATATCCCCTAAAAGGATTTTTTTAAAACTCCACTTTTTAGTAGCATTAACTATTTTAGAGTAACTATTATTTAAATTTTGCCTTTTATTACAGGAAATCTTTTGTTATTTTTTTAAGATTAAAGAAAATATAAAATAATATCTTGAGAAAGGCACTTGGTGTGAAATAATTAAGAAATAAAAGAAAAAAAAATAAAATATATGGAAACTAAAAATATAATATTCTTAGAACTTTTTATGTTTTTGATAACAGTCCCTG
>CAZTMQ010000065.1:0-4442 GCA_964615385.1 uncultured Methanosarcinales archaeon
TCATTCTCAAAAATCCTTAAAACATCCCTTGCTTCAAGGCTTGGTCCGATGCCTTTTCCAATAGGATTTCTTCCATCTGTGTATATTACATTAGTTTTAATTCCAATGTGATTGCCGACATATTCAAACAAAAATTTAAGCTTTCTTGCTTGTAACTTATTCTTAACCTTTGCATGAGGCCCAATAGGAATATCAATTAAAACAATATCACTTGAAACAGATTTTTTTTTAGCCATAACACTGGCGACTAATTGATTGTTTGAATCGATACTAACAGGATGCTCAACTCTAATAATCTCATCATCTGCAGGAGCTAACGCTAAAGACCCTCCCCAAGCCATACAGGCGCCAGTCTTTTTTACGGTTGAAATAATCTCTTTTTTTGAAAGGCAAACATTACATAAAACCTCTAAAACATCAGCAGTTCCTGCTGGGCTTGTAATACTTCTTGAAGAGGTTTTTGCTATAAGAAGCCCTGCTGATGCAACAATAGGTACTATTACCGGAGTCGTCCTATTTCCTGCAAGACCACCAATACAATGTTTATCAACAGTAATTGATTTAGATCTACTATCTTTAAATTTAAGAATTTCCCCTTCAGAATAAATTGCCTTTGTGAGGCTTACGGTTTCATCAAGGCTAAGCCCTCTTATGTACGAAGCACATACAAAATAAGTGGTTTCCACACTAGAAAGCCTATTTGTTACAATATCTTTTATAATCTGCTTAATCTTTTCCTCGCTTAACTTTTTTCCCTCAATTTTCTCTTTAATATAGTATATTGACTTTGGCTTTAAAACGGGCTTGATTTGAACTCTGTCAGCTGGCTTCGCCTTAATATGGTCGCCTGCTTCAAAATTAAGCCCAATCTCTCCTTCTTTAATATCCTTAATACTTTCATCTACTATTGCTACAACGCTTTTTTTGTTAAGAATAATCTCAACCCTATCCCCTCTGTGAAGCCTTAGTTTAGAAGCATCCTTATAATTCAAAATAGCTACGATGGTGTTGCCAGTTGAAGAATCTAAAATTCTCGCTTTAAGAAAATTAATGTTATCGTTTTTTTCAAACTTCATTAAAAGACCACCTTGCTTTCCAGAAGGCAAAATCATCTATGCCCTTTTTTTCCTATAAATACTCTTTTTTGTAGATGTCAAGTACCTTAAAAAAGATTCCAACAACAATTGGCCCAATGAAAATTCCAATAAAACCTAACAGTGCAAGACCGCCAAACACTGAGACTAGCACAACCATTGGATGAAGGCTTGACATTGAGCTTACAAGTTTAGGTCGCGTAATAGAGTCAATATTTGCAACTGCAACCGCTCCCCAAACTAAAATAAAAAGGCCATATCCCCATAAATTTGGTTGGTTGTTAACAATCCCTAGTAAAATATTGCTTGCACTCAAAGGAATCCAAACAAGGCCTGTCCCTATAAATGGAATCAAAGATGCTATTGCCATAGCAATCCCAAAACCAACAACCCCTGGATTTGATATTCCAAATATAGCTGAACCAATTAAGATTCCCGCCGCACCAGTAAGCCCTTGAATAAAAGATACCATAATCTGGCCAAAGAGCACTGAATTTGCTGTAGTTGTAATCTCTTTGATAAATTCATCCTTGTGCTCCTGCTTTAAAGGCAAAATCTCCTTAACCTCTTTTGCTATCTTTGCTCCATCAATAAGCATGAAAAAAGTAAGAAAGATAACAAAAAAGAGCGAGATTAAAATAGAAGGAAGCTTTACCACAATTGTTTTCACAATATCAAAAATAGTTCTTCCAATTGATGCAATTTGATTTTTTAATGAGGACTTAAGCTCTGGATTGCTGCTCACAAACTCTGCAATATGGTCTACAACTGAGCATTCTTCCAAAGAACAATCCTTAATAGAATCCGAAGTCACTGCAGTCAAAACATTTGCCGAATTGCTGTAAACTACATAAGCCTCTCCCATAAGAGAAGAGGTCATAAACCAAAGCAAAGCTACCATAACCACAAGCGTGAAGAATATAATAATCAATGCAGAAACCGCCTTAATTTTAATCCTTGATTGAAGCTTTTTATAAATTGGGTAAGTAAGATAAGTCAACAAAAATGCCCCCAATATCACCTTAAACATTGATTTTGTTACAAGAAAGGTAAGGACTAAAAGCCCAAGCACCAAAGCTATCCTTACATAGCGATTTATATCGGCCTTGTCTTTTTCTTTAGTTTTTCTATTAATTTCTTTGGAGTTTACTTTTACCATAACAACAAGCCCTCGCTTTTGGCCCAAGACCTTTAATCTAACCTGAAAACCAATAAATGAAAAACCTCTGCATAAATGCTTGGGTATCTTGCTGATAATCTAGGTTAATCACTGCGTGAATCCATCTTTCCTTACTTCGGTCTAAAGATCTAAGTATGCGAAATGATCAAGGATTTCACGAAATCAAATCTGTCAAAGCCACACTCTATTAATTCCTTAAATATCCTTATCAATTTAAAAAGATTTTGTTTGCATCCCATTTGAAGAGGCAATAAAGAATCTATTAGTTGTCTGAAAAGATCGCTAAGTTCTTATAATTGTCCTATTATTCAATCAATTCACCATTTTTCAAGGTGTATTCGTTCTTCTTTAAAGCGCTCCTCAGGTGCATTTTCTTCTTGGGGGTGGCCGATTGGCACAAGGCAGAAAGGAATAATATGCTCGGGCAAAGAAAAAAGTTCTTTAAAATCCTTAACTCTCATCTGGTTCGGATAAATTCCTACCCATACCGCTCCAAGCCCAATTGAATGAATCCCTAAAAGCATGTTTTCGCAAGAAGCAGAACAGTCTTGAACCCAAAAGCCCTTATGTTTCTCAGAAGAGAGATCTGCACATATAAGTATCGCCAAAGGCGCTTCGAGGCACATCCTTGCATGCGGATGGATCTCAGGTATTTTATCAAGTGCGGTTCTATCTTTTATAATGACAAAATGCCAAGGTTGCTCATTTCCAGCAGAAGGTGCGCTAATAGCACATCTCAAAATAACTTCAATATCTTCTTCCTTTATTTTCTCATCATAAACAAACCTTCTAATACTTCTTCTTGAAGTAATCACTTCGATAAACTCTTTCATTTTAATCCTTTTAAATCCATCTTTACACTCAATTATTTACAAACAATTTAGCTCAAAAATCTCTTCTTTATATACCTTCTCACAGGTTTAAAACCAACAAGGCTAAGCGTACAATTCCTAGCCAAACAAAACAACAATCTATGTTTTCCAAAAAACTTTGCAATTCTATAGGCTTTCTTATTTTTCTCAATTACTCTATAAAGCAATTTTGGCTCATAATTCTTTTTTAAAATAACCTTTGCGATCTCACTTCCCGATACAAGTGCTTGATAAATCCCTTCTCCTGTCATTCCACTTGCAAGCCCGCATGCATCACCGCATAAAAATACGTTACCAAATTTCCATCCTAAATACTTGCAAGATATTGGAAAACTCTCAAGTTTACTATCTGAAACATCAATCCCCTCGCTTTTAAGCCAAATTGAAAAATTTTGTCTTAGTTTTGCAGGATGTGTTACTTTAGGGTCTGCCCCGCATCCAACAGAAACAAACTCTTTATATGGAAAAATCCATGCATACCAAGAACCAAATAACTTTGTATTAGAATGAACTTCAAGAAATTTAAATTTTCTCTTAGATCTATTAAATTTATCTTCTTTGATTTTATATTGTAAAGTTATTCCAAACTCGTTTCTCATACCTAAATATCTTCTAACACTAGAATTTGAGCCATCAGCGCCCACCAAAAAATTGTACCTTATTTTTCTTTTATCACCAAGTTCAACATAGCTCTTAGTAATCCTTTCAACCCTTAAGCCTTTTAGAATCCTAACCTTCTTTTTATCTATTTGGCTTAGCAAAAAATTTCCAAGGTCACTTCTGTCAATAACACAAACAATATCCTCTTTTGATCTTATTAAAACGGTTTTTTGATCTGATTTAAACAAAACATCCTTATGTTTTTTCATAGGAAGTAACTTAAACATTCCTTTCGAGTTTAGATTCCACTCTTTTTTTAGAATCTCAACACTTTTTTCCGTAAGCCCACCTGCACAAACCTTAGGGCCTATAATCTTATTTTTCTCAATTAATAAAACTGTCTTATTTCCTTTAGAAAGTTCTTTAGCGCATGCAAGACCTGCAGGACCGGCACCAACTATAACCACATCATATTTCTCCAATTAAAAATCCACCTCAAAAATCAAGATTGTTTTAACCGATAAAAAAAGCCTTGCTTAAGCCTTATCATCCTAAAATCGATAGAGTAAAAAAAATGGGCCCGCCCAGATTCGAACTGGGGACCTTCCGCGAGTCAGGCGGACATCATAGCCACTAGACTACGAGCCCAATTAACAAAACCGTAGAAGGCTTTGCTTTATATTCTTTTCTAATGTT
>CAZTMQ010000066.1:0-4159 GCA_964615385.1 uncultured Methanosarcinales archaeon
CACATCAATTTTCAAATCTCATTTATTTCCTTTTCAAATTTACCCTTGAATCCTGCACATATGCAAGACCCAGTTTAAGGCTAACATATGCTTTCTCAAGTTCCATACCTAAATACGCAGCATGTTCAAATCTAGAAATAAGTTTTTTCCTAATAATAGTTCTATAAATAGATTCAGGATTCTTTCCTGTAATCACATGAGTCATAACAAATTTAGGATTGCAAAAGCCAACCTCAATTCTTTCTTTCTCAGGATTTATTCTAATCAAAAAAAATCCCAAATCACTTCTCCAAAGCCTATCTTTTTTTGCCTGAATCTCTTTTATCTCTTTTGCAAATGTAATCTTTTTTAGCTTCATTATATCCCTTGTTAGCTCTTCTCATTTATAAATGTTGCAGGTATAAATAGTTAATACTTAAAGGCTTATTAACTGCAAAAACTTAAATATGAGTAAAACAATTTTCTTGCGTAAGAGGTGATGTATATGAAAAAATTTGTATTGACAATGATTATGTGTTTCTTGTTTGTATCTTTGGTTTTAGCTCAAGGGCCCCCCGAGACTGCAGGGCAAAATTCTGAAGGAACAATTGGTGTTGAATCAAATGGGTCTGAACAGGGGCAGTCTCCTGATGCGCCTGCAGGAATTGAAAATCAAATTCAAAACGAGGGAGAAGAAAGCCAGATTCAAGAGCAAGAACAAGCGGAAATAAACAATCCCACGGAAGGCGAGCAAAATAGAAACGAGGAGCAAGTGCAAGAGCAGGTTAAAACTCAAACCAAATTGCAAGCAGGGACATATACGACTGAAAATGGAAAACAAGTCCAAGTTGAAGAAAAAGCAAATAATAAGATTCAACTTAAATCTGGCGCAACACAAGCTCAAACTTCAATGGAAATGGTTCAAGAGCAAACACAGGAAGGAACTAAACTTCAGGTTAAACTAAGTAATGGAAAAAATGCAGAAGTAAAAATAATGCCTGATACTGCTTCAGAAAAGGCTTTAGAACAATTAAGAGTAAGGGTTTGCTCCGAAGAGAACGATTGTCAAATAGAATTAAAAGAAGTAGGCTCTAAAGAAAATATTAGAGCTGCTTACGAAGTTCAGTTGCAAAAGCAAGCTAAGCTACTTGGTCTATTCAAAACTAAAATGCAGGTTCAGGCGCAAGTTGATTCAGAAAATGGTGAAGTTATTCAGGTTAAAAAACCATGGTGGGCATTCCTTGCAAGCGAATCAGAGGAATAAACTTATTCTTTATTTTTTTATATTTTTTTCATCTGACTAAAAACAAATGACAAAGGATTTCTTAAAACAACAAATTAATCGTTTGGCTTTTGACATATCATTCTGATTTAAATGATAAAGAAATTTCGTAAATTTTTTATATGATTTTTGTCTTCCCAATTCTTATGAAACAAGAAAAAAGTAACTATGTAATTCTTATCATAATCTTTGTGGCGGTAGCTACTACTTTACTGATTATTCTCAACCCAAATAGCCAGATAGATAAAGAGCCAATAAGAATATATTCTTATGAGGAATCATTAGAGCTTGCAAGAGAAAGAATAATTAGCAGTTATCAGTTCAAGGAGTATAACGGCGCAAATTTATTGCTTTTAGAAAACAGGAAACTTGAGTGTGAAGATTGCTGGAATTTTGTATTTAAATTTGATGTAAACACAAGCCCTGATGGCTACCAACTTCCATCACGTATCAAAAGCTTTAGGATGGGCGTTGATGTAATAAATGGAGTTGCAAAAAACCTTAACATGACAGAGGTTTATGATCAAAATGATTCTTCAATTAATTATTGCATGCCGAAAACAAGGAACGTAGAAGCCTGTACAATGGAATATAATCCTGTTTGTGGCTGGTTTAAACCAACAGTAACCTGTGTTAAATATCCCTGTGCACAAACATTTGGCAATCCTTGTTTAGCCTGTAAAAATGAATTGGTTGAGTCTTGGACGCAAGGAGAGTGCCCAAACTAGTTCTAATATATTTTCTTTAAAATAAACCTAGTTTTTACTTTTTCAGATTGCAAAAACGAAAAACTTAAATAGTAAATGTTATACACTTCTAACATAATGTTAGTTATAACTAATTAAATGTGTGGTGTGAATAATATGAAAAATAAAAAATTAAGAGACAATAGATATTTAGGCTTTTTTGGTTTTTTTGCGTTCTTTGCAATTCCAGGACTTATTAAAGGTGAAATGATATGGTTATCATGGCTAGTATGGCTTGTGTGGTTTATGTATTTTCTACCCGAAAATAGGTGATTTAAAATGATTGCACGAAAGGATTGGTTTCAAAGAAGAAAATACGGTGGCTGGGGTATAAGCCCTAAAACCTGGCAAGGCTGGCTTTATATCGCATTCGTTATAATACCGTTTGCAGTATTTCAGGCGATGCCCTTTTGGGACACTAATACAAGATTAGCTATAACTTTTGTTTGGCTTGGCTTCTTGTTTTTGGATACAGTACCTGTTATGATTACATTAGATAGAGATGAAAGAGAATATAAAATTGAAGCGATATCAGAAAGAAACGCTGCATGGTTTATGTCTTTAGTGTTGTGTGGCGGTGTGTTTTACGAGGTTTTGCTATCATCACTAAATCAGGAGCCTACGATAAATATTTTCATGGTCATTGCTCTATTAGGTGGTGCTTTAGTAAAAACCATTTCGAACATATTTATGGAGGGGAAAAAAATATGAGAAAAGCAAACTCAAAATACAATTGGCTTATTGCATTAGGTACTGGCTTTTTGATAGCTGGTATATTTATGATCGCATTAAGATTAATAAAGGCGCACATTGGATCTTCGATACTAAGTATAGGCATTACCTTAATTATTATTGCAATTTTTAGAAGAACGAGACAAAAATCAATGCCCGAAAAAGATGAGAGAATAAAAAAGCTTTCGATGTATGGTTTAGGGTACTCATGGTTAACAACATTTTTAGTTACGACAATATTTTTTTGGTTTGATTACTTTGATTTAATAGAAGTAAATACCCAACAGTATTATGGGCTAGTCTTCTTTACTATGATAATATCTGCTGTGCTCTATCAAAAGCTTTTGTACAAAAAGGGCGATGTTTAAAGTGAAAACAAAAATCAAGGAATTAAGGGCGAGGTATAACCTTACTCAAGATGCCTTAGCACAAAAGGTCGGAGTTAGAAGGGAAACAATCTTATTTATTGAAGCAGGGAAATATAACCCTTCACTCAAATTAGCCTTTCAGATTGCAAAAGCACTCAACTCAAGAATAGACGATATATTCTTCTTTGATGATGAGTTAAAAAATTAGTTTTTATTATCTTTTTTCCTTATATTTTCTTTTTACTTACATGAATCATAAAATAATTCAAGTTCTTTGATAATTTAAGACTAATTTAAATATAAATGAGAACAACTATATGGTGATGGTTAAAAGAATAGCTGAAATCGATATGCTTAGAGGAATAGCAATAATTATGATGATAATATATCATTTTCTCTTTGATTTGAACTTTTTCTTCAACGCAAAAATTCCTTTAACAACCGGATTCTATGGAATCTTTCAAAAAATAATTTCCTCGCTTTTTTTACTGCTTGTTGGAATATCCTTATACTTAAGCAACATAAAACCAAATGCTCCTTTTAAAAAATATCTCAAAAGAGGGGTAATCGTGTTTTGTTATGGCTTATTAATTAGCTTAGTGACATATATTATTTTTCGCGAACAATACGTAATTTTTGGTATTTTACATCTAATCGGTATTTCGATCATACTATCATATCTTTTTAGAAAATGCAACAATCTTACACTCATTCTATCCTTTGTTTTTATATTTTTAGGGTTGATTATCCCAAATATTAATTCTACCTCAAACACATTTTTAGTATTAGGGTTTCATACTCGCGATTTTCTTTCCCTAGACTATTTTCCAATATTCCCTTGGTTTGGCGTGGTTTTACTTGGCGTATCTTTAGGAAATTTGCTATACAAAAAAGAAGTAGCCACCAAAGCCAATTTAACAGTTCAAAAAAATCTTTTACTAAGATTTCTTACCTTTTTAGGAAGAAATGCTTTAAAAATCTATTTGCTTCATCAAGTGATACTGTTTATTTTCTTCCAAATTATTAAGGTTTTGATATGAACACATTTAGTA
>CAZTMQ010000067.1:0-1242 GCA_964615385.1 uncultured Methanosarcinales archaeon
GCTCAAAAGATATTAACGCCTATTAAAAAAAAATAGACAAACTAGAATTTGAAATAAATAATATAAAAATGGGAACCCAGATAAAATCACTGCTTAACATTGAAAAGATAGAAATAGATTTCTTATCTGGAAAAAGGATCGCAGTAGATGCCTTAAACTGGCTTTATCAGTTCCTTTCTTCAATCAGGCAATACGATGGCGCGCTTTTAATGAACTCTAAAGGAGAAATCACAAGCCATTTAGCAGGGCTTTTTTCAAGATGCGTATTCCTTTTAGAGAACAATATAAGCCCTGTGTTCGTCTTTGACGGCACTCCTCCCCATTTAAAGCAAAAAGAGCAAGAAATCAGAAGGGAGCGCAAGATAAAAGCCGAGCTTAAGCTAAAAGAAGCAATAGATAAACAGGATATCGAGTCGATGAAGAAATACTCCAAAATGACCTCAAAGTTAAGCCCTAAGATGATTTTTGACTCCAAAAGGCTTTTAGACGCCTTAGGAATTCCTTATGTTGAAGCTCCAAGCGAAGGCGAAGCCCAAGCTGCTTTTCTTGTAAGAAATAATGATGCGTTTTGCTGTGCTTCACAGGATTTTGATTCATTAGTGTTTGGTGCGCCAAATGTTGTTAGAAACCTAAACAAAGGCGCTAAAAAAAAGAAAGCAAACGCTCTAAGTTATCAGGATGTGGAAATTGAGCTAATTAAATTAGAGGATAACCTTAAGGAGCTTGGCATCAGTCAGGATGAACTAATCGTGCTTTCAATGCTTGTTGGAAATGATTTCACTCAAAGCGGGATTAATGGGATAGGGCCAAAAAAGGGGCTTGCCCTTGTAAAAAGGCATAAGGGCAATTTTGAGGAGTTGTTTGAAGAAGTATCTTGGCAAAAAGAAAATCCAGTCTCTTGGAAAGAGGTTTTTGATTTAATTAAAAACATGCCTATAAAAGAGGACTATTCGCTTAGTTTTAGATCACCTGATGAAGAGAAGGTAAAGGGATTGTTAGTTACTGAAAATGAATTTTCAAGCCAAAGAATTGAATCATCATTATCAAAAATTACTAAGAAACTAAAGGAGAAATCCCAAAGCTCGCTAGGAAAATGGTTTTAAATGTTATTTAAAAGAAATTCAATAAAAGATTTTATGTTTAGCGCCCTTTGTTTTTGTGTTAACTATAAAGAACTTAAATTTTAGTTGATTATAAAGTTGGCTTAAATTAGTTGTCTTTTTTGTTTAGCTTTTTCATCTA
>CAZTMQ010000067.1:1342-3979 GCA_964615385.1 uncultured Methanosarcinales archaeon
ATTCTATATTCCCTTGGCGATTGTTGGCCACATTTTGTTGTCTTAACATAAGAGGCTAAAAAAGAGTGCTCTTTTGAGGTATTCTTTACAAAATTCTCAATTATTTCGAATTCCTCTTCTTTGGCAAATTCATACATGTGAATCCACGCACTATCTTTACAAACTAAAAACGCAAGTTTCAAAAATTCCCCTGCGTTTTTAGGCAGAGGCATTATGATCCTATCAAATTTCTCTTTTAGTCTTGGCAATTCTTTTTTAACATCACCATTTATTAAAGTAGCATTCTTAACTTTGTTTTTATCAATATTTTTTAACCCATATAGATGGGCATCTTTGTTTATTTCTACTCCTACAACATAATTTGCACGCGTGTTTTTTGAAATGACACATACATAAGGCGCACATCCGCTAAACATCACTAAAACATCTTCTTTGGGCTTTATAAGACCAGCAATTCTCTTTCTCTCAGTAGAAAGCCTTGGAGAAAAATACATCTTTGAAATATCTAGAGTAATGAATACGTTATTCTCTTTATGAATTGCAACTGTAGTCTTATCTCCTGCAAGATATTCAAAACCTTGAATTCTGTAATCTCCTTCGTGAGAGCCGGATTTTCGCAAGGCAGTTTTTAGATTTTTATTTGATTTTAAAAGAGCCTCTCCAAGCTTTTTTTTGTATGGATAAAGCTCTTTATCTATCTCTAAAATCCCAATAGAACCTAGCATATCGTAAGCAGTTTTTAAAAGTGCAAATTTCTCTTTTGGAATAATCTCTTTGGCAAGCCCTTTAAATGATTTTGGCTTAGAAGAGCGCTTAATGCTTACCTCAACAACCTTATATTGTTTATTAAGGGATTTTGGATAATCATCAACTATTGGAATGATATAATCGCTTCCCCTTTTGATAATCTTTTCACCGTTTAAAGCAATTGATTTGGATAATAATGATTTTCTAAGCATTTCGAGCTCTTTAGGCTTTGCGATAATCCCTTTTATTCTATCAGCCATCAAAATCAGCCACCGGATACCACAGAGATTAATTCAAGCTCATCTTCATCTTTTACTCTTTCGTCTTCGCTTATCACTTCGCCGTTTTTTAAAACCACAACAGTCTCAGGGTTTATATTTTGGCGCTTTAATAGCTCCTTTATCTTTCCACAAAAATCGATTTCCTTGGTTTCTTTCTCAAATTTAAGTCTCATAAAAGTAAGTAGTTTTGTTGATTTAAATAATTTGTTAAAAATGTTGTTCGCCTTTTTTTAAGATCAATGTCAAAGTCTGTTGCATTCTTCTTGTTTTTGAAAGCGATACCTTTAAATATTTAAATACCACAATTTGCCATAGCTATATCTTTTAAGAGGTGCTAAATGGGCTTTCGCTATGTTTTCAACGGCTTAATATTTGTATCGTTAATCTTTATGTTTCTCATTTCAAGCCTATCAATATTTTCTTCTTTTTCTTTAAGTCAAAGCTGCCTGTGTGAATATGGGGAAGTAGTATCTGAGGACTGTCCATCTGGCTTCTTGGCAAGGTGCAGTAATGAATTCGATTGTGTCTGCAGGTGTGGTTATGCCACTACTTGTGATGATAATAATGAATGTACTCAGGATTATTGTTTTGAGGATTCTTGTAATCACCCGTTAACATTTTCAGCAAAGCAGTGCGAAGATAATGGTGGCACTTGCGACCCCGTGACAGGAGATTGTGATGAACCCGCCTGGCCAGAATGTAACCCTTCTGATCCCTGTTGTGATGATGATGGGCATTATGAGGCTGATGGAACAGTTTGCAATGATGCAAACGTTTATTGTAATGGCACATGTGAAATGCAAGTAAAGGTTAATAGATGTCATGGTGGCTCCTGTAATTTCGAGTCTTTTGATTGGGAGTTTTCACATTTTGTTGCAGAAGGCGAAGTTTGTGTTGGCGCTGGAGAGGCTTCAATTGAGACAGATTTGAGTTGCAACAATTACTGTGATTCTTCTGGAAAATACTGTATAGATACAGATACTGTTGGGCAAACAGTGTTTGGGTGTGATGGAAAGGGCGATTGTGCAACCTCTAATGGCATTATTTGTGAGATAGAGAATTGTGGAGAAGGCCAGATTTGCGAAAACGGAGTCTGCGTAGGTGCCTGCGAATGTTCCTCAGGTGCTTGCTGTGATGGCTGTAATTATTATGGAACGGATCACGTTTGTTCAACATCTTCAGTCTGTGGTGGCGCAGGAAGCCCTGATAAATGCCAAGTTATTACAGCAAAGACTTATTGTTCTGGAACTTCAGAGAATTGCGATGGCGAAACAAAAAAAACTACAACAAATGTAGCTTCTGGAAAGGTTTGCGATACTGCAACAAACACTATAGTTTCAGGGAGCAGTACAAATTACGCTTTTGAATCAGCATATAATCGTTGTTCAGAGCCTACTCGTCCTGATAAAGGTTTTGGAATGCCTGTAAAGGATGTTTATGCTTGTAATGGTGCAAACGCACAAGGAAGAGATGTAGGCGATATGTCGATGTTATGCAGTAATGGCTGTTGCTACGATTCGGGCGCAGAAGCGTTTTGTGATATTTTTGGTAATCAAGCCTATAATTACTGGGACTTTGGAATACCTGATCAAACCAGAAACGATTATTG
>CAZTMQ010000068.1:0-3944 GCA_964615385.1 uncultured Methanosarcinales archaeon
ACCTTATTTTTTCATACATATTTTTTGCTAAGATTTGAGTTAATCCTTGAGTTAATCCTTGAGTTGAGTTCTTAGTTGAGTTTTGGGTTGAGTTTTGGGTTGAGTTTTTTTTATAATTGATTTTTGTTGAGAAGGGTTGTAATGTGTTTGAAGATAAAGAAAAATAAAGGAGTTTACTAAAATTATATTCTAAATAGAATAGAGCCCTTTTAGAAAGCGCCAAAATAAAAAGAATTGAAATATTATATATTGCAAAGCCTTTGGAAATGAATATTTTTGCTATTAAAATCACTAAGAGTAAAAACTCCCATTAGAAAGTTTATAAGATTATTGCTTTTGGAATTGTTATTTTCTTTAATATCTTATTGAGAATAAAATTGAGATTAAAACTTATTATTTGAAAAAACCAATTAATTATGGCTCAAGTATATTAAGAGAGGAGTGTTATTTTTTTATGTGCAAATCTTTTAATGTGCAAATGAAGGTGGCTTACTGGATTTGTAAAAAAGGGGGCGTAAAGCTATCTTTTGAGGCTAAACGAAAATTATTTAAAAGGAGCATAAGTTCTTTTTATACAAAATAGGAGCCCGTAGCTTAGCCAGGTGGAGTGCCCGACTGATAATCGGGTGGTCCGGAGTTCAAATCTCCGCGGGCTCATTTATTTTCTCATAAGGCTCGCTAGGCTTAAGCTAAATAGGAGCTTTTTTATTAAATTGCTACTTTCAATGTGTTTTTTTAATTTAATTTTAGTTCAAATTGATCTATACGATAAAAAGAAATTCAGGAGGTAATAAATAAAACGAAAAAAAAGAGGAATTGTATGTTTTAAAAAAAATATTGCTTCATTGCTTAAGCTTTATTGCTTAAGAGTAGATAAATCCTTAAAAGTAAGGCAAGCTTTCACGTTGAATCGATAAGATGATATGGCGATTAATTTGTTTAATATGGCGCCCAATAAAATTACTAATAAAATTAAAACGAGGGCATTTTTATGTACGAAGAGATTGAAGATAAAGATATTGAAAAGATACTTTATGAAAGCAAAGTTCAATTTGATTTAGATGAAAGAAAATCAGCCAAATGGAAAACGAATCAGATGAGACCAAGAGTCAGGCTTTTGGAAACGGGCTTTTTTGAAAAGCAACATAGTGATGAATACTTCTTTTATGGGTTATGTGAGATTATGAAAAAGAATGATCGCCCATACATCCAGTTTGAAGATTGTAAGGTTACAAAAAGGCTTGAATTTGCCTTAAAAGAAATGATTAAAAGCTACCTTGAAGGGCTATATGGCCCAAAGGATATTGTAGTTGTTGGGATTAGTGAAAAAAGAGAGAATAATGGGATTCTTTTGGATTGCTCAGAGTATACACAAAATTTTATGAAGCTCAATCCAATTAACAAAATTGAGTATAATGAGGTTCATGAGATATATTTTCTTGAATGTGTTGATGTTAATCAATTGGAAAATGCCAATGCTGATACTAAAGATTGCGTTTCTAAAGAGGGGTTGGAAGACAAGGTAGATTCTATGCGTGGCCTAAATGGGTGTTCAGAGCAAAAATGGCAAAAAAGTGAAAACAATATACATGAAAATAATAAACGTGAAGATAGAAAAAGTGAAAATAAGGATGAACTAGGTAAAGGCTTTGATGTTAATGTCTTAGTGAAGTATAGGGAATGCACAATAAATGATTTTTTAAATAGCTTAGATTCACTTTAGGCAATACACTAAAAAGGCTTTTTTAAAAAGAAAAGGGCTTTGTTTTATATTGCTGAATCAAAACGAAACTGTAAAAAACGCAAAGAGTTAAATATGAATAGTTTTTCTAAAGGTTGGAATAGGATAGGTAAGCAACTTAAGGCGTAAAAGGATTAAACTGCTCATAAATGATGTGTTTAGGCTTTGTTTTTGAAAAGAGCTTATTTTTAAAAGCGTGTAAGGTTTATTTTTTTTATAATACGTGATTGAATAATTTTTAGAAGGTTAAAAGTTAATGATTTTTGGTCATGGGAACTAAATCTTTTTAGAGGGGATTATTATCGTAAAAAGAAGGATTGAAAAGGTTGATAAGGAGCGCAAAAGCAAGAAGATGCTTACTATTGCACTTGTCGTTATTACATCGATTCTTTTGATGACTAGTATACTTGAAATGGTTGTGAATAGGGATACCCAAAATTATGAAGAAGGGAGTTTAAAGATTAATAATTACACGCTTACGAAAAGCAGGTCTGGCTGGAGCTTAGAATACGAGGATGAAAAGCTTGATTTTACATTAAGCCCGCTTCAGGTTGATTATCTTAATCTTAGCGAGGATGTTTTGGATAAAATAGAACGCTCTATTGTGTTTTATTATAGTGTAAATTCAAGCTCTGAGATTGTGCCGGCAGTTTCTTTTGCGGTTTTAGAAAGCTCTTATAATGCCCAAAAGGTTGGAAAGATAAAGTTGCTTTATGGCTTTGAAGATTATCCTGAAGGAAAAATTGCTCTTGATTGTAAAAACCAGACTAATGCGCCCATCTTTATTTTTAGGAAAGGGGAGGATTTTGAGGTTATAAACGATGGAGAAAATGAATTCTGCTATTATGTTTATGCAACTAATGAGTTTGATGTGGTGTCGTTTTCTAATGCAATAGCATATTTGAAGTTGGGAATAATTGACAAGGAATTTTTTAGTAAATAATAGCTATTTGACAGCAAACCAAAGATTTTAAAATCAAGTTTATGATTTAAGTTTTAAAATAAAAGAGTGGATGTTCATGGAGAATTTTGAGGAAAACATTAAGTCAAAGGAGAATTTGAAAGAAGAAGACTTTTCAGAGGATGTTGTGAGAGATATAGAAACTAATACAGATGCATCTAGTATTAAGGATGAAATATCTGCATCTAGCAGATCACAAGGCGAGATTATTAACGATGGTGCTTCGGATATATCTATAAAAAAGGATGTAAAAGAAGACGAGGAAAGTTCTTTAAATGAAGAAAATACTAATTATAGCAACAGTTCAAAAAACAAAAAAAGAACAAAAGAATGGCTTATTCTTGCATTTATTTTGGTGGCTATTGTTGCACTTGCTGTTTTTGTTGTTAAGCCCTTTGGAGATAATAATGGCAATGGAGACCTGCCTAATGGAACTACTCAAAACTCAACTGTAATATATAACAATTTTACCTTTAAAAAAGAGCTTATTGGCTGGTCAACTTTAATACAGGTGGGGGATAATGTCTACGATCTGAGAATGAAGTATAACCCTCAAGAGATTGATCATTTTAAGATAGAAGACCATAGCAAGATTGTTGATAGGATTCTTAATTCTGATTTGGTTTTGGTCACAATGGATCCTTTTATAGAAAGTGAGGTGGCGCTTGCTGGGCTTGAGATTTCAAAGATTTTAAACCCAAGAAAAGAGGATACGGGGATTTTAGGCATCCCAACAATAATTGGCGTTACATACATCCCCGAAGGTTACCAAAATAAGGCAGTTTTGGTTGCTGATTGTGAGAATGCAACAAAACAAATTGAGTTTAGCAATGCTAAAGAAGCAAGGGTAAATAGCTCTATTGAATTAAATTCAACGAGCCCAAAGGTTTCAGTAATAAACATCGAGGTAACGCAGGATACTAACCGGGTGTTTATGGATGGCGATTGTATTAGAATATTGGGAACTAATTCATCAAATGCGTATAAGCAGGCGGCTTTGCTTAGTTATGCTATTTTAAATATCGTACCTTCAGATGAGCTTATAAATCTTGACCAGGTTGTGCCCTTTGAAAATACAGAAAACTTGGCGGATGAAAAAATCGCGTGAAGATCAATGGGGAAAATCTCAGATAAGAAATATAACTTTTTTTGCCTAAATTCTCTAATATGCTTAGTAGAGTATCCCTACAACAATCCTTCTTATTTGGCTAAATCTTACCCTTTCTGGGTCATTTGATTTGT
>CAZTMQ010000069.1:0-3727 GCA_964615385.1 uncultured Methanosarcinales archaeon
TTTCAATGCTTTATCAAAGCATATCCAGTCTTTTTAATAGCCTCAAAAATGTCTTGTTTTTTAGAATCAATAAAGCTTTTTTCACTCACACCAAAGATCGCAGTGGATAGCTTAAAGCCGATAAAATCTCCAAAGCTATCTGTATTAAAAAATATGACTACAGAAAGATCTGGCACATCAGGGTGAATATGCTCATCAACTACGTACCTAGTAACATCCTCGGGGCTTATCTTTCCAAGCTCTATCTTTTTTGTAATCACCTTAATAACATCAACAATCTCTTCCCTTTGAGAATAATTAAGGAACAGTGAAAGCGTTAATTTTATATCCTTTTTTTCCTTAGAAATCAGTGCATTAACATCACTTGAGATTTCTGAAAGCTCAGCCCACCTTCCCATCACATTGATCCCTATATTTGCAAAAAATTCATCATTATGCAAAAGGCAACAAATCTCTCTAACAAATTTTTGTTTTTCATATTCCTCTGGATAAATCTTGCTAAATAAAAATAAAGAGCAAAACTCAATATCATTTTCAACGCAAAACTCGCATAGCTCCTTAATAGAAACAACCACCTTGTCAACAGAGCCTTCTACTCTAAAGGCGCTATCCAAGTCAGTAATAACACCCAAGTGAGATATAACGCCTACAAGCTTAAAGCTCTTCTTGCTTAAAGGGAATATTACCATATAAACAATACAGATAGTGTTCCATTTTTAAAAAGATTTTCATTTTTTTACACATTTGATGCCATATATTTATAAATTATCCAAATATTTATCAAATATCTTTATAGGACAAACAAACAGGCGAACAAGCATGGATTATGAAGAAAAATACAAAAATTGGCTTTTAGCAGGCAAAATCTCAGCGATAGCAAGGGATTATGGAGCAACCCTTATCAAAAAAGGCGCGATTATCAAAGAAATACTTGATCTAGTTGAAGAAAGAATTATAAAAGAAGGTGGGCAAATCGCTTTCCCTGCGCAAATCTCTCTTAATAGTACTGCAGCACATTTTTGTCCAGGAATAGATGACAATCAAGCTATCGGTGAAGACGTAATAAAACTTGATGTTGGTGCAATGGTCGAAGGGGCAATTGGAGATACCGCAGTAACAATAGATTTAAGCGGTAAAAATAAAGAACTCTTAGAGGCATCAAAAGAGGGCTTTGAAGCTGGATTCAAAGCAGTTGCTATAGGCGCCAAAATCTCTTCAATAGGTAAAGCAATAGAAAAAACAATCACTTCCAAAGGCTTTAGTCCAATAAAAAACCTTTCGGGTCATACAATGGACATCTACACATTACACACCTCTCCAAGCATTCCAAACTATGATACAACCGATTCATCCAAGCTAAAAGAAGGACAAGTCATAGCAATGGAGCCATTTGCTACTTTGGGGGGTGGGAGAGTAATCGAGCAAGGAGTGCCAAATGTTTTCATGGAAATTGAGATAAAAAATACAAGAAATCCAATCACAAAAAAAGTAGGAGAACAAATAAAGAGCTATAACAAAATGCCTTTTGCCCGCAGGTGGCTTGAAAAAAAATTCTCAAAAGCCATGGTCGCATTAGCAATTGGAGACCTTTTACGGTCAAATTCTATAGAAGAATACAAGCCCTTAGTAGAAGCATCTGGCGGGTTAGTATCTCAATATGAGCACACAATTTTAGTGCTAAAAACTCCTATAATCACTACCCTTAGTCGTGACTCTTAAACCCTTCCAGTAATAACAATCAGGGCAAAAAAACTCAAAGCAACTAAAAAGTTATGAACTTTCAAAAAGATGCTTATTAAACCAATACATTAGAAAAGTGTCCCATCAATTTACCAGAATGATTAGGCAATAAGGTTTTAACAATGTCAAATCAAGACGTGTCAAATCAAGACGTAGTAAAAAAGACAATAGAAGTGTATGACAAAACTGCTGATAAATACGCAAGTACGCATCTCGATATATCTCCTATAAAGGATTTAGCAGACCAATTCATTAAAAACCTTATCGGGCCAAAAATCCTCGATGCGGGCTGTGGCCCCGGTAGAGATGTCAAATACTTTTTAGAGCAGGGGCTTAATCCAATAGGAATTGACCTATCTCCTGCACTGATAAAAATAGCATCTAAAAATGTTTCTGGCGCAAAATTCATTGAAATGGACATGCGCGATCTGGCCTTTGAAAGTGAATTATTCGACGGAATATGGGCTTGTGCTTCATTTTTGCATCTCCCAAAAAAAGACGCTAAAATCGCTTTGGGCCAGTTCTTCAAAGTGTTAAAGCGAAAAGGGCTACTATCCATATCCGTCAAGGCAGGTCTAGGTGAAAGATTTATTGAGAAAAAAGAATATGATGGTTTTTCAAAATTCTACTCTTTTTATTCTGAAGAAGAAATAAAAGGGATTATTAGCAACGAAGGGTTTAAAATACAAATGGTCGCAGTTGATAATAAAAATGATAACTGGATTAATGTATTCGCTATCAAACCTTAACACCCTCCTTTAAAATAGCTTTTAGCAACCACTAAAATAGCTAGCATAAAAAATAAATCAAAACCGGAAGTATTAAACAGCCCATAAGATTATTCTTTCCAACAGTTAAAAGCGAGGCGCAAATCCCTAAAGCACTTGAGCTAATTAAAATAATAAGCCCAACAAGCCCAGAGGTTGCGAGCGTAAGTGCCGTTAAAAACACAATAATTGAGATTAAAATAATCCGATAATTGATCCTTTCCATAAACTCTGAAAATTTCTTTGATAGAAAAATAGTAGCTATCCCTGAAAAGCCACCAATTGCAAGTGATGTAAACAAAAAAACTAGCATCTCATCTAAAGTTATACTCTCAAAAAAGGATGTAATTGCAACAATCGCTCCATTTCTCGCCTTTTCAATAGAATAAAATGTATCAATTGAAATAACCATATTCGCTGTATTGATCCCTCCTGTTAGGACCAAAAAGCCCTCATTCCCTAAGTTTCCTAAAAATGTTTGGGCAAGAATCGCCGACTGTGCTCCGCCAAACCCTGGCAAAAATGCAGCCACTGAAGCTACTAAGGAGGCCCCAATTACAGCCTTTAGAACCATTTCCATTTTAATACTTAGATTGCCTATCTTTTCCTGTGTTGGAATTGAAGCATTTAGATTAAGAGATAAAATCATTGAGCTGATCCCAAAAAGCCCAGAAAGCAAAGGCAACAATGCATTGTCATTATTAACACCTAAAGAGAATATGCCCAATATGCCTGAAAGAACAAAAAATGAAAGATTCTTTAATTTTGAATTACCCTTAAGTGTTACAAAAAGCACAAACCCCAAAATTACATATCCTATGTATCTCTTTATTGCATTGTTGATAAATATAAAAAGTAATACCAAAACAGGGGTGAGCAGTATTGAAGTCACCAATGATAAAAGACTTCCTAAAACCGTTAGATTCACAGCCTCATTTCCCTTGCCTTGCAAAAGCATCTTATGCCCTGGAAGAATTATCAAGGATTCCATCTCCCCTGATGGCGCCCCTAGGAATATCGCAGGAATCGCATTAGTAAAAGAATTTGTAATTGACATTGCTATGATAAAACAGGCAAACTCAAGCTTTCCAAAAAGGCCTAAAATCTTTTCTGACATTGCTAAAGCAACAACACAAATGGTATTAACGTGTAGTCCTGGAATAAGGCCTGTAATTATTCCAAACAAAATCCCCAGTAACAAAGCAATCAGAAGTTGCATA
>CAZTMQ010000070.1:0-3712 GCA_964615385.1 uncultured Methanosarcinales archaeon
ATCTCTTGATTTATGTATAGCTTATTTATTTTGGAAGAAACTTGTAGAAAGGCATTACAGAAAAGCATTTACTATAGAAAAGCATTAATAATAGAACCTTGCTCATTGCCATCTGGAAAAAATGCAAAGGCGTATAGGAACAACAATAAGGGGCATAAGAGCGCCCATCATTAGGCAAGGGGATGATATTTCTTCTATTGTCACCGAAGTCATAACTGATATTTGGAAATACGAGGGCATAACCCCTAAAGACAGAGACATTGTGGCAATAACAGAATCGATTGTAGCAAGAGCGCAAGGCAATTATGCAGGGATTGATGCAATCGCTAAAGACGTGTACAAAAAATTTGGAAAAGATCCACTTGGCGTTATATTTCCTATTCTGAGCAGGAACCGCTTTGCAATTCCATTAAAAGGCATCTCAAAGGGAGTGGCTAACGGCAGCAAAGATATTATCTTGATGCTAAGTTATCCTTCAGACGAGGTTGGTAACCATTTATTCCCTGAAGAAATGCTTTATAAAGCTAAAATAAACCCGTGGGAAGATGTCTTGACAATAGAGCGGTATCGAAAAATTTTTGGATTTCAAAAACACCCATTCACAGGAGTGGATTATGTTTCATACTACGAAAATATAATTACGGAGCAAGGGACAAGCTGTCAAATTATTTTTTCTAATAACCCTAAGGCAATACTAAACTATTCAGATAGCGTACTTAACTGTGATATACATTCCCGCAACCATACAAAATCCATATTGGGCCAATCAGGTGCTAAAAAGGTTTATGGGCTTGATGAAATCCTCACAGGATCTATTGAAGGTAGCGGGTATAATCCAGAGTATGGGCTTTTAGGCTCAAATAAGGCCACAGAAGATACAGTTAAGCTTTTTCCGCGTGATTGTGGCGCGCTTGTAAAAAAAATTCAGGAAAAATTATATCAAACAAGTGGCAAGCAAATTGAAGTGATGGTGTACGGTGATGGGGCATTCAAAGACCCTAAAGGAAAGATCTGGGAACTTGCAGATCCTGTTGTTTCTCCCGGATATACTTCAGGGCTTGAGGGTACGCCAAATGAACTAAAGATAAAATATCTTGCTGATAGCAAGTTCGCTCACCTTCGCGGGGAAGAATTAATAGACGCAATAACAAAAGATATTCTAAATAAACCAAGAAATTTAAAGGAAAGCATGGAATCCCAAGGCACAACTCCAAGAAGACTTACGGATTTAATAGGGTCTCTTTGCGATCTTACTTCTGGTAGCGGGGATAAAGGAACTCCAATTGTTTATATTCAAGGCTACTTTGATAATTACTCAGAATAGATTCTATAACTTATTTCTTCTTTTTAGACTACATCTTATATAAAAACTAAAAGTCTTATCATCACTAAAATTGCCTTGTAATCATCTTGATTTTCTACTGTTTGGCCTTCCATTCTTAGAAAATCTTTAACAATTAATATTTGTTTTTTTTAATGTAAGCTTGCTTCATTTTAGAAAAGATTTTAATAATAGAAGATTTTTAAAAAGCCTTTGTGGTAGCATGATAGAAGTATATACGTTAGGCGGCTTTTTAGAGATTGGAAGAAATATGACTGTCGTTCGTTACAAGGATGAATCTGTAATCATTGACATGGGGCTTCATATGCCAAATTATATCTCTTTAACTGAAGAAGAAGATGTAGCTAAAGTAGATTATCAAAAGCTTCTCGATGCAAAGGCTGCACCTGATATAAGAAAGGTTCAAAAGATTGCGCCAAGCGTGAAAGCAATAATTCCTACACATGCTCATTTGGACCATGTTGGTGCAATACCTTATTTCGCTCCCTTTTTTCCAAACGCAGAAATACTGGGCACAAGATTTACATGTGCAGTATTAAGGCATATTTGCGAAGAAGAAAATATCAAAATCAAGAACAAAATAGTAGATATGAATTCTAATTCTATTTACTGGATATCAAAAAACCTAAAAGTTGAATTTGTAAGAATCACTCATTCTACTCCACAAACAGTGCTCGTTATCATCCACACCCCTGAAGGGAAGGTCGCTTACGCTAATGACTATAAGTTTGATAGCACTCCAATAATTGGGAAAAAGCCAAACAAACAAAGACTAAAGAAGGTTGCTCCTGTAAAGCTTTTGATCATGGACACCCTTTATGGAGATAAGCTTGGAAAAACTCCATCTGAAGCAGTTGCAAGCAATATGCTTAAAGACATCCTTTTTGATGATGAGATCACCCCCAAAAATGCAGTTATAGTAACCACTTTTTCTTCGCACATTGCCCGAATAAAAAGTATCTGCGATTTTGCAAAGGGGCTTAAACGACAGCCCGTTTTTTTAGGTAGAAGCCTTAAAAAATATCTTGATGCTGCAACCGAAAGTAACATTTTTAAGCTTCCTAAAAATGCAATCATATTCTCTTATCGAAGGCAGGTCAACAAATTCTTAAAGGAACTTAGGGAAAACCCTTCCAAGTATCTTGTGACTGTTACTGGCCATCAGGCTGAAAAAAAGGCAATCCTTGCAAGGATGGCAGATGGGGATTTTGGGTTTAAAAAGGATGATGCAGTCGTATTTTCTTGTAATGTAATTCCCGGAGGAGATAATGACATCAGAAGAGAAGCCCTAGAGGCAAATCTCGAGGCAAAAGGGGTAAGGGTTTTTGAAGATGTACACGTTTCAGGTCACGCTTCAAGAGAGGATCACAGAATGCTTTTAGAGATTTTATCTCCTGAGCTTGTTATTCCGGCGCATAGCACAATTGATGCGGCGAAGCCTTTTTCAGATTTTTGTGAGTCTAAAAAGCTTGGAAAGATAATAATTTCAAAAGAAGGAGATGTATTAAACATATAAATACCTCTTCTAAGTGATAGTTAAATTTAAATATATGTGATTTTAATCAATAACTATAGTTGACAGGGGGATTAAACATGAAACTAACACTTGCTGAACCAAGATATTTAAAGGAAAGTATATCAATCATTTCTGAGCTTGTTACTGAAGCAAGATTCAAAGTAAATAAAGATGCAATAGAGCTTGTTGCAATGGATCCTGCTAATGTTGCAATGGTTATATTCAAGCTTTTTTCAAGTTCGTTTGTGGAATATAAGGTTGAAAACCCAACAGAAATTGCGATAAACCTTTCAAACCTTAAACAAATCTTAAGAAGGGCAGAGCAAAGCGATATGATCTCCTTAGAGTTAGAAGGAAAAAGCAAGCTAAAGATAGTGCTTTCAGGCTCTTCAAAAAGAAAGTTCTACTTACCAATAATCGATACTGATGAAAATGAACAAAAAGTGCCAGAGCTTAACTTTAAAGTAAAGGTTTCAATGGATTCAAAACAACTCTCAAGTGCTATTGATGATGCGGATATCGTAGCAGACTCTCTTTCATTTATTGCTGAGAAAAATAAACTAACTATCAAGGCAGAGGGTGACTTGTCACAAAATGAAACTGAGATTCTTGCAGGAGACAATGTAATTATTTCTTATGAAGGCTCTGAAAAGATCAAATCCAAGTATTCTGTTGAATACCTAAAAAAGATGGCGAGCGCTTCAAAGCTTTCAGGAAAATGCGACCTTCATTTCAGCGAAGAATATCCATTAAAGCTTGATTTCGTAGAAGTTGATAAGGTTTCATTATCCTTTATACTTGCACCAAGAGTCGAATACGATTAAAAGCTTTGATTGCAAAACAGTAAGGCTTCA
>CAZTMQ010000071.1:0-3701 GCA_964615385.1 uncultured Methanosarcinales archaeon
ATGTACTGATGATTTAAAAGGTAGTTAAAGAAATATCTTAAAAAATATTTAAAAAAATCTAAAGACATTTAGAAGGTAGAACTTCTTTTATAAGCCCGCCTATTTTTTAGTGCCTTTTTGGGTTTTTGTGGTCTTTGGCTTTGTTTTTGACTCTTCTTTTAAACTGCCCTTTTTAACCCTTTTTGCAGGCTTTTCCTTTGGCTTATCGCTTTCTTTGCTCTCGGACTTTTGATATTTTGGGCCTTTTTTTTGCTTTATCTTGTAGCCTTCCTTTTCAAGTGCGATTATTACCTTTTCCCGAGTCGCTTCTTCTGAGATTTCGACAACCTTATCAGTTGGCTCAAGATGCCTAATATTTACCTTTTTTCTCCTGGTATACCCCTCAACTATTACATAGGGCAACTCAAGTTTTTTTATTACCATACAAAAGTTTCCAGCATCTCTTCCCGCAGTTTTTAGACATATTCTTCCTACATCAAACATCTTTTTCACCTTTTTGATCTTTTAGATGACAGGAGTTACCATTCCCTGCCAAGACCTAAAAAACAACATTATTAAATCGCATAATTCAACTCAATTATTGGATTATAAAATTTTGGATTATAAAAATATAAAAACACAAAAAGAGCTTATAAGCCAAGCTTTTCTCTTTTTATCTTCTCTCTTGCACAAGCGGAGCAAAGGTTTCCACCATAAGGCCTCTCTGGCCTTTTTTGGGTTTTTGCCATCGTCTGAGCCTTGTACGGCCTAACTCTTGCAACTCCTGCTAAAGGCTTTCCACAAACAGCGCATTTTGGCTTTGAAGGGGCTCTTGGCTCGTAGTGTGTTGTTACCTTGTTTCCGGGTAATTTCTTAAAAACTCTCCTAAGAGATCTTGATTTGTGAATAATTTTTGTCATAAAAACACCTATTGTCTTTACTAGTTAGCATCAGGAAAAGGCGCCCTCTTTAAAAAGATTTTGATTTATTCAATCTCTTGAGTAAAAAGAGTTAAATTTACAAAAAGAATAAATATTTAAGGAAAATACTTAAGCAATTATTAATAGCTAACTGGAACTAATCAGCAGAAGTGATTTAGATTGATATCAAAGATGATTGAAATGGTAAATAAAAAGAAAGGATTTCTGGATGATAAAAGGATTTTAATTACAGGAGGAACTGGTTCTTGGGGAAATGAGCTTACTACTCAGATTCTTTCCAAATTTAACCCTAAAGAGATTATCATATATTCGAGGGGAGAAATTAAGCAAGTAGAGATGAAAAGGAAGTTCAATGATAAAAAGCTCACCTTTGTTATTGGAGATGTAAGAAATAGGGAAAGGCTTATGGCGATTACAAATGGTATTGATATCATCTTTCATTTGGCGGCACTTAAGCATGTGCCAGTTTGTGAGGAAAACGCATATGAATCTGTTACAATCAATGTTATAGGAACTGAAAATATTATTGAGTGTGCCATTCAAAACAATGTTAAAAAGGTAGTATATGTCTCTACTGATAAGGCTGTGAGCCCAATAAATATTTATGGAGTTGCTAAGGCTGCAAGTGAGAGGCTAATTGTTAATGCAAATCTAAGAAATTCGGATACGGTGTTTGCATGTATTAGAGCTGGAAATGTTTTAGGCTCAAGTGGAAGTGTTATTCCATTATTTAAAAAACAGATAGAGATAAGCAATTTTGTTACGATTACTGATAAGAATATGACACGATTTATTATGTCTTTAGGGCAAGCGGTATCACTACTTCTAAAGGCTGCTGAGATATCTATTGGAGGAGAGATTTTTGTTACTAAGATGCCGGGGATAAAGATTTTGGACCTTGCAAAGGTTATGATAAGAAGGATAGGAGATAGGCAAACAAAAATTGAGTATATTGGAATTAGGCCTGGCGAAAAGCTTCACGAGGTTTTGGTTTCAGAGTATGAAAGCTCAAGAACTGTTGAATTTGGAAATTACTATATAATCCTTCCATACGTACCTATTGAGAAGGCGTTTAAAAAATATGAGAAGTTAAAAAAGGTAGGATTTAAGGATTATACATCAGAAAATACAAATATCTTAAATGATAGCGATATCCTAGATGTGTTGCTTTCAAATAATTTTTTAGAGGTAAGACACTTTGACCCTATAGTTGACACACTTGACAAAAAGAGTATAAAAAGGCTTTCGAATAAGGAAAAATGGCTAATTTAAGGATTGGAATAACTGGGCATGACGGATTTTTTGGAAGCCATCTTCTAAAAGGAATCAGGACAGAGTTTTTAGATCTAAAGCTTTCTTTATTTGACATGACAAGAAATAATCTTTTAGATAAAAATTCTTTAAAGGAGTTTGTTGAAGGCTGTGATGTTATTATTCATCTTGCAGGGATTAATAGGGGAGAAGAAAAGGAATTTTTGGATATAAACACTATTGGAACGTATAATCTTGCAAGTGCCATTAAGGAATGGAACAAGAATGCACAACTGATATTTTCATCTTCAGTTCAGGTTTATAAGCCATCGTCCAAAAGAGTATATACTGAAAAAGACCTGCCAAAGCCCGTTTCTATTTATGGTATTTCCAAGAGGTTTGGGGAGAAATTAATAGATTATTTGAAAATTAATTACACAATTTTTAGATTCACAAATATCTATGGAGAGAATGCAAGGCCTAATTATAATTCTGTTATTGCAACTTTTGTTCATAATGCAATAAATGAAAAGCCAATTTCAGTTAACTGCTCACTTGATAAAAGGATTAGCTTTTTGCATGTCAAAGATGCTTCAAGCATTATAATAAAAGCGATAAAAAGCCCAAAAGTTGGAATTTTTAATGTTTCAAGCCCACAGGCTGTAAGTATGAAAGATTTTTTGGATATTTTAAAGCAGGAATTTAGTAGTTTGGAAATAAATATCAAAAAAAGCTCTGATAAAAAGACAATCCTTACAGATTCTTCGCTTGCGATAAAAGATTTTGGCTGGGAACCAAAAAACTCATTTAGGGAAGGGATATTAAGAGTTATTGATTTTCATAAAAGAGAGGGCTATTAAAAGTGATTATAAGTCCAGAAATAAAAAGGGATGAAAGAGGAGAGCTTTGGGAGATTTTACACGCAAAGGATTGTAATAATTCTATTAAAGGACAGATTTATGCGTTTTCTATTAATCCAGGCGCTGTTAGGGGAAATCATTTCCATAAAAGAAAAAAGGAGTGGTTTTCTATTATTTTGGGGGAATGCCTGCTTATCTTAAAAGAAAACGGAAATGAAGAAGAGATTAATTTATCTGAAAATCTTCATCAAGTTGTTGAGGTTAAGCCAAATGTTATTCATACCTTTAAGAATGAGTCTAAAAAGCCCGCAATAATAATCGCATATATTGACGAGGAATTTAACTCAGAAGATAGCGATACATTTTATTCTTGAAGAATGCCGTAATCTTTAAATAAAAGTTATTGTTACTGCGAAGTAATACTTATCATTTTGTAGATAAAAAGATAAATATCAATAAGTTGATATGAGATGTTACAAATGCAAAAGGCTACAAAAAAAGCCAAATTTAAATCTGGACTTGTGGGACTTTTAGCAGGTGCGTCTTTTTTTCTAACAGGCTGCCCTCCATTGCCTCCTCCAAATAATGCTCCGACACTTGAACCTGAAAAAACCTCTATTACAATTAACGAAGGCCAAAACTTCTCCTTAAAAGGCAAGGTTAGTGATGA
>CAZTMQ010000072.1:0-3583 GCA_964615385.1 uncultured Methanosarcinales archaeon
CGAACACCATCAAAAGCATCCAAAGTAAAACCTTTTTTGCTTCTGCCTTTTTATTCTCTTTTATTACCTTAAAAGCCCTTCCATCCATTTTAATAGACCTTGGCCTTTTGTTCCAAGTATTATCATTACAATTACCACAATTGCTATAATTATCACCATTAATATCATCATCCCAGTCTGACTTATGGCAAACTCTGACTTTTTATTTTGATTTTTCATCTCAACCACCATTAAAACCTAAAATATTTTGCAATTATCTATGTTTTCCTCTCCGCAGACCAATTCTTTGACTTTATTCTGAAAATTAACATTACCTAACAAAATTTTAAAATTTTCAGTTGTTAAATCCACATCAGATAGAATAAAAAAGCCAACAGTGATTCCTGATTTTTCCATTTTGTATAGATATAATTTCTTAAAAAGATAATTCATATTAGCTATACAATGGTCATTTGATAATTTAACACAAATATTATTTGGAGTATCTCCTAAGGCATTTAGTTTTAGTACCTGCGGATCTGTATTGAACATTTGAGTACTTTCTTTTGTAATTTCTATATTTTCAAATTTTCCAATGTTGTCAATTGAACTTAATTTAACGAATTGTTCTTCATATTTTAAAATTTCAATATCTTCAAATCCATCTTGAGGCTTTAGTGCATATGAAACTATTGCGATAACTCCAACATCTATTTGAGTGTTGGTAAGTAATTCATCCGTTTCACCTAATTTCCATTTTAACAAATATTGTGCTTGTTTTTCAATAATCGCAGTTCCTTCGTTGGTTTGTTCCCTCGAAAACCAATTCTCAACTTCCAAGTCTATTAATTGATTTAAATTCTTTAATTTTTCGCTCAGCTCTATACTATAAAAAAGCTTTGAGGAGTAGGGGTTATTATATTGGCGTGGGTCATATATACCTTCACTTTCAGATTTTATATAAATTATAGAATTTTTTTTTGTGATTATCAACGGCATTGCATCTTGTTCAATCAGATAGCTTTGTTTTAAATTAGAACTCAATTGTTTGCATTCATTTATCTTAATATTTCTTTCAGTTTTTCCCCCCTTAACCTCTTGAGTTGTGTAGACATAACAAATTTTGGGTGTACCTTTCTTATATTCTTCTAGCAAATTTACTTCTTCAGGATATCCAGTTATGGGATTAAACAAATACAAATTATCCGCTTTTGTTGTTTCGGAATTAAGTATTAATATCCCATGATTATTTCTCAAACTTGCATATTCATAAGTGATATCACCATCATTTCTTACTGATTCTATTGCTTTAAATACCCTGTTATATGCTTGCTTACTTGCAATAACATCAGCATCTTCAAATATTAAGTACATTCTAACAAGAATTATTAGCATGATAATTAGTATTGCAGCAACTAAGATGAGCATAGCAGTCTCGTTAAGCATTAAATTACTCTCTCCTTTTTTTGATTTGATTGGTTTCATACCTTCAACTTACTTTTGTTATCTCAACAGGCACTTTATAGAAATTTTCCATTTCTTCTTCTTTTTCATCAGTAACAACGCTATAAATGAATAGTGTCAAAGTTTCGAAAGGCTCATTATCATCAAAAACAACTTTAAATTGATTGTCGTTAGTATCCTCATCAATAACACTGGATTTCTTTTTTGTGGGTTTTCCCTCATCTGTTAAATAAAGTACAGCCTGTTTTAATTCTTCTTCAAATTTGGTACAAGATATTACACCTTCAGATTCATAAACGCAATCAAAGTTTAGTTCTTTATCTGAATTATCACAAAAATCAGTGTTTGCTTTTACAATGTAATCAACTAACTTTACTTTGTTAACGTCAATGAATATAATCTTTCGTGATTTTCTGTCAAATGCACATTCTGCACTGCCAAAGTCATCTGAAATATCATAATTTTCTATCCTAAAATTCAATGTTTTTGCATCGTTTAGGATGTTTTGATTGAAGTTAGACAATTCATAACTTTCTAAAAGATCGCAGGATTTAACAATTTCGCCTTTATCCTTTGTTTTCAAAAGCATCTTTTCTGAGTAGCCATCATCTTTTATTTCAAAATCAATATAATACCTATCTTTGAAAAACTCTTCTTCTATCCTCACATAATTGATATAATAAACAGGTGTTTTTAAATTATCATTAATACCACTGCAAATCTTATCAAAAGCGCTAATTGAGTCAATACGAATCTTCTCTTTTACTTCTGGCGTCATTCCTATAATTGCGTCATAGAGGTTGTTAAGTCCATAACTCATTACCGCTACAACTATAAAGACGCAGATTACAACTAAAATTAATTTGACAATAATGCTTTTCATCTCATATCACTAAACTTTCCTTCAATGTTGCAGCCTAATTCGCCCAAATTACCAATAATCTCTTCTTGATTTCTTTTATCGTAACCAATGATGATTATCCCAGGGAATCTTTGAATGCTATCCCATTCTACAAAAGGAATGCTTGAGATAATAGCATCAATGGTTTTAGGGCCTAAAAATGCACCAAAGATAGCACCTCCAGCAGTAATTGCCCAACCTATAGGATTACTTCCTAGAAAACACGCCATGATTCCTCCAGTAACGCCCGCTCCCATTCCTGTTTTTTGCATAAATACAAGTAAATCCAGCTTTTTATTTTCAGAGTATAATATAAGGTATTCATTATTAGAGCTTATCTTGCTCCAGTCATTTGACTGTGGATCTGTTTCTTTTAGTGAAACTTCTTTATTCTCCTCATCAATCTCTACATTATAATCTTTCAATGCAGTGTCTTCAATATTTAGAAACGACAAATACGAAACAGATTCCCCTTTAGGATTATTCTCACTTAAATATTCAATAAATCCTTCCGTTTTAAATTCTTCTTTGAAAACATTTTCATCAAAAGAAATATGATAGCAAGGAAAACAATACCTATCAGTAGTATCGCTTGAGAATTTATATTTGCCTTGATGAAAATTCTTCCAGCAAGTAGCCATTGACTCTGCAAAAATTTCTTTTATCTTATCTTCGTTCTTATCTTTTATTACAATAGATCTATAAGGGCATTTTATCTGGTTAGTAAAGCTTTGCCCTGTTAGTTGTGCCATATGCGCCATTAAAACTGAATCTTGGCAGATAGTATTTTCCTGTGCTTCCTTTGTATTAGGATTATTCCTAATTAAAAGGATTAAAATCACAAATGCAATCACTGATATTATTACAGCCACTATTACCTTACTTGAGGTATCAGCTTTTCTATTTAAACCTTGATTTTTTCTAATTAAGAACATAAGTGCAGACCTCACCCATATACTTTACTGGCACAACTACGATTGAATGTCTATAGCCTCCATCAAATTTAAAATCATCATCCCTTAGTATGATAACATAATAATCAATTACGCTAGGGTCAATCTTTGTAGTTTCAGTAATCTTTTCCAAAACACCTTCTTCTGCATCCTCGTGATAATAAAAATTCTGAAATCCTAATTGCTTTTCGGGTAATGGAGCAGTTGTTAATTTAACTGCCAACTCCTTATCATATGAAAAATTCAGATAATCAACATAGCTAAATTTTCCTTCTATACTTTCATA
>CAZTMQ010000073.1:0-3483 GCA_964615385.1 uncultured Methanosarcinales archaeon
TACTAATGAGTACTTTTTTTAGAATAGATTTTAAATGAATAAAATAAAAAAATATAAAATACTTAAATTCTTAGTCCTTTTTGCCATTTTTTGGTTTGTCTTTATGAGAACTTGTCTTCTTTGTTTCTGCGTCCTTTGGCTTATCCTGCTTTTTAAAGTTTGATAAAAAGGAGTTCCATATTCTAATAACTTCAGGCTTAGCTTTTGCATAAGCTTTTTTAGTAAATTCTGCAATCTGTTTTGCAGTCTTTTTTATCCAGGGAATTACCTTTTCAATAAAACCCTTCTTAGCGCTTTTTCCTAACTTTATTGCCTGATCTTTTTTTTGGATTATTGCCTTTTTTAGATGCGGATTTTTCTTTGAATAAAAATAAATCCCACCTATAATACCGCTGATTACGATAATTAAAAGTAAAAACACTAAAAACTCACTTTCCCTTTTTGGCTCACCGACTTTTATATCCCATGAACTTTCTAAGGAGCGCTTGTAACTGTGCGCATCTCCTGTTTCTCCTTGAAAGCTATATGAAGGAGGGGTGTTTTGATATCGCTCGTATTTGTATTCTTCTTCATCACCTGTGTCTTTTAATTTGAAATCGTGCTCTGCAATATAGCCTTTATCATTTCCTTTTGCTTGAAGTGTGTTCCATTCTTGCGCGGTTATTTCAAAAGGCTCATCTGATGTATATTTGCTAGATTTTGGAGTAACTGTGATCACTGCATCGCTTCCAGTTGGAAGAGGACTTACATAAATTTTGCCATCTGCTAAGACTGTTTCGTATTCATAAGATAAATCCTTGTTTTTGTGTTCAACTTTTACAATGTAAAAGTCAACCTTATCATTACTAGGTTTTATGTAGGAGTCTTCTGCAAAAGCCATGTTGGTTCGATTTGGCCTTTCATAGTTTGTTGCGGGGCCAATTGTTAGATTCTTATCATATTTTATTAAAGTGACATTATCAGACATATCTAAAAATGTATGGTTGCCTGAGTTTCCTGAGATGTATTTCCAAGGTTCTCCATCATCAAGTTCCTTGTTGCCCACTCTCGTATCGTTAAAAAAACCATGCTTTGCGAAAAGGTCATCAATCTCTTTTGTTTTTTCGGGATAGGTTTTTTTGAAAGCTTTATAATATTCATAGAAATCTGCTCTCTTTACTTTTAGCACTTCCCAAATCTCTTCAAAGGTCAGGCTTAGCCTATCCCCTTCTTCGTTATCTGTATCATAGATATCCCAAAGAAGCGATGCAACAGCGATTTCTTCATATCTGCCTCTTGCATCCCAAGGCTTATAATCTTCCTCTAAGCTTCCAACCCATGCATAAACATCTGGCTCTGGCTGTTTAAGGTAATCAGAGATTACAAGCGCCATAAATTCTGCAAAGCCTTCAAGATAAGAATCACCGGAGTTTGGATTAAAAAAGCCACCATGGTTTGTGACCCCTGCTTTCATTCTGCCATCAGGCCAATCGCCATAAACTGCATACATTAAGTGATGCGAAAATTCATGATACTCCCTATTTTTAGGCCTGTTTTTTGATGTAATCGCCGAGTCTGATGCGCTAATTAAGATATCAGAATCTTGTGGAGAGTACAATGTTTTCCCTTGATTATTGCCGACAAATATATCCACAGGAAGCTTATAATCAACATCTAGCTTAAGGGTGTAAACTAAGATTTCTATAACTTCATGGGTATGTGTGTATATTACAGAAAGTGGCTTTAGATTTCCTAAACCCATCTCACAGCCCATTACCTGGGGGTTAATTGGTTTTGAGAAATCCACATCAATTCTTACATCTGAAAAATCCTCTATGTTATGCCCTATTTCTAAGAATCTTACATTTTGTTGTGAGCTATCTAACAGTGATTTTGCAACTATTGAGAAAAAGTTTTTGCCATCCCTATTATAATCAAAATCTACATAAAATTTAATGGGAATTTTTGTTTCGCTTTCCTTAAATTCCATTCCATAAAGATCAATTGTGTAATCGCCATTCTCGTCAGTAACTCCCTTGAACGGGTTGTTTTTTACAAGCGCTATTACTGTCGCATAAGGCATTGGGTTTCCTAAACCGTCTTTTATTTTGCCATATATTTTTATTTCTGTAATCTCTTCTTTTTCAACTTTAGATGGCACTTCATAAGTGTGATGATGAGAGCTGGACTCTGATTTGAAAACCTCATCTTTTGAAAGGGTGTAGCTTGAAGCAATCTCTTTGGCCTGTGCTATAATGTTTTGGATTTCATCCTCTCCTGCCCCCTTTGCCACACCTGTTCTTCTTGATAATTCCATTGTGAGTAAGCCACTTCCTTGAGGATCTAATTGAGCGTATAATTCGTAGGTTAAAATTACATCATCGTAACCGCTATATGGGCTAAAGGGAGTGTAAGTTATCTTTTCAAAGGCTTTGCCTTTTGTCATACCACCTGGCGCTGAAATATCATTTACTTTTGAATTTGCTTTTTTATTAAAATTTTCCACGCTCTCTTTAATCGTTTCATATCCCCATGATTCATCTCTAAAACCCATTCTGATAGAATAAGATTCAGTTACTGTGAAGTCATAGCCTTGAGAATTGGTCATTGTTTTCTTACCAGAATAGCTATAAGATAACCCTTCAGATCTGTGAAGCCCATCTTCAGTTAATCTAATATTATCCGTAAAATCAAAACCTGATGGAAGCTTAATTGATGGTTTTGAATAGCTCACGTCATAAGACCTTACTACTGAACCCACCGTTAGATAACAAACCCTGCATCCTGTTTTTGCACTACAAAATAAATCGTTTGTTTCTATGTTGCAGTTATATCTATAATACTCACTTTCCGGAGTAGAGGTATCTGGGTAATCTTCGCCACTTGGCTTTTTGGTTTTGTAAAAGCCTACTGCTAAAGTAGCTTTAGAACCTGGATTAGAACTAGGCCTAAATCCAAATTCAATCACGCTTTCACCATTGTAAGGTATTGTCTGCCTGAAATGACCGCTTGAATCAAAGTAGATTGGAGAACCTGTTGAATAAGGGGGATTACTTGAGCCAATTTCTAGGTATTTTGCTTCTTTTTTTACAATTGGATCGTTAATGTAAACCTTGATTGTGTAAGGAAGACCTTGATGCATGACTTCAGGCATCTCGATAAATAATGGATCTTTTTTTGATTTGGCCTCGCCAGAATTTAATTCATATGAGTAGCCTAGGTTAACTATCAGCAGAAACACCATTAAAAAAATTATTAGCTTTTTCATGTATACACCCCTAATTAGAAAAAATCATTTTATCTGGTATTTTATAAATCTTGCTTTTTGAAACGGTTTGCATTTTGGTAGATTATACCGTTCATAAAATGGTCGTAACGATAAAAGCCAAAATCATAATCGTTTATCGCGTTTAATATTTTCGATGTAGAATATGTGGTAGTGTAAGGGCGGGTGTGTCCGGAATAAGCAATCATCTTAATGATGATTAGCTTAGTAATCTGGAC
>CAZTMQ010000074.1:0-3442 GCA_964615385.1 uncultured Methanosarcinales archaeon
CTCAATTTATATCTCATTTGTCTTACCTTTGAGCTCATCATATAGCTGAGTCCCAGGATAAAGCCTACAAGCAGAAAGCTGAAAGTTTCTGTATTTTCCCATAGGCGAGAATCCCATGTTTTTTAAAATTCTCATGTCCTCCTCATGTATTGACTTAGTTTGTCCGGGAAGATTCTTCATCATGGTCAAATGTATCATTAGCTTAGGATATTTATTAGATATCCACTCTAATGTTTCTTTAAAGTCGCTTCTCTCTAAACCTTTATTAATTCTTTTTAATACATTCAAATCAAAACATTCTATCCCAAACCTCATTCCCACACAACCCGATTCTACCATTTTTTCATACAGCCAGCGGGGAGAACAATCTAACCTCCCCATCATAGTCCAAGGCAAACCTATCTGCTTTAGATAATCACATAGCTTACTTATTCTCTCTGTTCCAATGTTAAATGTATCATCATCAAAAAAAATACTTTTAAAGCCATGTTCTTTGATATTTTCTTCGATTTCCTCTGCAATTTTTTTAGGGTCTCTCAAAGACACGACTCCTTTATACATGGTTTGTGGCCACATACAAAACTTGCATTTGAAAGGACAGCCCTTGCTACCATATATCTGAAGTTGAGGTTTTTTAGTTGGCATTGTAGGATCATAATACTCACATACTCCATCATATTTTCTAAATGGAAAAGGGATCGCATCTAAATCTCTAACAACATTTAACTCATAGAGCCCTATCTTTTGTGTTGTTGCCATCTCATAACTGCTTAAAATATATTCCCCCTGTAAGTAAAAGGAAATTTCAGGGTGCCGTGCACTTATTATATCATACGTTTCTTTAGTAATATGTGGACCAGCCAGTGCGACCTTTGTAAACTTAGATATTCGTTTGGCCAACCAGAGGTCTATATTCAAAGTTAGCTTTGCACATTCTATAACTACAATATCTGCTTTTTCTTTTCTAACTTGTGTTATGAATTGGTCATAAGAATATTGTTCCTTCACTACCGAATCGATTATGTTAACATCAATTCCTTTAGATTTTAAATATGATGCGGCATAAGCCATCATGAATGGAAAAGGAGGCCCTCTGTGAGGAATATCCATGGCCCACGGCCACCTAGAACCTGCTCTAACAGCGTATCTAGTACTGCCCCCAGTCTTCAAAATTAATCGCATAAATTTGTAGCCTAATTCAAAAAAAGGTATTTTTCTATACTCTGGCTTAAATATGAAGCTATTTATTTTAAAATTGTTTTTCTCCGTTGAATTTTTATCCCATATTGCTGGAGGATTGACAAACAAGACTTTCATCATAACCCCTCCAAAAAGTTCAACAGCTCTTTCATTCTTGCTTCAATTGAAGCACATTTTATAACATGTTTATAACCATTCTCTGCAATGGATTTAGCTTTATTTGGATGAGATAAATAATATTTAATTTTTTCAATTAAATCATCTCCGCCATCGTTAAACGCCACGCAATCTTTTAACTCAGCTTCGGCAACAGCAACTCTGTCTGAAATTAAAAATCCTTTGCAAGCCAAAACTTCATAAGTTCTTAAGGTTATTACATCCCAATCTACACAGTCCTGTAAAGTACAATTAAGATTTATTCTAGCACTGCTATACAATATTGGAACATCGCTCTGCGGAATTTTTCCTTTGGATAATTGTCTAAAGACTTTTTTATACTTTGGCATTATGAATTTATGCCTTAATAAATCCAAAAGAGAGAGCTTCCAATTTCCAAAAAGCCCAAAATTAAAGTTGACGGCAGGATATAAAAACTGTGTCGTGCGAGAATCTCCTTTTATGTCATTACCTACATAGGCAACATCAAATTCATATTTTGCTATTCTTTCACGAGGATAAAAAACCGACAAATCCACCCCAAATGGTAAAAATAAACTTTTTAATGATCTTTCAAATGCGATTTTTCTTAGTTTTTCTGAAATGAAAATAAAGCCATCATAATTTTTATTTTCCATGTTTTTAAGTACCGTTTCTGAACCTTGGCTAAACCCGTTTTGCATATAAAAGACATTTTTCCGGGCATAATTTTCATTTGCTAAAATCGGACTCAAATATATCATATAATCTAATTTCTCACGCGGTGGTTTATTTGGCCCGTATATATCAACGGTCTTTACAAAATTGCTTTTTGAAATACTTTTTACCATAGAAGAAGCAAACAATTCATCACCTAAAATGTTGCCTTTGCGCTTATCTAAATGACCTACATTCCATTGCAAATAGAAACCGATTCTCATTTTTAATTGCCATCATTGCTTGCAGATAGGTACTTTAAATCGGATTGAATCATCATCCTCACTAGTTCCGTAAAATTAATTTTTGGTTCCCAGCCTAACAATTCCCTAGCTTTATTAGCATCTCCTACGAGATAATCTACTTCAGAAGGCCTAAAATAGCTAGGGTTTATTTTTATTATTTCTTGATTGTTCTTCGTATTGATGCCTACCTCGGAGATTCCTTTGCCCTTCCAAACTAATTCAATGTTCAAAATTTTACAACACTCTTCTACAAATTCTCTTACTGAGTGAGTTTCACCGGTTGCAATAACAAAATCTTCGGGTTGACTTTGTTGTAGCATTAACCACATAGCCTCAACATAATCCCCAGCAAAGCCCCAATCTCTTTTAGCATCTAAATTTCCTAAATATAAACAGTCCAATTTTCCTGACTTTATTTCACATAACCCTTTGGTAATCTTTTTTGTTACAAACGTTTCGCCCCTTCGTGGGCTTTCATGATTAAACAAAATCCCGTTACATGCAAATAGATCATAAGCTTCTCTATAGTTTTTAACGATCCAATAAGAATATAACTTTGCCACCCCATAAGGACTTCTTGGATGAAAAGGGGTTTTTTCAGATTGAGGTATTTCCTCGGCATTACCATATAACTCGCTCGTAGAAGCTTGATAAAATTTAACTTTACTCGAAAAATCCAATATTCTAATGGCTTCTAACAATCTTAAGGTGCCTACGGCATCCGTAAGCGCGGTAAACTCAGGAGTCTCAAAAGATACTTTAACATGGCTTTGAGCCGCTAAATTGTATATCTCATCAGGTTTTACTTCTTTAATAATCCTTAAAAGGCTCAAACCGTCACAAAGATCGCCATAATGTAAGAAAAAATTCTTTTCATGATGGTCTTCATCAGAGTACAAATGTTCTATTCGTTGAGTGTTTTTTGTACTTGATCTTCTGAGAATCCCATGAACTTGATAACCTTTTTTTATCAAGAATTCCGAGAGATAGGAACCATCCTGTCCAGTGACCCCTGTAACTAAGGCCGTTTTCATTTCTTTAAAAAAAAGAGTCCTATTTATAAATTTTCATATTTTGGAAAATCTAGAAAAAAAAACGCCGAGGCAGGGATTTGAACCCTGGTGCCCTTGCGGACAGAGGATTAG
>CAZTMQ010000075.1:0-3355 GCA_964615385.1 uncultured Methanosarcinales archaeon
TCTTTGGCTTTTTGAGAGAGTTCACTACCAGACACGAAATGAGTTTCATTAAGCCCTTCCTCAAGGTAACCACCGTACAAAGATATGTTTTTAGGGGAATACAAAGAATCAACTATCCTTTTTCTTTCTTCCTTATCTAAATGTGAAACACAAGGTGGTGGAGAACTTAGAATTCTTTCAATACAAGACTGCTTTGAGTTATCGCCATCTGAACAGTCTCTTTCACACAAAAAAAAGATATCCGAAAAGTAATCTTCGTAGCCTGACAAAAAAACACCCTATTTTTCCTTTGAGCTAACTGTTTTTTTTGATTTTCCCTTTTTTAAATTATTATGTTTTGTTAAATATAGTTTAAAAAACAATTTTCTTACAAAAAGGTTAGAAATTTATTTAAATGCAATAGAAATCCATTAGAGATATGAAGATTTTAAAGATGGGCTTTGGGAAGAACCCAAACGTAGGGCTTTATGTTTTTGCATCGACAAAGTTTTGTTTGGTACCAAAAACAATAAGGGATATTGAAGTTAAACAGATAGAAAAAACCTTGGGCGTTAAGGCGTATAGGGTAAGTATTGCGGGAACAGAGCTTTTAGGGGTGTTTTGTGCGGGGAATTCTAGCGTTTTGATGATACCCCAGATTGCCTTTGAATCAGAAATAAAAGAGCTTGAAAAGGTAGCTAACGATAATGAAGTGAGGCTTTGCATTTTTGAAAGTGAAAAGACTGCTTTAGGAAACCTTGTAAAGGCTAACGATAAAGGGATTGTTTTAAGTAGCCAGTTTTCTAAAAATGAGATTGATATGATTGAGTCTGCATTTTCGCTTAAGTCTTTATCTTTGGATGTTTCAGAGAGCCTTACTATTGGATCAGGGCTCGTGATTAATAATACTAAAGGCATCGTTCATAATGATATGGATGATGAGGATCTCAAGCGGGTTAAGAAGGTTTTGGGAATTGACGCAATTAAAGGGACTGTTAATTTCGGGCAGGCTTATGTTAGTAGTGGGCTTGTTATGAATGATTATGGCTTTATCGTTGGGGATTTGTCAAGTGGCGTTGAGATTATGGATATTGATGAATTTTTGAATAATGAGTAATTTATTTATGGGACCTTTTTTAGGAGAATAATGTTAAAATGGCAGGAATGGAAGATAATCTGGCTTTGAAAAGCCAGGAGTATGGCGAGCTTTTTAATCAGATGATGGCACTCGAGAATGAGTATAATAATGTACATGGCCAGATTCAGGATACTTTGGCTTCTATTGAGGCAGTGAAGGCGTTTAAGGATATTAATGATGGTGAGAGAGAGGGAAGCCTTGTTTCGCTAGCTCCGGGGATTTATGTTAAGGCAGATATCTGTGAGAGTGATAAGCTTTTTTTGAATGTGGGCGCTAAAGCAATTGTGGTTAAAAGGCCTGATGAAACTATTAAGCTTTTAGAGGCTAAGAAAGAAGAGCTTTTGCAGTATGCTACAAATGTTAAACTCGCAATTAATCAAAGTGCTATAAGGCTTGAAGAGCTAAAAGGCGATATTGATAGTTTAAGTTAGGATTTGAATATTAGGTGGTTTTAGATGTTTGAGTTTTTCAAAAAGAAGCTAAAAGGAGCAATTGATAAGATTACTAAAAAGGTTAGCGATGAGGAGATTTTAGATTCTGATTATTCTAAAGAGGTATCTTTAGAGACAGGAGAAACAGCAGAAAAGGATATTAAACCCACGCCCACTAAGGATGTTTCTCAATATGAGAAATCCATTGAAAGTAATGGAGAAGAAGATGAAACTGAGTTCGAGGAGGCTAGTGTTGATAATTCTGAGGCTAAAGAGTTAAATCAAGTATTAGATATAAAAGGAGATTTTGAAGATAATGAGTTGGATGGTGAGTCTAAAGAGTTAGATGATGCGCCCGAAGGTTTAGGGAAGGAAAATAAAAAGGGGTTTTTTGGAAGGCTTTTTCAAAAGATCTCTACTACTAAGATTAACGAGGCTAAATTTGATGAGATTTTTTGGGAGATTGAATTAAGCCTTTTAGAGAATAATGTCGCGTATGCTGTTATTGATAAGATAAAAGAGGATTTAAAGGTTAGGCTACTTGATAAAGAGGTATCAAGGTCTGAAATTAAGAATATTATTTTTGAAGGGATTAGGGATTCTATTTATTCGGTTTTGCTTGAGCCGTTTGATTTGGTTAAAAGGATTTTTGATTCTAAGAAAAGGCCTTTTGTGATTTTATTTGTTGGGATTAATGGAAGTGGAAAGACTACTACTCTTGCTAAGATTGCAAGTATGCTTAAAGAGGCTGGTGTTAGCAGTGTTATTGCTGCAAGCGATACTTTCAGAGCAGCTGCGATTCAACAGCTTGAGGAGCATGCGAATAATCTTTCTATTAAGATGATTAAGCATGATTATGGCTCAGATTCATCTGCGGTTGCTTTTGATGCTATTAGACATGCTGAGTCTAAGGGGCTTGATGTGGTTTTAATTGATTCTGCAGGAAGGCTTCATTCAAATTCTAATTTAATGGATGAGCTTAAAAAGCTTTCAAGAGTTACAAAGCCTGATTTAAAGATTTTTGTTGGGGAAAGTATTACGGGAAACGACTGCATTGAACAGGCACAGAAATTCAATGAGGCAATTGGAGTTGATGCAATAATTCTTACAAAGGCAGATGTGGACGAGAAGGGTGGAACTGCGATTTCTATAAGCCATGTTATTAAGAAGCCGATTTTATTTTTTGGCAAAGGCCAAAATTATGGCGATATCGAGAGGTTTAGCCCTAAAAAGATTGTAGATTCTATTTTTGGAGAACAGGATTAATAGAATTTCTTTATTTGGAAATGGGCATTAAGGAGAGGTACCCTTTGACTGCCAAGATGTACCAAGGCCTTTCGACATAGTATACTGTTTTGTTGCTTTTAATATAGCTTTTTATTGTGTTCTTTATGTCTTGAGTGGTTTCACAAGCCCTAAACGCATATATTATGTCTGAATAAGTGTATACTGAGATATCGGGATTTTTTGAAAGTGTGTTTGAGAGTACCATAGTTTCTTTGGAGTTTGTTATTGAAATTGATTTATTTGTATCTAAAAAGAGTATGTTTATTGCTGGAGGGTCTCCTAAAAAGCCATGGAGTTTGTAAAAGCCTGCTTGGGTTAGGTAGTATTCAAGCTCGTAGTAGAATGTTTCTTCGGTATGCACCTGTATTCTTGTGGTGTTTGGCTTTTGGATATGAACTGAATAAAAGAGTATGGAAAAGGCAATGGAGAATACTATTATAAGAGCAATCAGAATATATAGTCTTTTTGGCTTCATATTTTATAAAAAAGAGAAGGATATATAAAAAGCTTTTTTAAAATT
>CAZTMQ010000076.1:0-1550 GCA_964615385.1 uncultured Methanosarcinales archaeon
CCCTTATTTTGGCTTATATTTAAAAAAATCAACTTTTAAAAAAGAGATTAGCCAAGCATCTTTTTTACTAAAAGCTTGCCCTTTTCAGCCTCAATACAATACTCTTCAAAATCCCCAAATCCGCATTTTTCATAAATCTCTTTAGGGATAATCAATTTTCCATTTTTAATTTCAAGGTTTGTAATAACCGAAGGCTTCTCTACATCTTCAGCTGAACAGGCAATGCCTAAATCTTGAAAGATTTTATCCTGCTCTTTCCCATTCTTTTGCGCCTTGAATTTTTTAGTTTGCTCAAAAAGGTATTTGGCGATTTCACCAGCAATATCTATCTTTGTTGCCTTTGTGATCCCCTGAAGACCCGGGCTTAAATTAGCTTCGATAACAACTGGGCCTTTAGAGCCAAGCAATATATCTACTGCACAGATTTCTGCTCCTGTTGCTTTGGCGGCTGCAATTGCAATCTTTTTAGTTTTTTCATCTGGAACAAACGGGATTCCTTCTCCGCCTGCGTGGATATTTGCCCTCTTTTCTCCAACCTGTGCTTTTCTAATCATAGCAGCACAAAGTGTGTTTCCAACAACAATCGCCCTTATATCTGAACCACCGGTTTCTACATACTCCTGCACTAAAAATGCCTGTCTTAAAGCTGAAAGAGTATCAAGAATCGATGAGGCTGAAGGGTATGAATCAACAAAAAGGACCCCTTTTCCTTGAGTGCCATTTGGAATCTTTATAATCAATGGGTACGTAGCACCTTCTTTTAAGAATTTTTTCGCAGAAGAAAGGGATGGAAAAAGATAGGTTTTAGGAGTTGGAATATTTTTCTTTTGAAACGCAATATGATTAATAATCTTATCATGCCCAACAGTAAACGCCTCTGCGCCGATTGGAGTATAGGACTTCCCTTCAAGTGCTGTTGCAATTGTCCTTAAAAGATTTGCGTATCTATAAGAGCCTTTAAGATAAACGCAATCATAATTATCCATCTTTTTGCCTTGGTATAGCAAGTTCCAGCCCTTATCAGCAATTGATACCTCAACCTTTTTCAAATCCAAATCATCAACAACTTCAAAATACTTCTTAAGCGACTCAACAACCCACTTGGAGCTTATGCTCCCAAGACTTATCAGGCATGCTTTCATAATATCATTCCTTTTAAAAACATATTCTACAAAAATCTACTCTAATGGGTCAATTAAAAACCCTAATTTTTTTAAAGCGTTTCTTCCAATAAGAACAGGATAATTCATATGAGACCTATCAGAAATAGAGAAACTTGTGATAATTTTCTTTCCTTCAACCTCTATCTCTCCTCTGACAATAGGCCTTTTCATTGATGCATTTGAAGATTTAACCTTCCTTGCTTTGATAATTGGCCCAAAATGAAGCTCCGCTGCCACATCTAAATCAACCGAGCAAAGTGCCGCGCCAGTATCAACCCTTGCCAAAAGCTCCCTATGGCCTGTTTTTTTGCCAAAGAGTTTAGCCTTGCAGGTAAGCCCTATGGTCCTTCTTTTTATCTCTTTGTTTTCCATTGAAAAATCATCCTT
>CAZTMQ010000076.1:1650-3263 GCA_964615385.1 uncultured Methanosarcinales archaeon
CTTTTTCTTAAAAGCTCTCTAGCCATTTTTAGATCAGTATCCTTTAAGGTTTTTCTGCCTGAATTAACACAAAGCTCCCAAGCCTTTGAGGACAATTCTAGGCCGTAATTTTCAAGCCATTCTGAGAGTTCAATTAATGCTTCTGTTGAAACCCTCGAAGTGTTTTCATCATAAAACTCCCTTGCTAAAGATGCTAAGGGAATAATCCTTTTATTTCGTGGCATGATTTGAAAAACTATTCTTACACTGTTTATAAAATTTTTGCTGATTCCATCCTTTCTAAGCGATAATACCACAAAATTAAAAAACACTTTGTAATAGTAATTAGAGAAATGATCTCAAATAAAAATATTTCAGAAGTATTAGATAAGATTGAAAACTCTATAAAAGAATTCACAATTCCTGTTGTTACATACTTTAAGAATGTTTCAGGAAGCCCATTTCAGATTCTTATTTCTACAATCCTTAGCCTGAGAACTAAGGATGATGTTACAAAAGATGCATCAATAAGGCTTTTTACCCTTGCAAAAACACCAAAAGAAATGTTGAATTTAAGTAAAGAAAAGATACAAAAGGCAATTTATCCAGTAGGATTTTACAAAAACAAAACAAAAAGCATAAGTGAGATATCTAGGATTCTCCTAGAAAAATATAATGGCAAAGTTCCAAATGATATGGATTTGTTGCTTTCCCTTCCCGGAGTTGGTAGAAAAACAGCAAATCTTGTATTAACTGAGGCCTTTGATATACCCGCAATGTGCGTAGATGTACATGTCCATAGGATAAGCAACAGATTTGGATACATCAAGACAAAAGATCCACTAGAATCTGAATTTGCATTAAGAAAAAAACTCCCGATAAGGCATTGGAATAAATATAATCTTTTGCTTGTTACATTTGGCCAAAATATCTGTAAACCCATAAGTCCTTTTTGTTCAAGATGCCCAATTGCCGATGTATGCCCAAAAAAAGGAGTTAAAAAATCAAGGTAAAAACCAATAAAATTAAAAAGTGTAAAGTAAAAAAGAGTAAAATATGGGGATAAGACCTGGTTCTGGAACTGTGATTGGTGAAATAAGACTAGATTTAAGGCACAAGAAATCTCCTTTTAAGATGGGCCCTATCTATGAGATGATGCACGACTGGCTTATAGATGAAGGATATAAGCCCGAAGGACCATCCGATACTTTCTATGAAAAATATTATTGGCAATCAACAAATCAAAGGGGTAAGGATATCTGGTTTTGGTGGAGATCTTTTGCTGGTGAAGATAAAACAATGTCTAAGTATTTTGAATATCATATCGATATGGAGATTCAGATTTTAGGGCTTAATGACACTGAGGTAATAATCAATGACAAAAAGGAGAAGATGAACCTTGGCGAAGTTAATTTCAACATGAAGGGGTATCTTTTATTTGACCCTAAAGGAGAATTAAAAAAACATCCCTTTGTTGCATTTTTTTACGAAACCTTTGCTAAAAGGTGGCTTAGGGATCAGGTACTTATGCACAGGGATAAAGTAAGAGAGGATTTGTATAAGTTATATGGAATGATAAAAAAGTATTTGGAGCACACAACAAGTGAAGAGGAGTTTCCAAATTATCACCCTGA
>CAZTMQ010000077.1:0-3090 GCA_964615385.1 uncultured Methanosarcinales archaeon
AAAAAGTTAGCTATTCAACAAAGATTGCAACCTTTCCAGGGCTTGCGCCTTTTGCCTTTGTGTTATCTGACTCATCCGCTTTTACGATCATTACCTCTGAGCCATAAACATTTTCAAAAAAGCTCTTTGCATCACAAACGCCTTTATATTCCTCTTCTAATGAATTCAAAACCTCTGGGACTACTGGGCTTTTAACAAGCCTTTGAATGAACTTTGCAACCTCTTGGGCATTACCCTTGTATTTGGAAGTAAACGTTTTAATAAGCTCTTTAATGTCCTTATTTTGTTCAAATTCCTTTTTTAGACCTTTATAAAAATCGTATTTCCACAACGGGCTAACAAATAGCGTAATCCTTTTTGCCTTGCCAACCTTTGATAGCTCCAAAACCTTTTGAATGTCGGAATTTGTTGAACTTACAAGCTCTTCAATGGCTTCAAGCCTTTCGTTTAATTTACTCCTATCAGCTATCGGAAACAATGAATTTGAAACAAGCATATTTTCTCCAAGCATTTCATTAATCTCTTCAGCAATAAAAGGGGTAAAAAGCCCCATTGTTAAAGCCCACTTTTTTGTAAGAGCTAACGCTAAATCCTTATTCTTTCCATTCCTTTTAAAGTACCAAGAGAAATCTCTAAAAAGATTAAAATAAACATCGTCACTTACCGCCCTGAATTCGCAAACATCCATGTTCTTTGTAATATTTATGAGCCTTTTATTAAACACAGACTCAAGCCAACCATCAACAAAAGAGGCTTCGTTATCCTTCATACTGATAATATCCGTTACAAGCCCATAAATCTTTTCAAGCCGGTTTTTATACTTTTCAAGCTCTTCTTGTTCAAAAACAATATCCACAAAAGGGCTTGCAGTATTCGCATAAAAAAGCCTTATCGCATCAACTGAGTAAACCTTTCCCTCATCTTGGATGCTTTTAGCTCCACCCTTTGATTTTGAAATCTTTCCTCCCTTAGAAGTAACCCACCAATTAACAAAAATCCCTTTAGGATATAGCTTTTTTGGCAAAAGCGCAACGTGATTCATCAAAAAGACAGGAAAATGTACTGTTTGGTGTTCCTTTCCACCGAGATTTAAATCCAAAGGATACCAATACTCAACCTCACTTCTTATCTTTTCTAAAAGCTCTATAGAAACCTTAGTATTATCAGATACCCATTTAATATCGCCTTTCCCTAAGAAAACAAAATCAAAAAAGCCTTCAGTCAACTGTTCTATCTTAACCTTGCCCTCATTTACATATGGCGAAACAAGATAGTAGATAGGGTATAAAGTACTATCTGAAATTGGCTCAATGGTGTAACTTTCATCAAATGGAAGCTTAGTTCCAAGCCAATTTCCCTGCCTTGCACAAGCTCTGTCATCGAACCAATCAATGATGCCTGAAACATTATTCTTAAATTGCTCTGGCAAGATATTCATTGATTTTATGTGCTCCTTGGTATTTTCTTTAAGTGTCTCATCAGAGTATCTAATAAACCATTGGTCATCAACCTTTTTTATATAAACCCTTTCGCCACACCTACATATAACCTCTTCAGACAAATCATAGAATATATCTGCTTCTCCCTTTGAAATGAGCTCCCTTTTAACAAGCTCCTTTGCTTCTTCTACCTTCATCCCACTGTACTTGCCCGTGGAATCAAGCATTACTCCTGTATGGAAGCCCGTCTTATAAATTTCTTTTTTAGCTTCTTCGAGCTTTTGTGTATCAAGCTGGTTTTTAATTCCCATCTTCTCACAAATCTTAATTGCAGGAAGATCTCCGTAGTTTTTAGATAATATTATTGGGATTGGCTTTATTGAATTAATGAAATCAAAATCAAGATTATACCTTTCACACTCATCGCGAGACCTTTGAAGGTCGTAAAGTGCAATCCAATCAATCGGCGCATCTGATGGAACACTTGTAACGATTCCTGTGCCAATATCAGGATCGCAGAACTTTGAAGGAAGCACAATAACATCCCTATTTGTAGCGGGAGCTTTGCAGAAATTTCCTACAAGCTCAAGCCCTTTCACACTTCCTACCTCTTTAATATTCTCCTTTTGAAAGCTTAATTTATTAAAACACTCTTTACTTATAATCCAGGTTTCATTGTCTACTAAAACTCGGGAATATACTACATCAGGATTTATCCAAACATTCGTCTGGCCAAACATAGTCTCAGGCCTCAAAGTTGCCACAACGAGTAGATCTTCCCTATCGCAAAGCTTCATCTTAATAAGCGTATACTCAAATTTCTCTGCATTTCCCCCTTTAGAGATATCACTCTCCGAAGGATCAACAGCAACTGGCCCACACACAGGGCAGGCACTTGCATAGTAAGGTTTTTGTGTCAAAAGTCCTTTCTCTTTTAGTTTTTTAAATTGCCATCGTATGAACTTATTATAATCAGGATTTGTTGTTACAGTAAACCTTTTGTAATCCCCCAAAAAGCCATAGCCTTCATAATCCTCAATGTACCTTTTAGAAAAGAACTCCACAAAATTTTTGGGCGTTGAAATAAACTCAATATCCTTATCTTTTAAACCCATCTCTTTGTAGTATTCAATGGTGGCGCTGTCCTTTTGCTTAATCTTTAGGGTTTTTGAAAGCGCACTATTTCCAGAAGCATGGCCCCCTGCAGTTAAAAGAACATTAAAACCCTTCATTCGCTTATACCTTGCGATTGCATCGGCATAGGAATATCCTCTAATATGGCCAACATGGTGAAAACCTGAAACAGTTAGATATGCCCATATAATGAAAAACTTGGGCTTATCCTTATCAATCTTTGGGATGCCAAGTCCTTCTTCTTTCCATCTCTTAATCCATTTAGATGTGATCGCATTGAAATCAGGTTTATCTTTCTCATCATTGTTTTCCCAATTGCCTTTGCTGTCCCGATTGTAGCCTTTTGTATTTTTGTTATTGTAATCCTTATTATTCAAATTATTGTTATCACCTTCATCATTATTGTTAATGTTGTTCTTATCATAGCCGTTATTATCTTTATTAATAGTGCTCGTATTGTTGTTACCTTTATTATCGCTGTTCTTATCTTTACTAATAAAGCCATTATCGTTGTTAT
>CAZTMQ010000078.1:0-2966 GCA_964615385.1 uncultured Methanosarcinales archaeon
AAGACATTTTTGAGGCTATTAAAAAGACTGGATATGCTTTGATAAAGCATTGAAAAATAGGGAATTTTGTCTAAAAATAGGTGAAGGCAATAACAGTACTATCGTTTAGAACGCAAATAAGATTTTATTTTTTCCAATGCGTTATTGCGGTTTAGGTTCGAGCCCAAAAATTTAAGAAACACAGTATATCACTTACTGCTTTTGTATGATCTTCTCATAAACAATGTTTCCGTCAGATACCAAATAAATCTTTGCTTTGTCGTAATCTTGAGATGATATCACGAGAGAGGGTACTTCTATGTTTTCTTTGCTGATTAAAATATCCCCTGGAGAAGGTGGCAGGCCATCATTATGAGTGTGAAACATCCCTAAAAATCCTTTTTTATCTCGACCCAGAGACCTCCATTCAGCAGAGTAAGACCTGTCCAAGATCAATTTTTGGTAGCCACTAACAACATGTTCCAGCAAATCAGAACCAACCCTTTCCTTTGATGAAGGGTCATCGGAAGATAAAACCTCCAGTACCATATCACAAGTTGCAAGAACAATCATATCCAAATTGCTAGGAGGCATATATTCTGCGTGCTTTTTCATAATTTCATGGCCGTATTCATATAGCTTGTCTGCGTTAGAATAATTCCCTGATTTCACTTGGTCTAAGTACGTTTCTAGCTCATATGTTATAGAGGGTACCAACTTAAAAATTATGTCATTTCCATCTAGGAGTATTGAGCCTCCCATTTCCCTTTCAGAACCTCTCGCAATGTTAGATATGTTTAAGATCTGCGAGACAACATCTGGGTCTAAAGAATGCATCGCTAAGTAGGATTTTATTACACCCGTACGCGCTTGGCCCAATCCCAATAATAATTTTTCGAAATCCATGATCCCCAGGAGCAACAATTCTTATTTAAAATTATTTCATCATTTTATCGGCCAATTGCAAGAAAAATCTTTTTTTTTATAAAATAAACAACTAATCTCCTTTCAATCTACTGTAAAAAGAGTGTTATCATGGACATCAAAAAGCTTTATTCTTGCTCCTGCATCAAGCCAGCCATGGGCGTAATTGATTGCGGCAAAGGCGTTAATATAGTCTTTTTTTTCAAAGAAATGAAGAGCATCTGAATAGTAACATTTTGCCATATTCAAGAAATCCTTTGCATCTTTGATTCTAGAGTTGTCCATTTGTGAGCTTTCAACCGTTTCTATGGCTTTTTTGGTGATTGAGAAGTACTTCTCAAGCTTTTTGGTTGTTATTAACGCTTTGGAAGTTATGTCTTTTGTGTTATCCATTTTTAATTGTGTTATAATCTTATCAGGTATTTATAATATGTGTTTTTCCGGACAGTTTAGCAAAAGACATTGGTTTATTTCGCTATTTGATGAAATTAGCGCATGGGACAAAATAACAATTGAGTAGTGTTTCACAAATAGGATGTGGCAAGGGGTATACTTTAGAAACTTTTTTAAATAAGACAAGTTCTCCAATTCTGGTAGAAATTGGTTTTTGAAACTTTATTATTTTTGCAAAGGTGTTTTTATGAAAGGAATTATTTCAAGCTTTAGAAGGAGCAAACACAGAACTAGTGAAAATCAGATGATTGTTAAGATTAGTGGCGTTGAAGATAAGGAGTCTGCCGAAAAACTCATAGGAAAGGTACTCGTATGGAAAACTCCAGGACAAAAGGAGAAAAGGATTACAGGCAAGATTTCCGCAGTTCATGGTTCTAAAGGCTTTGTGAGGGCAATTTTTGAGAAGGGAATGCCTGGGCAGGCTTTAAGAGGAGAAGTTGACATTTCTGAGAAGTAATATCTTTATTTGTTTTTTAAATTAGTGATTTTAAACGAGAAGTTCTTTGGTAATTTTTTCTTTAATTGCCTTTAATTCTTTTGTGGAGAGTGAATATACAGTTGTGTCAAGGATTTTTGGGGATAAATCTAATTTTAAAATGAGTGTTTCAGCCAGTTTTTTGGTAGAGTATTCATAACATTTTAATTTTGAGAAATCAATTATTGCGTCTCTTAAGGCGTTTTTGGCTTTCTTTGTACGCTGAGAAAGGAGTTTTTGGAGTATAAAATTTATGTTGATATCGATGTTATAGGCTTTGAGATGTGGGTTTTTAGAACTTGCTTTTTTTGATGGCAATAAGTTGATTTTCAAGGAATCTTTTTTTGTTACTTTTATTAGGCAAGAATCGGATTTAGGAATGGGATTAAACGACTCTTTAGGGATATCTAAAATATGTGTTATGTTAAAAAAGGATTCAAAATAAATGCTTTCTTTTAGTTTTTTGTAAAACCCATGGGGTACTATAAAAAATCCCATATTAAATCCGGGCATTATACTCAGGGCTTTTAGTGTTGGCTCACAGATTTTATAGGGAAGGCTTGAGAATACTAAATCAAATGGAAAAGCTATAGGGGCTTTGTTTTTTTCGTCTCCTTTTTTTTTGTCTTGGATTTTTTGTTTTAGATCTTTTAGGTATTCTAATGCATCATAATATTTTACCGTGACATTTTTTGGAAGTGAAGATAGCGTGGCTGAGAGGCTTTTATCAATTTCAACTGCGATCAATTGTTTTGAATTAAGGGCAAGCTCTTTTGTGATTGTACCAGTTCCAGGCCCGATCTCGAGTACTGCTTTGAAAACGGGAGATTTTTTAGATGTGGCTTCAGTTTTTATTGCTTTTATTATGTCCTTGATTATTTTTGTGTTTATTAGGAAATTTTGATCGTGCTCTGGTTTGGGGGTTATTTTTATTTTTTTCATCTAAACATCTGTTGGTTGGTCTTTGACTAAGTATTTAACTAGATACTTGACTTGGATAGTTTAATGGGGATTTGATGGCTCTTTATTGAGTTTTTTGTTGTTTAGGCAATGCTTGTTTTTAAATATTTGTTAAGTGCTCCAAAAATAGGATTTGACTTGAATAGATTTTGAGCATAATTTTAAATATAATGAT
>CAZTMQ010000079.1:0-1573 GCA_964615385.1 uncultured Methanosarcinales archaeon
TCTAAGTCTCCAATCTAAATTTTCTTACCTAAAAACCCCATAAATATCCTGCGTAAAAATTTTAATCAAGCAGACTTCGCAATCCAAACATCCTTTAGAAAAAGCATTCTTTGAAATAATCCCTTTTGTAGTTCTTATTTAATCAGCCAGAAAATAATCAGCTAAAAAATCAATTTTTTAAAATAGGAGAGCAAAGCAAAATTTATAAAGCCAAAAAATAAATTCAATCAGATTGACGGAAATTCAGTTGAATTAGCAATTAGGAAAGATTTAGCTTGCTTAGCAAATGCTTGGCAAATATTATGTCATGTTTTCAAAATAACGAAAAAATAAAGGTGGTAAATCTTGAAATCTTTTGAATATATAGACCTAAAATACAAGCCAAAGAAAGAGGAACTAATCTGCTATTACATAGTCTCACCAAAATCTCCAAACTCAATAGAGTCAGTTTCTTCCCAAATCGCAGCCGAAAGCTCAATTGGAACTTGGACAGACATATCTACACTAACTCAATCAATCCAAAAAAAACGCTCTCCAAAAGTTTACTCACTTGAAAAAATTAATTCAAAAACGTACAGGATACGCATCGCTTACCCCCTAGAGCTTTTTGAGCCTGGAAACGTTCCGCAGTTATTGTCTGCTATCGCAGGCAATATTTTTGGAATGAAAATCCTCAACTCTTTAAGGCTTGAAAACATCTATTTCCCCCACAAATATCTCGAATCATTCAAAGGTCCTCTTTATGGCATTAACGGCCTAAGGACAATAACTGCGGTCTATAAAAGGCCGTTTGTTGGCACAATAATAAAGCCAAAAGTTGGTTTAAGCCCTACAGAGCATGCTAAGGTAGCATACGAAGCATGGCTTGGTGGAATGGACATAGTTAAAGATGATGAAAATTTAACAAATATGTCGTTTAACAAGTTCAAGGAGCGGGTAAAAAAAACCCTTGCACTTAAAAGAAAAGCAGAGCAAAAAACTGGTGAAAAAAAGCTTTACCTCGCAAACATCACTTCTGAAACCTTTGAGATGCTAAATCGCCTTGAATACGTAAAATCCTTAGGTGGCGAAACAGTAATGATAGATATTCTCACAGCAGGTTTTGGTGCGCTTCAAACCTTAAGGAACAATTCAAGAGGGCTCGTAATACATGCTCATAGGGCGATGCATGCCGCTTTAACCCGAAGCCCCAAACATGGGATTTCAATGCTTGTAATCGCAAAGATTTCAAGGCTTATAGGTGTGGATTTACTGCACATCGGAACAGCCGTGGGAAAGATGGAAGGCCCAGAGTCTGAGGTAAAGATTATATTCAACGAAATTGAAGCTGATAAAATTGAGTTGGATTCCCTCAAAGAAAACTGGAGCGCTATTAAGCCAACCCTTGCAGTAAGCTCAGGAGGACTTCATCCAGGGCATATTCCAGCATTATACAAAATCTTTGGGATAAATGCAGTATATCAATTTGGCGGAGGCTGTCATGGCCATCCAATGGGAACACTCTTTGGTGCAAAGGCCATAAGGCAGGCTTTAGATGCAACCCTTAACAAAGTAAAATTAAAAGATTATGCGA
>CAZTMQ010000079.1:1673-2896 GCA_964615385.1 uncultured Methanosarcinales archaeon
CGCAAGCAATTAAGAAGTGGTGCTGATTCTCCTAGATAATTGAATTACGGTAAATAATTAAAAAATGGCGCTAATTTTCTTTATTAAAGAATTTTACAAAAGAATCTTACTTTTGATACAATAAAGCTTCGATGGTTTAAGCCCCAATACTTTTACCTTCCCCTGAGGATGAAAAAAAGCAAAATGGAGAAACTGTTAAAGGTTTAAGCCTCAATATTCTTATCTTATTTATTCTATCTTATTCTATCTATTTGAAGCATTTTAGGTTTTTGTGTTTCTTTTTTATTTTTCTTTATTTTAATTTTTGAAGTCTTTAGGTTTAAGTCTTTAGGTTTATTCAAAACTTCCAAGCTGTCACTTCAAAAATAATTTTGATGTATTTTTAGTTAGCTTTAATTAAGTAAAGGGCTAAACCAGGGAAATAAAACCAACATCTTCAGGTACGAGTGGCTTTTCTAGATCCAATAATGCGAGAGTCCTATTTTCTTTAAGAGTATTTATAGGGTTGTGAGCTCCAGGATTAATAACAAGTGTTTTGCCAAAAAGGTATGCCTCTTTTTTATGAGTGTGGCCTGTTAAAACAATGTCAAATTCCTGTTGTTCAATTAATTCCAAAAGCCTCTTTTTGTTATCGCCATGTATTAATGCTATTCTTTTTTTACCCAAGAAAATCGCGCCCTCTTCTTTTAGGCAATGAAAGCCTAGTTCAGTTGATATTTTCTCAAGCTCATTTCTGTTAACATCAATATTACCAAACACAAAATACACTTCAAATTCATTAAAGCTCTTCAAGGCCTCACTGGAAGTAATATCCCCACAATGCAGTATTGTATTTACGTTATTTTCCCTAAAGATTTCACAAGCCTTTCTTATTGCTGAGAAATTTGAATGTGTATCAGATATTATTCCTATTCTCATTTTTTTCACCTATTTAATCACTCTTTTCTATCTTTTATCCATCTTATTATCCCTATTTGCCTGCAAGCTAACAACCTATCTGAACAATGATATATGAAACTTAGCCATTGCTAGCCAACTAAACCATTTAATCGCCACCAAAACAACTTACGGAAAGCTCCAAACACCACAAAAATAAATAATTAAAGTAGTTAATTATTGCCCCTTAAATTAGATAACTATTTATATTATTAATTTTTCTTTTTCGCCTAAGTGGGGGTGCCGGAGCGGTCAAACGGGACAGGCTTAGGACCTGTTGGCTTAGT
>CAZTMQ010000080.1:0-2816 GCA_964615385.1 uncultured Methanosarcinales archaeon
ACTCCAAAACATAGATCAGATGTAGATGTAATGAGTATGTTATCTGCTTTTGGAGATATTATAGTAAAAATGGATTCTAAGACATTAGAAGAGTTTGGAGTTTCAGTTCCTGCCGATATCAATATGGTTACTATTAAAAACCCTAAAAACAGCTATGAATATACAGAAGCTTATGAAAAGCTAATAATTTATAATAATGCTAGAAATCAGACGGTAGCAGATCTAACTGCTCTTTTATTGGAATCTAAAAAGCAGATTATTATAATGGTTGACAGAATAGCACACGGAGACGAGATTAATAAATTTCTAAACTCTTATAATATACAAGCTCCATTTATTTATGGAGAACACAGTATTGAGGAACGACAGGCAGTAATAGATGATTTTGAACGGGGAAAAACTAAGGTAGTCATAGCCTCTACTATACTGAATGAAGGCTTGAATATAACCAGTATAGATTGTATTATCGTAGCTGGTGCAGGAATGAGTCCTATAAAAACCATACAGAGGGTAGGTAGGGTATTAAGAAAAAGGATAGGTAAAGACAGGGCTTTAGTAATTGATTTTTGGGATAGCAATAACAGTTTCTTAGAGCATCATAGTAAGCAGAGATACAATACGTATAACTTCGAGTTTGGTAATGTTAGTGTAGTAGAGACGTAACAGCAGTTATCCCAGTACATGCTATAATGAAAAAGGAGGTAATTACATGGCATATTTTTTTAGTCAAGAGGATGATTTTCTAAAAGCTGCAAAAATAACTAAAATGGAGGATGATGCTTATGTATTGTCAGGAGATATAATGAAAGCCAACCTACAATACGCTCATATTGATTTTCTTTTAATGACTGCCAAAGAGGAATTATCCGCACTAGAAGCTAAGATGTATATAGATATCCGTACACAGAAGGAGCTTTCAGGAGCTAAAGTAACAGAGGCAACTATAGAGGCTTTGATTAAGAGTCAACCAGATATTATAAAACTAAAACAGAAAATAGCGGAGTTGACGGCAGAAACAGATAAACTCAAAGGATTAAAAGACGCACTTTCAGTAAAATCTGTTATGCTGGCGACAATGCTAGGCAGAGAAAACTAATCAGGAGGTCATGCAAATGGAATCTTTGCAGGAAAAAATAGCAAGACTAAAAGGTAAGTATCAGGCTGAAAGACCTACTTTTTCCACCAAGCAGCTTTTTCTTACAAAAAACAATCCTACAGCAGTTATAAGAATTATCCCTGAAGGAGAAGATCTTTTTCCTCTGATAGGAATCCACACTGTAAATAAAACAGATGGTAAGTTCAGTACATATCTATGCCCCACCCTTACTATGCAGAAAGCTACAGGGTTTATTGATGATAATACTGAATGTGTCCTCTGCGATGCTATCGCTCAGGTTAATGATTCTAAACTTACATCTAGAGCCGTAGCCAAACTCAGAGTAGCACTGAAAGTAATACATTACGAGAATCAGGAGGATCCTGAACATCCCGGTACAAGATCACTGGTTCCGATAGACATAAAATACACTCTTCTCACTACAGACGTTGCAGATCAATTGTTGGATTATATTGCTGAAAATCCTGAAGTTATTTCTCCTCAAGCGGGGATTCTTCTTACAATGACTAAGGATTATTCGACAAAGTACCCTACTTATATTTTCGATGTATATAGGACTCCTACACAGGGAACATATAACATAGATCTAACTTCAGCAGGGGCTAAAGAGTTTATCAAAAATAATGATATCAAGATTGAGGATGCTGTATATGCTGCTACTAAGGAAGATTTAAATAGTGTAGGATTTGGAGAATCTACAGGTTTTGAGCCTCCTATAGACAATAAGATTATTGAGAAACCTGCAACTAATACTCAAGTAGGCTTTGTTAATCCTCCTGATGTTAATACGGCTAATGGTAAAAACAAAACCAGTCTAGATGCATTTAAAAATAAATTGCTGAATTATAAGTAATAGGGGGAATTATTTTGAGTATAATTGAAGCTTTAGGTAATGTTAAAAGTGCGGCAAAATATAAAACTAGGAGTGGGGATTCGTTTGTAATCCCCACTGGTTCCTTTGCAATAGATCATGGACTATTACCAAAAGGAGGTATTCCTACAGGAAGTTTGGTACAACTATCCGGGTGGGAAAGTAGCGGGAAAACTACTTTAGCAATGAATGTGGCTAAAAATGCGTTAAGTATGGGAGGGCTCGTAGTACTCAAAGACACGGAGCATTGGGAATCTTACAGAATGGAACAGGTAGGTATAGATGTACAAAAATATATAGACAGTGGCCACTTAATTCAGTTAAAAGATGATAGATTTATGGAAGAATATTTTGCCACGTTTATAAAAATGTTAGATGAGGTCAGACGTTCTAAAGATCCTGTTGAAATTCCAATCCTCTTTATATTAGATTCTGTAGCTCTGACCTCAACGGAATCTCAGTATGAAAATGTTAAAGCAGGAAAAGAAGCTCCTATTGCTATAAGAGCTAGAGTTCTTAGCGGAGCATTGGCTGTACTAGAAGATTATGTTAGCGATCTTCCAGTGTCTATAATCTTTGTGAATCAATTTAGAACTGCTTTTGAAACACGGGGTTGGAAAACTGTTGTAGAAGATAGAGTTACAGGTGGAAACGCTATAAAGTACGCAGGACACTTGCACATATCCCTCAAAGCTAAAAAAGATTATGAACTGAATAATCTTGTAGTTGGAAAAATCACTGAGGCTAAATTAGAAAAAAACAAAGTAGGGTTTCCAGACAGGAAAATTGATATGTTATCTTATTTTAATGGTACTTATGGAGATTGGT
>CAZTMQ010000081.1:0-2803 GCA_964615385.1 uncultured Methanosarcinales archaeon
AATACTCGTGAATCTTGATAATGGAGAGTAATGTTAGATCAGATGCAGTGCTTTGGATTATAAAGTTGTTTGCTTGCCTCAAAGCTCTTGATTTCAACATCCCGTTACTGGAGAATACATCAGCTAAATGTCTCCTGCGCCCAAAAGGAGTTACTACATATCCGTTCTGTCTTACAAAATTGGATACTTTGTTTGTGAAATATCTTACATTCGCATATACTGCATACCATCGGTCTATAAACATCTGCATTTCTTCTTCAGGTCTGTTCAATCTATAAGCCAATCCTTTTGCAGAGCTTCCATAAATAATGGCAAAATTCACCATTTTTGCCGTCTGTCTCTGTTCTTTAGTAACATTCTCCATAGGAATATTGTACACCAGAGATGCAGTAAGGGTATGAACATCAACACCCTCTCTATATGCGTTTAAGAGTTTAGGGTCTTCTGCTAACATGGCCATTACTCTAAGTTCTGCTTGACTATAATCCATATTTACTAAGTAATGCCCTTCTTCAGGGATAAACAGTTGTTTTACAGTATCTCCTCTAGGGATTTGTTGTAAGTTAGGATCACTACTACTAAGTCTTCCCGTAACTGTGCCTGTTAGATGGAATGTAGAGTGTATCTTACCATCTGCTTTTATAACATCTCCAGTAATATAGGGGAGTATAAAACCTTCCAATATCTTAGCTTTCTTCCTGTACTCTGCCAAGTCTTTGACGAATGGGATATCATATTGAAGTATTAGAGTTTGAAGCACTTGAGTACCTGTAGCTATAGCTCCAGAAGGAGTAGTTTCAATTATTGGGTAGCGCCCTGCTTCAAAAACAACCCCTATCTGTTTAGATGAATTAAAATTTATCTCTTCAGGAGCTTTATCTAATTTTTTAGCAGCCTCTATAACATCAGGGTTAGTAATTAATCTGGCATAAATTTCCTTGATATCTGCTTCTAAACTTTGTTTTATGCCTTCTAGTTTAGAGATATCTACTCTGATTCCATTCAATTCTACATCTACTAAAGCTCTGGTAAGATCTAGCAGGTTTATCATAACATCCAACTGCTCGTTAGGGATGTTTTCAAGAAGATATTTGTTTAAATAGAGTGTAGCTAGACTGTCTTTAGCGTTGTATACTAATAGATCTTGTATGTCGGCCATATTTGCAAAGTTTCCTACTTTATACTCTTCATTTTCAAAATCAAACCCTTTATGATTTTCTACACCCAATACAGGCAACCACGCCTCTAATCTATTAGAAATAGCGGTTTCATCCAGTATATACCCCCCAATCATAGTATCCATAAAGTTGGCAGTAAAATTTATACCTCCTAACATTTTCAACATCTTAATATCGAATTTTAAATTATGCCCTATAAATATGCTATCAGGAGATTGAAACAAAGTGTTTAATTCAACAAGAATTTTATTTTTATCTACTAAAGACATCCCTTTATATCTTAAATCTAATGGAAAACTCACTCCTATATTATCAATAGCAAAAGCAATAGATAATAATTTAGTTTCAGGTGAGAAAGGGTCTAACCCTGTAGTCTCAACGTCAAAAGCTATATAGGGTTTATTTCTAAGTTGCTGTATAAATTCTAATATCTCCTTTTCTTCCAATAACACTTTAGTAGGTAATCTTTTGATTGCTTTATCTTCCTTCAATATACGTACCAACTCTTTTAGAGTTTCTTCATAAAGACTCTCATTTTCGGTATAAATAGAACCATCAAAAAGAGGTATCACTGTAGTAGCTAACTCTGGAGAATATACAGGAGATAGATAGTTATAAGCAGCTCCTAATATAGTGGAAGTTACTTGCCGACCAAAACTAAAAATATATTTGGGTTTTAAAATATCAATTTCTTCTCTAAGAATGGGAAAGCACTTTTTTAATTTAGTTTTGGTTATCTTTGCCTCATCATCACATTTATACAACACTGTGAAATATAAATCCTCTCTAGCTAAATCAGTAGAATTGACTACAAAAGTAATTAACTTACTGAGAATATCTTCTGCAACCAACAGACTTTTTTCAGACTCTATTAATACCATTATCTGAGCTTTGTTATCAATAAGCGTTTTTCGTATATCTTTGAATGGACATTCAGTTTTGCAGTCCATTAGAAGCCCCTTATAGTAGGAGTATTAAACTTTACCACTTTAGATTCCTCGTTTATTTCATTTTTTTGTAGTTCTATAGCTTTGTTGGCCATTTCAAATAATACTTTTGTCTCTTCTAGAAAAGCAGTTTTGTCTTCTACAGTTTCATTAGGTACTTCCTTTTCTACACCAACAAAAAGTTTTAAATTTTCATAATTACCTAAATTGATGGTGTTTCCTAAACTCACTATAATTTTACTCATATAACCTCCTTTTAAAACCCTTTGACTTCTAATCCCTCAAATGAAGGGGTAGTGTAATTGCTTAAACTACTTAAAGGGATCCCTAACAAATCTCCATGCTCAAAATCAGGTACTACGCTTACATCTTTGTTCTTTATCCCACGTCTAGATTTTTTAATTCTTAGTAGCAGCCCCTCTGCTTCTCTGTCCTCTAAATGAATTACTACATCCGCTATCTGTACTTTCTGTATGCTTCCTGATGTATTCTGCAATCCAGACCCTTTACTATGCATAGCCTCTCTATTTAATTGCGAGGCTACTAATACTCCTATATTGTACCTCTGCGCTAATGATTTTAGATCTCTGTACAGTTGCCCGATATCCATATATTGTTTCTCTCCGCTACCTGACAATTTTATCAGATCATCATAGTCAATTACTAGATAATCTAGGT
>CAZTMQ010000082.1:0-2711 GCA_964615385.1 uncultured Methanosarcinales archaeon
GTATCTTTCTTAGATAGTTCCCAACACTTGCCTTAAGATCCATTGGATGAACCTGCTTCTCCTTAAAAGCGCCTTCAAGCTCCTCATAGGATTTGAACAGCACATTGCCCCCAAACTTTTCCGGCCTTTCAATCAAAAAATCATTAGTCCTTGGAATAACAATAAGCCTTGCAATCTGAAGTATTGGGTTATCCTCAACAATCCCTTCCGGGCAATACCCCTTATTAACCTTTTTAACGATTGCTTCATCATCATCCCTAATAGAAATAAAAGACTCCTTTTCAGATGAGCTCATCTTACTTCCCGGGCCCTTAAGCGAAGAAATGAGCGGGGTATGAACAAAAACAGGCACCTTATAACCAATCTTTTCCAAAATCTCAACAGCAAGCATGTGAATCTTTCTTTGTTCAATTCCAGCCTCTACAATATCAACACCCAAATGCTTAATATCCACAACCTGCATAATAGGGTATATCACCTGAGACACCTTTGCATTATCAATATCCCTTGCAACCTGTTGCATGCTCCTAAGAGCCCTATTAAGAGTAGTCATAACAGCAATTCGCATCATGTCATCAACGTATTCTACTTTTCGTTGAAAAGAGCTTCCAACTACAAACTCCGCGCCCTTAAGCCCCGCAGCCTCAAAGCCTGCCTGCCATTGCTTAACCTGATTAGCCATGTAATCCCAATCACCTTTTTGGTTAAGCCATCCATGCCAATCAGCCAAAAGCACCTTCACATGGCATCCTGCATTTTTAAGTTGCATAAGCTTTCCAATAGTAACAAAATGCCCCAAATGAATCTCTCCTGAGGGCTCGTATCCACAATAACAAACAGGGCTTTTTTTATCATTAAACAGCCCTTGCAAATTATCACCGTTAATAACCTCGTGTGTATTTTGCGTTATAATTTCCTTCTTCTCTTCAAAATCCATAACCTTTGATTCTTCAGTTTCCATTGCAATCATCAAAGAACAAGAGCAGGATACAACATTTATTAAAGTTTCTATCCTTTTATTAAATCCCACACAACAACAATAATAAAATAAATATCTTTGCATAAATTCTTAGAATCATCTCGCTACTATCCTAGCTCATTTGTCTGTGCATCCTTCTTCTCTTACTTTTGCTTTAAGGACATAATATAAAAAAATATAGATTCAATAAATTAAAGTAAAAAGTCACGATCTCAAAAGCCTTTTATATCTCTTTGAAAGGCAAGACATCCTAAAATACTGCCACAAAACAATAGGCAAGGGTAAAGCCCTATTAATCTGTCCAAGCATCTTAAACTCGCTTTTAATACCTTTAAAAAATCCCTCTTTATCCTTTTTCATAGTATTAGAAAAAGAGCAAGGTATACTTGCAAACCTCATCTTCTTTTTCAAAATCTTTTTATTCATCAAAACCTCAATCCCAAACCCAATATTTGGCTTAATCCACAAATCAGACATAAAATCCTTTGGAAGGCATCTTTCACCCGAAACAAAATCGCATCCTGTAAGCTTATAGATCCACAACGAATTCTTCCTAATAGATAAACTTATATCAATCCTTTTAGAAGTAACAGGAATAATAAGTCTTTCAAGATCCCTTGGGTTAATATTTAAAAGATCAGCATCCAAAAAAAGAATATACTTAGTCTTTGCATTATCAACCCCATCCTTTAGGGCAAGCGTCTTGCCAGTATTCTTCTTATGTCTAATTAACCTAAGTCTTTTATCCTTAACACTCTTAACAACCTCGCTTGTATTATCCTTTGAGCAATCATCAATCACAATAACCTCCTTAACAAGCTTGCATCTCAAAGCAGGAATAATTACATTTAAAATCCTCTTAGCCTCATTATAAGCAGGAATAATAACCGTTACCTTCTCCAAAGAATCCTTACTAGCCTTCTTCATTTCAACACCTCTATCTCAAAACCTCTCAAAAAATCTAACGGACAAATACAAACAAAATAAATAATCAAACGCCAAAGGAAAACAAAAGCATCAAAACACCTTTTCCTAATCGCCTTTCATCCTTCTTAAGCCATTTCATAATCCTTAAGTTAAGCACTTCCATCACCTTTAAGCATCCTCATTTTATAAATATAGCGATTAAAAATAACACTCTAATCATTTTTTTCTTTTATGATTATAACAAATTAAAAAAAGACCCTTTTAAATAATCTCTACTTCAAAAAAAGGCACGGAATATGCAATATCAAATAACCGCATTAAATAATCACCAAACTATAACAACCAAACACAACCAAACACAACCAAACCAAAAAGATCTAAATAAGACAAAAGCTACTCTTAAAAAAGACCTACTCTTAAAATTACGCAATACGCCTAAGTGGTGGGTTCAAGAATAATTCCACCACCCCTTCCTTGAATTATCCTTAAATTCCTTCTAAAATCTCTCTAAACCCTTCTAAAATCCCTGTCAAAAATAATTCAATCCACTAATAACAAGGCAATTACCTACTAAATTTCAGAAATAATTATAAACTAGCTAAACAATTATTCCTTAACAAAAATGAAAATTGCAGTGTTTTCAGACGCTTTCCATCCACAAATAAGTGGTGTAACGACATTCGTATTGAATATGGCTACTTACTTAGCAAAAGAAGGCCATGAGATAAGGATTTACGCCCCAAAATTCCCAAATTCCTCATTTGATGATTCTGCGTTGCCAAAAAACGTCTCAGTATATAGAGCG
>CAZTMQ010000083.1:0-2648 GCA_964615385.1 uncultured Methanosarcinales archaeon
GTTTGGTGAGCTGTTTTTAGAAAGAAATATAAAGAAAGGTTTTTAGTTCAATCTTAGAATGGCCGTGTCTAAGGGTTTGGATATTGAAGATAAAAAGGGCGGGGAAATTGTGATTGCTGGAACTAAAGTAGCAGGCACAATAGAAACCAAAAGCCCAATTGATTTTATATACGATGTTTTGACAGATAAGGATGAGATTGATTGGAAGGATATCCTTATGAAACTTATTAAGGATGATAACATAGACCCATGGGATGTGGATGTCAGTATAATTGCCAAAAGATACGTTGAAGCGGTGAAAAAATTAAAAGAGATGGATTTTAGGGTTTCAGGCAAAGTTATACTTGCATCAGCAATCCTTTTAAGCATAAAATCAAACAGGCTTGTAGAAAACGACATAAACGCCTTTGATGCCCTAATAAGCTCTTTAACCCAAACCGAATATGATGAACTACTTTCCGGCGAGTTAGGTGACTTTTTATCGGGAGAATACATCGAAAATCTTCCTTTAGAAGAAAGGGAGAAGCTCCCTTTTCTAACATTAAGAACGCCCCAGCCAAGGAGCAGGAAGATATCAATTCTAGATTTGGTTGAGGCACTGGATAAAGCTCTTGAGGTAAGGGATAGAAGGCAAAATAAAATTTCCTCTAAAGAAGAACGGATATTTGTGCCCAATAAAGAAAAAAATTTGAAATCTATAATCATCTCGGTTTATGAAAGTATCCAATCTGTATTTAAAAAAAAGCAAAAGATATTTTTTTCAGATATTATTAAATCTCCTAATAGAGAGGATGTGATTTACACATTTATCCCGTTGCTTCACTTAGATTTTCAACAGGTAGTAAGGCTTGACCAAGAAGCTGAATTCGGAGAGATCCAAATATCTCTGTTGAAAAACAACGATTCTTCTGAATTGAAATAAAACATTACTTTAATTTTAATATGTTTATTTCTTTATTGTTATAAGTGCTTTAAAAAGGCAATATTTATAATCTATTTCTTTTAGCCAATGGCACTTATGGCTGATGAGAACAATAAAGTGTTTGTTAAAACTAATAAAGAACACTTAAAAGATAGCGAAGAAATTCAGCAAAATACTTCTAAAAACACTAATCCAGACATGACTTTTACACAGGAAAAGCAAGCATCTGCAAATCAAAGCCAAAATGGTTCAATCTTAAATAGATTCTTACTAGATGGAGTTTTGTTTTCTATAATGTATGGTCTTGGCGAGGTCTATGTTCCGGCTTATGCCCTTCACCTAGGCTTTTCGGGTGTTTTTATGAGCTATATTTATTCAATTCCAAGATTTCTCTCCGCATTTGGCCAATTGCTATCTTGTTTTTTTCTAAATATTTTCAAAAGCAGACGAAAAATAGTTTCTATGCTTGTATTGCTGCAGTCAATAACTTGGATTGCGATGCTTTTCGCAGGAGTATTTAACAATAATTTCTGGATATTTATTGTTAGCTTTATGGCGTATTTCTTATTTGGTTCAATCTCAGGGCCTGTGTGGTATAGCTGGATTGGGAGCTTTATTGATGATGGTGATCGAGGAAGATATTTTGGCTATCGTAACAGAATTGTAAATTTTACTTTATTTGTCACATTGTTTTTATCAAGCTTTATGATACAAACGCTGAAAAACAAAACAATATATGGTTTTGATGGTGAAACGATTAGCTATGTAATCTTTTTTACAATTGCATTTATTTCAAGATTTTACAATTCCTTAGTTCTAAGAAAAATAAATGATGTAGTGGTCACTAATACCAATGAGGAAAAGTATAGCTTTAAAGAAATACTCCTGCCTAAAGGGATTTTCTCAAAACAAACAAAACTTCTCATACTCTTCTCAGGGCTTTTTATGTTTTCAGTATTTCTAGGCGCACCATATATTGCAGAATATAAACTGAAAAATTTAGGATTTAATTACATTGAATACATAGCCTTTTCCTTAGCAGAAGTTTTTGTAAAGTTTAGTGTGAGCAAAGCATTAGGTAAATTGGGAGATGAATTTGGACATGCAAAGATGCTTATGATTGGCGTATTAACAATATCATTATTTTACTTTTCATGGTACCTTTTTGAAGATTTTATTTTACTTCTCATATTTGATGGTTTTATTACACTTGGTTGGGCGATATGGGATCTTTTTTCTGTAACATTGCTGTTTGAATATTCAAAGCCAAACAACAGAACCATTGTTATTTCATGGTTTAACTTTGCATCAGTACTGGGGGCTGCAATTGGTGCAATTGTATCAGGATTTATCTTTACTTTCTTTCAAAAAACTTTTTTCAATCCCTTTAAAATGATGTTTTTGATAACAGCTATTTTTAGAACTGCATGTTTCTTGATTTTCTTTAGCTTAATCAAGGATGTCAGGGAATTTAAAAAGATAAGAACGGATAAAATGTTATTTAGAGTTTATAGAATCCTTCCTGCTGAAGGAATTCAATCAATTCCTGCTACTCTAGGTTACATCCAGAAAGGAATGAGAAAATTGTCAAATCTATCAAAAAAGAAAATGAAATAAAAATAACTCTTTAATGATTTTTAATAACTTTTGTTAATTTCACACCATTTTTTTATTCTTTCAATTTATCAAGCTCCTCAATTAGCTGTTTTTCTTTTCTTGAAAGCTT
>CAZTMQ010000084.1:0-2538 GCA_964615385.1 uncultured Methanosarcinales archaeon
CAGTAGATACGTATTATTTATATAATTTTCTCTTAATTGGAGGCTATTTTAGAAAGCGAAATCTTAAATTGTTATTTTTAATGAATAATTTGGTATTATTCATTGATTCTCTGCGACTCGGCAATATTAATCATAAAAATGTAAACAAAGGTAAATTGAAATAAGCATTGGTCCAATGTCACCATATAGTTTTATCTGCAGAGCTCGTAAAATATTCTTTGAGAATCTTTAGAGGTTATATTTCTGCTATTTTTTTCAAGTAGCTCAATTGCATCTTCTAAAATTTTGCGAGTTTCACTACCCTGAGGCAAAATAGAGTATGAGCTATGGTCAATTATAAATATTGCGCAGGGAGCTTCAAAGTAGCCTTCTTTAGTTAATTCACCTTCGCCTTTTATAAAAAGGTTTAACTGCTTATTAAGAGAATAGGGACTAGAATATATTGCGTTAATTTTTTTATCTGAATTCAGAACTGAATACCTGGGGTCGGGAACAAAATACACATAGTTGCCTTTATCTTCGAGTTGGAATGTAGATACGTCTTCTTTATATTTTATGCGATGTGAAATATCTGAGATGAATCCGGATGAGAAGACTAAAGTGGCAATGGTTGAAATGAGAGATAAACTTAGTAAAACATAATGTAAGTTATTTCTAATTTTTTTCTTTGGTCCTCTGATTCCCAAACGATTTTCCTTTTGGACCATTGGACTTATAGAGCCTGCAAATATTGCAAAATGGCATACCAAATAGAAAAACATATACATCAAGAATCGCGTTTCTTTGTGTGTGAAAAAGGTATAAGTCAGCAAATTAAAAAAGAATAGAAACCCTAAGATCAGACGTATTCTTTTGACTTTGTTGGAAAAAATATCCTTATTAATAAAAAAATGAGTAATCAATAGATATAAGAGATCGAAAATCGAGATTATGGAAAATACAAAAAATATTGGAGATATAAAGATAAGCGATTTAAGATAATAAAATATACCGCCACTATAGAGATAGGCGTATTCGTTTTCAACTGCAAAAAATGCATCCACCAAAGAACTTACTATGCCTATCCCCAAAAATAATTTCAAGAAAAATAAAAACAGCGCAGACAAAATAAAATAGCCTAAGATGAAATGAAATAGCAGTTTTATCTTACCCTTTTTTGTAAATAACACAAAATATATTGCCAGTATGGGAAAGAAGATAAGATAGGGATAACGAGCAAAAGCGAGTAAGGCAAAAAAGACTCCTGACAAAAACGCTAACCTACTATCTTTTTTATCTGCTTTATCCAATCTTATATTTGACAATATAATCAGAGCGATAAATGAAATAAAAACAGAGAAAATTTCAACCATAAAAAGCCCAACGTAATCATAAAGGGGGATAAATGCCATGAACGCAAATAATAAATAAAGTTCGTAAAAAAATGGTTGTTTTTTGTACCTGTATTTAAGACCGTTCTCAATAATAAAGGATACTAAAATGTACGTTGCAGGAATGAGAATGAAGGAAAATAGCTTAAATGCCAAAATATTATCACCAAATAATAGGCCTGTAATAGAAATAAAAACAGGCCTTATGTTTTCAAATATAGTTGTTTTACCTTGTATTCTAAAAGAATTAGAAATATAGCAGGCTTCGTCCCAACCAAAGACCTGCGGATTAAAGAACATTGAAAAGAATATACAAATTAAAAGCGTGTTTAAAATTCGGATTAACAAAAGCTTATTGTTAGTAATCAAAGGCAAAAAACCAACGGCATATTGATTTTTTTTAATAGATCTAGAGTTATTACCAATTATTTCGCCAGAATGTTCATTTGCTGTATTTTTCTTGAAAGATAATCCTTTATTATTTAAAGCAAAATCGTTCAAAATATTTTTAGATCCCTCCTTTTTAACTTCCATTGATGATTACCCTGTGTAGATTTTATATATCAAATTAAAGTAGCCGATAGTTCTAATTTGTTTGAATTTTCCCACCTTTAAACTATAAGTTGCTAATGCGATATAGTTTTCTTACGCCAGTTTTCTTATTATTTAAGTAGTAAAAATAAAAACAAATTCTATCTGTCTACTAAACGTGTTTTACATTGGTCACCTTTGGCATTTATTTAATAGCTCTTTTTATAATATTTATCTAATGTTTGAATGCTCATTTGCATATGTTTTAAATATTTAATGTTTCTTATAGAATACTATTATTTTTTTTGTTCAATCCTTGAATGTTATTGATTAGCCCAAGTTTTTATAAACAAAAGGTAGTTCCCCAATTTTTGAAAAGCTTGACTTAGGCATCGCTTGGATACATGGTTCTTTTAGTGTAAAAATGAATTTTACTTATCTGTTAATGCTATCTGCAAACGCTGTAGCTGATTAGATTATCTTTTTTTGTTACATCATAACTCTGAATTTGAAGAACTTCTAGAGACTTATTTAGAAGTTTAAGTGTTTTGTCATCATATTCTGAAAGCGGAAAATAAGTGTTATCATATATAAAAACTGCACACGGCGCATCAAAATAACCTTCTTCTATTAATCT
>CAZTMQ010000085.1:0-2503 GCA_964615385.1 uncultured Methanosarcinales archaeon
ACCTTTGAGCAACTTGAAGAATTAAAAGTTGATGGCAAAAAAATAAGGGTTTTACCCTTCTTAAATTGGGTTTTAGAAAATAACTAAATAATGAGAGTTAAGAATCCTTTAGGCAGAAATATGGTGATTAGATATTTCTTTCTAATTTTTGTTTGGCTCAGACGTGTTCCTCAATATTGCCTTGTTTTGTATCATCTGCTTCATTTGAGCTTTCATCAAATTTAAAATTCTTCTCATCAATCCCTGAATCCTTAAGCTTTTGCTTTAGCTCTTCTTGGCTTGAAACATCAAAATACTCAAAAAATTTGTTTGTTAATTCTAGTAGATAACTATTTCCCTTTTTGCTTTTTCTAATAAAACCGTATTCTTCTAGGGCTTTAATGTGGTCATAACATTTATTTCCCCTAATATCGACAACACTGCATTGTAAAACCGGTGCTTTCCATGCAATTACGGCCATAGTTTCTGTCAAAGATTTAGGAAATTGGGTTTCAGTTATTATCCTTTTGACATAATTGATATATTTTTCTCTGACCGTCAAATGCCAGTTATCTCCTTCATTGTTTAATACCATTACCTCATTTTCAGAGAAATCACTTTTCAAGGATTCAAGTGCCTTTTTTATCAACTCTAAATTTTTCTCTTTGATCATCTTAGAGATGAAACTAGCATCAACAGATTTTCCTATCGAAAAAAGCAAGGCTTCAATCCTATTCTTTAGCTCTTTTTCCGAAATCTTGGCTGACTGAGTATTCATCTCCATTTTTTACTAAGCTCTTTTCTTCAACCATCTTATTTAAAAGATTTTCCATAAATTTTTCATCAACGCCTGCATTTCTTGAGATCTGCTTAATACTTCTTTGGCCATGCGTTATGCTTAAGAATGTTATATTTTTAAGCAGGGCATTTTGAGTTTCAAAAAGCCTTGTTCCCTGTTTACTTAGGGTTTTAGCAAGCATATTTAAGTCATGGTTTTTAATAAGCATCTCATTAATAAACGCGCTAAACTCCGCCGATTCAAAACTGATATTAGGAGGGTCCACAACCTCAATTGTAGAAGGCATGTAATCAAAGCTAAAATCAATTATATCAAGAGGCTTTGAAAAAAGCATCTTAAGTTCACAAACATAAGTGAGATAGTTTTCTTTTTCATCGCCATCAAAAAATTCTTTTTCAAAAATTGCATATTTTTTATCCTCAGATTCTATCCCGGCTATTATCTTGTTCATCGATTCTACGAGATAATCTTTAGGCTTTCCGATCATCTGAAGAGTGGCATTACATTCAATCCATCCATCTTCTTTTTTTTGAACCTTAATCTTTTTATCAATCATCTTTTCACACATCCTTTCATTATGTGGCAACGTATAACTGCAGAAAATCACAAACTATAAAAATGATTTGGTTTTCTTTTTTAAGCGTGGGAGTCGCCAAGCCAGGTCAAAGGCGCTGGACTCAAGATCCAGTCTCTTAGTGAGTTCAGGGGTTCAAATCCCCTCTCCCACACACCTTCTAAAAAAAGAAAAGTTTAAATACTTGCTATCCTAAAAACGATTTTGTTGTATAGTTGAGAAATAGTTGAGAAAAAAAATACTTTTAAAGGTGATGTAATTGGAGTTTGACAAAAAGACTGTGGCGATTCTTATGGTGGTGCTTGTGTTTGTCTCGTTGATGGGAACCTTTTTGGTTTTAACAAGAGCGAATTCAGCAAGATTAGCTCCTGTTGCAACGGAGCAAAGCACGCAAGGGGTAGTTTCAATGACTGTTGTTTCGCCAGAAACCCTTGAAAAAATGAAAAAGGATGATAGTGCAGGAATAGTATCTTTAAATGTAGTTAATGGAGAGTGAAAAAATGCCAGAAGAATTATCAAATAGGGCACTTGCGGTTTTGCTTGTGTTAACAATTGTTGTTTCAATCGGTGGTACTTTAATCAGTTTGAATTCAATGCCAAGTGGGATTGTTGGTTATGCATCTAGTGCAAATGGAACAACTCAATTAACAATTTCTGCTTTGACTGAGATAACTTTAACTGATGATGCTGTTAATTTTGGAACTTGTGGGCTCAATAATAGTCAAACAATTACCTATATTAGTAATGCTTCTAATGGTGAAAGTCAAGAAGACCCGGATAGTACCTGTACAGGAACCTTTCCAGATTATATGGTTTTAGAGAATACTGGAAATAAGTACGTAAACTTAACAATAAGTTCAAATGTCACTGGTGCTGCTTTTGTGGATGCGTCATCGGGAGAAGGAAGTTTGTATTTTTCAGCTGAAAACAAAGATCCCATTTCTTGTCTTGATGGACTTGTAGATAGTTTTACAAATTTTTCACTGGCGGAGCATAACTATACATTTTGCAATAATTTCAGTCCAACAAACACGGAAGATGAGTTGTATCTGATGTACATGGTTGAACTTCCTTCCGATACGAGAGATGGTACTAAAACTGCGCAAATCACCATTGTTGGCGAGGATTCATTGCAGTAGGTTTTATTTTTT